>NZ_JACVWH010000018.1:0-51913 GCF_020658495.1 Clostridioides sp. ES-S-0048-02
CATCAAATATTTGTTTAAGGCCATCCATTGTCTGGTCAGCATTTCCTGTTATAAGTCCCATTACAACATTTATAATTCCAGATATAAAAGATATAATTCCGTTTATAATTCCAGAAACAGTTGTTATTATTGCTGTTAATGTATTTAAAAACCATATAAATGCTAAAATTATTCCACCAACAACACCAGCTATTGCTATTCCTATAGCTGGTAATAATTGTTGCCCTATTTGTGATAGGAAAGGCATAAATCCTTGAAACCAAGCTTTAACAGGGGCAAGTGCTTGACCTAAGTTTTGAAATGCTAACTTTATGCCATCAGTAGACTTTTTCATATTGTCCATTGGTTGGCTTACCTAGTCTACTGTATCTCCAACTTGTTTAGCTGGAGTAAAAAAATCAGTAATCGCCTGTTTAACCTTATCAAAACATTCTTTTAAATTATCTAAGTGTGGCTTTAAAGGTTCAAATGCTTTTACTAGATTATCTATATTTGTCTTGATATTTCCTACTAATATATCCTTTAACTCATTAAATTTATCTTTTATTGAAGTTATTGATTCCTTGAATTTATTCTTAAAACTTACTCCAGAATCCTCTAGAACCTTTAGTGCAGGTTTAACATCATTTAATATCTTATTTTGCAGTTCTGTAAATTTAGTTTTTCCAGATTCAACTCCTTGACTTATAGAATCTGTCATAGGTTTAATAAAAGTTTTAAAATCACTAAATGAACCTTTTAAATTTGCCATTGTTTGTTTTAATCCACCTGTATTTGGTGTAGATTTTCCAGCTGCATCTGCTGCTTTACTTCCAGGTATATTCACATTTGTTTTAGTAGATATTTTCGCGGTTGCTTCAATTGGATTTTCTAAGAAGGTTCTTAAATCTCTCCATTTGTCTGTAAGCCATTTCGCTTTATCCTTAAATAAACTATCTACAATATCAGCCACTGCTTCTATTGGAGCAGTTATAAAATCTATGAAACCTTTCCAAATTGATTTTATAATTTTAGTTCCACCATCAAATATTTGCTTAACTCCATCCATCATTTTTTTACTATCGCCTGTGACAATACCTATAATTAAATCAAAAATACCACTTAAAATAGATGCTAGACCATTTAATACATTAGTTATAGTATCTACAACAGCTCTAAATGCCGTTGCCAAAGTAGATAAAATTAAAACTAATTTTGCTATATGAAACCCTATTACACCAATTAAGACAGGCCCTAACACCTTCATTATCACACTACCTAAATTTAATATAGATGCAAATAATGGTCCAAGTGAAGATAATAATTCTTTAAATTTTTCACCTAATTGTTTAAGTGCAGGCATACAAAAACTTACTATAGGTTTTGCGAATTCTACAAATGATTTTACTAATGAATTAACTTTATTTCTAAAGACTTCAGACTTAGCATAAGCAACAGTAAATGCTACTGACAATGCAATTATAGCTGTTATAGTCCATCCTATAGGACCCATTACAGCCAAAAATACTGCACTTAATGGTTTCATCCCAATTACAAAAGCTCTGAAAGCAACTTTTGCTCTTAGTATTATTGGAACGAAGAAACTAAATACTCCTATAGCCTTTGAAACAATTAAAGATACTGCTCCTATAGTTAGTAAAAGTACGCCAAATGCTCCAACTGAAAGTATTACATTAGTGATAACTCTTTTTATTGGTTCACTTAAGTTATTGAACCAAACCGTCATTTTATTATCTTCTCTCATCTTATTAATCCATGCATTGATTTTAGGCAACTCTTGCTCTGTTTCCTCTGGCATACAAAGGTAATTAAACTCACAAGTTTCAAGAAAGTCTAGAGCATCATCTATTAATTCATCTACATCTAATGTGTAAACTAATATTTTATTTGGAGGATATATATTTCCTCTCATTGTCATTTTTATATAGTCTAAATTGTCAGCAGAATAGCCATTTGGAATATCTTCTATTTCCTGTATTTCAATCAATCCTGTATTCTTTATATCTTTTAAAATAAGTGCTACAATACCACCAGAACGTTTAACAAAAGTTTTTCCAGCCTGAATAAAGGATATATTAATTTCTGGTAAACCCATTTAATCACTTCCTATCTTTAAATCTATGTTTTCCATTGTTTCATATGTTTCTTTACTAAAGTAAATCGCTTCAAAATAAGATACAGTAATTAGAAAAGTTAGTTTATACCCTACAGAATCTTTTACAATTGATGGAGATATATTCTCTATAGTTAAACTCCTATCTTTAACTCTAATGCTTCTATTAAATATTTTTTCTAATATACTTTGTATGTCATATAGATTTAATTTATTTTTTCTAGCTCTTTGATAATATTCAATATCTATGAATATCTTCTTTATATCCAAAACTTTATTTCCAATATTATTAGACACAGGTAAAAGTTGCACAAAAAAACAAGCCTCCTCAAAGCCTTGTGTGTTATCTTCATTAATAAAAATATCTATATCTCTAAATTCATTTTCGATTCTTTTATTAACTGCTATTATAATGTCTCTGTTTGTAAGCAATTTAACACCTACCAATCAAATAGATTTGCTTTTGCACTTGTCATATTTTCCTTTGTTTTTTCAATCCCTTTTTCAACCATAAATACACCCGGAACAATTCCACCATTTTTAGTTGCATGGCCATCATTTACTAGTGTGGCATATTCAACTTCATCTTTAACAATATAAGTATCATACTTTGGTTGTTCTTCTTCCCAGCCACTTTTTAACTTTTCAGTCTTTACAGGAGTTTCATCTCTTATATTTTCTGCTAACTCTTTACCTGTTTCATTTGTAAACTTCTTAATTTTTCTATTGAAATTAGATGCATTTAATTTTAAATCTAGTGCTAATGATTCAAAAACTCCTAGATTTTCTATTCCCATTATATCCTCTCCATTTCTGCGATAGGTATTTCCATATGGCTTAAATATACATTAACTTTAGAAGTTTTAAATATAGATTTCTCTCCATAACTATAAGTTACATTTATAGTATCACCTGCTTTTATATCAACTTCTGGCCTACAAAACAACTTTCTATTTACCACTATAGTTCCAATATCACCACTTATAATAGCCTCTTCTTTTCTTGAGACTGAACAAGGGATATTTTCAGCTATAATAACATCATTAAAATCACTAGAGCATGTTTCTTCATTCCATACTTTTAGTTTCCTAATAATAGTCATACTATCAAAATAAGTCATTTCTAGTATATCTGCCTCAGTCATTTTATCTCCTCCTAATACATACCAACAATACAAAATGGGCTTAGAAATTTTTTATCAACATCAGTTAGAAAAGATGATGAACTTATATTAGTTTCGATATTTTGTAATGTTGGAGTATTATATTCTATTTTTGTGTCACCTCTAGTTATAGCTTTTACCCCTTTGTCTATATTATCAAGGCCACTATTTTTCTTAAGTTCTTCAAATCTTGAAGATAATATAGATATTACTTTTTCTTCCACAAATCCTTCTAATGCAATACTTAGTTCAACTCTACCACAGTACTCCAAAACCATTTCACTTATCTTATTCATATAAAGAGTTATTAACTTATCATATTTATCATCTTCTAAACCAAAAATCAATTTAATATTATCAAACATTGTATTCATTTAATATCTGAATTAATTCTTCCTTAGATTTAGTTGAATATCCTTTTATATTCTTGCCTTTAGCAATTTCCATAAGTTCTGGTTTAGATAGATTAAACAAATTATTAGAGATTGATTTAACTTTTTCGGTTTTTCCCTCTTTTTTCTCAATATTCTCTTTAGTCACTTCTTCTAAATATATTTTAAATCCCTTTGATACTAGATTATTACTTTCATATTCATTATTAGCAAGCCTAATAACATTATCTTTTTTTAATACAAACATTTATTTCACCTCTACTCTTGAGTAGCCTTTGCTTGCTTTACACATGCTCTACGAAGTTTTATTGGTTCATCTAATAACCATAAATCATGATACTTTCTATAATCTATTTTGTAAGCATCAGCTGATTGATTTTGATTTGGAGTAAATATTCTTGGTTTATCTGTCTTAGATATTGCAATTGGAGCAGATGATGGAGTTATTAACCAGTTTATATCTAGTGCTTTTGGTCCTTCTTTAAAACCTCCTGCTGTCTGGCCAGATGTTTTTCCATCCATGAATATATATTCTGTTTTCATTCTTTTTGATGGAACTTTTATTATAGGTACATTATCTATAGATTTTACAATTCTTTTTATATCCCCATCACCAAATTCAATATCATCAAGTTGAGTAGACTGTTCTAATATACTTGCCACTATACTAGACATACTAATAATAAGAGGTATATCACCAGTTGAATCTTGAATTGATGCTATCTGATATTTTAATTCACTTAAAATACTTGCAGCAGAGGCTCCATAAGAATATTTTACACGATCATCAACTTTAGAAACTTCTGAAAATATCTTTGAATATCTATATGCATCTATTTCTGGTATAACATGTTGCTTTTGAAATAATCCCATTACAGAAGAGGCGTTTACAACGAAATTTGTTTCATTTACATCCATCGAATCAAGCATAAACTCTCTACTTCTATCCATTTCCATTCTTCTAGTCTCATATTCAAGTGTTATTGCTCCTGGAGCGTATCCTTTAGATCTATCATAATCCTCTAAACCATCCATAGACACTTTAGGAATCTTTACTTCTCTACCTCCATCATATATAACTTGACCAGAGTTTCTTTCCATCCATCCAGTAGTTGAACCTACCACTATTTGTGAATCCAATTCTTGTTGAAAAAGCGTTACATATTGTAATACATTAGCCATTTATAAAATCATCCTCTCTTTTTTAGAAACTATTCAAACCTTGTTTTATCTGCTTTCTAACTTCTGATAGTTCATTATCTCCTTCTTTTCCAGGTGGTGTATATGAGCCATCTTTAATTCTTTCATCTACTCCAGACTGGATATATTGCTTCATTGAGTTTTCAAATATTTCTATATTTGCATTTGTTTTTTCATCATCATCAGATAGTAGATATTCAATTAAGTTTGTAGGTATTTTCTTTTCAACTAAAATATCCTTATATTTAGAAATCATTTCTGTGTGTCTTTTTTCTTTTTCTAATCTATCCAATTTTTCATTTAGTTCCCTTATAGCTTTTTGTTCCTCTGTTTCATTTGTAGAAGTTCTTTTTAGAACTTCAGCATTTATAAGTGTTTGCATATCATTTTTCTTGAAATGCTCTAACTTTTCACTATAATATTTACTGTTTTCTTTATCCATAAAAGACTTAAAGTTTGAATCACTTAAAATTAAGGATTTAAATTCATCTATTGTGGGACTTTTGGGTTCTTTTGACTTAAACAAGTCTAAATTTTCTAATAAAGAATCTATCTCTGATTCGTCTTCTATATTTTGTAATAGTTCTATCATTTCTCTTTTTTGCATATTTTTCTCCTTTTTATAAATTTGGATATAGTAAATACACATATCAAATCAATATGTGTTAGATAACAGGTATATATTCACATCTACAAAAACAATGTTGTGGTAGTGATGGTCTTGGTTCATTTACATAGAAGGTTAATCCATTATAAATACTACAATCATTACATGTATGAGAATCTAAATCAGCACAATACATTACTTTTATAATACCTTGTGTTTTGAAAAAATACTCATTTACTTCACTTTGGCACCTAGATACTTCATATTCTACTAATCGCCTTGTCTGACTTGCTCCAGTTGAATACTTATCTCTTATTGCTTTTTCTATCTTATTTACAGAAGTTTTTCCATTTAGAAAACTCTTTATTTCTTTTTTTAAAGACTCTTCTATACCTTTTTTATTCTTCCAAAGTCTGTCACTCCAATGTTTTCCATCAACCTTATTATTCACTATCTTATTTATAACTTTATTGTTCATATCTTTTATTTTCAGTATTACTCCTAATAAAATTATCAAATTTGAATATTTCTTCTTAGATAAATCAGATAAAATAGTTTCTATACCCTTGACTTCATCATCATAATTGTTAGAATACTCATTTATAATTTTATTAAGTTTTGACCTTAGATTTTTCTTATCTTTATTATTAATGTTTAAATATTCATTGATAATATCATGTGTTAGCAATATCTTTGCTATCTCTAATAGAAGTTTATCTCTGTTTTCTCTTTGATACTTATAAAATTGTTTTGTCCTATTTTCAGCAGATTTATATATATCTTCAGTCAACTTAGTTATAATCTTTTGATTCATCTAATAAAATCTCTCCCTCTGAAACTATTTCCTGTTCTTTTTTAGCCTTTTCCATTTCTGCATGAGGATTATCAATGAAACTTAGTTGAGATAATCCGGTTTCAGTAGATAATTTATCTCCAAGTTGACTTAATATATTTGCTACAACTAAATCATCACGTGGTATCTTAGGGGTAAATTTAGCCTTAATATCTTTATAATCATAGTCAAAACCATATTTTTTATTAAGCCAAATGCACAATAATTTGTACCTATTAAATAAAGTATCTGCAATACTATCATTATTTTGACTACAAATCCATTCAGTACTTATTAATCTTGCTATAACTGCTAGGCTTGATGTATTACTTTGCATTTTCTCATTATGATTTATATGGGATGTAATTTCATACATATTTTCTTTTATTGAAGATAATGTATTTTGAACAAATGTATCATTCATATCTTTAATAAGCCACTCTATTTTACCTTCTCCATTAACTTGAAGTATTCCAAGTTCCTTCATTCTTGGTAAATCCTCTTCTTTAATATTGCAGCCAGAAAAAGTTAGATATGCATTTCTGAAATCACTAATTTCATTACTTATATCACTTAAATTAGTTTCATAAGCATCCTGTAACCCTTTTATATCATTAAATATTGTATTTTTTCCTAGTTCTTCACTTCTTTTGCAAATTGATATTGGAACATTACCATCAAATATATTGTTTACTGTGGGTTTTTCTATCTCTTTAAAGTTTGAATCAAAATGATAGATGTATTCTTTATCATATATATCTATATAAATATCATCTTTAAAATCTTTTTTAAATTCTCTAAAGAAATAGATAATCTCTCCATCTTCATTTTCATAATGACAGCCATCTGTTGGTTTTATTATTCTTACTTTCATTTCATTATTTTTTACATAGTAAAGTTCATAACAAAATCCAAATAGTAGTGTGTATCTTAATAAATCTGAATCATGCTTTTTACTCCAATGGCAAGTATAGTATTCTAAATCATTTATAATCTTCTCATCACCCAATCTACTTGTATAGGTAATTTTATTTGCAAGAGAATAAGCGACTTCTTCATTAATAAACTTTTTTAAGAAATTAGTGTTTATCTTATTATTAGACCTCTTGGTAACCATTTTATAGTTACTAATAGCATCTGTTTCACCTTTATAATACTTATACATAGTGTTGTATTCTTGCTTTTTTAAACTCCAATCATCATATATCTCTCTTAATAAATTTAAATCTATTTTCACTTAATGCATCACCTCCATACAATCAAAGACCTAAATTTCTTCTATCTAATAGTGTAATACTTTCATTTACTTTAATATTAAAAATCCTATTTATAAATTCTGCTGATATATCTGGTGCATCATCATGTAGAGAGTACTTTTGTCCTGTAAAATCAAGGATTTGCTGTATAAATTCCTTATTTTCTTCTGCAAAAATCATTTGACCTTTATTTAAAACAGGTATTAAAGTAGAGATTTTATCATCTTTATTTTTCTTTTGGTGATCATTAATGATTTCTATATCTCTGTAGTAAAGAATATCATCATTTTTTATTTTAAGTTCTAATTGATTAGCATCTGCACCATTAAATGTATTTTTTTCTATATAAACATGTGTTATATCTGGATACACTTTTAATAAATAAATCATATGGTCTATATATTTATCAAAATCAGTTCTAGCATTTATTTTGGCTAGTTCTGCCAATCTGCCATATAGTAAACCATTTTCTGATTCGCTTCCAACAAGAAAAGCACTATAGTCATGTTTAGACCCACCTGCAGATGCTGGATCACATAATAGCATTGTCTTTTTAAATGTATGAATTTCTATATATTCTCTAGATTCAGTTCTTATTGTTTTAAACCATTTCTCACCTATCGAATTTACATCATTTTGTACCTCTTGTTTAAAAGATGTTGGATTTTCATAATAACTTAAAGCCATGTCTAAACAATCCCAAAAACTTGGCCACAATATAGGAAATTTCATTTCTTTTTCATTATCCCAGTAAAACTCTTTAGCATCTTCAAGATGATTTGTATTTTTAAAATCAAATAATAGTTCTTTGAATTTTAGCCATAATCCAGAGTTAAATAATTCATCTACATTATCAACTAAAACTCCTTTTTCACATTTAAACTTCCATGTTGGTAAATTCTTTAGCCTACTATAGAAACATTCTTTATGTTGCAAAGTTCCTAATGCTATAAAAGTTGTTCCTCTTTTTATAGTTTTACCGTTTCTTATAACTGGTTTTTGTGCAGCATATTTTACATCATCAGAAAATCTTTTAAACTTTTTTTCTCTAGCATCTTCTGTTCTAACATTTTCCTCTGACTGATAGTCATCAAGTATGATAAGATCAGGACGATTATTATTGTATTTTCTTCCTCTCATTGGTGATGAAGATGATATTGCTTCAATAAAGGTTTTATTAGTTAATTCTAGTTGAGTACTATTGCAAATATATTTTCTATCATTATCATTTAAAAGTACTCCAAATGCTTTTTTGATGTACTCATTTTCAAGTAAAGCATTCTTTATATCTTTTACAAATTTTTCTGCTGTAGAACCTATATCTGAACAAATTAATGTGTACATTTTATGTTTATAACAGTGTGACCATACAGTTGTTGCCAAATCTCCAAATGCACTTTTACCTGTACCTCTTTGATAAATTCTTCCTAATTGTTGTGATCCATCTCCAATTATAGATTCTTGTATATCTTCCCATAACTCATGATGAACTTTAGCTATAGGTGCAGCAGCATTATCTTCTTTTGGTAGATAGGTATCTTGCATAAAGTACATACAGAAAAATTCTAAATTTATTTTCCCAAGTTGATAGGCAAGGCCATTAACACCAAAAATATTACTTGCATTTGCTTTTATGATCTCATTTGATTCTTTTTCAGCATCCTTTATAGTTGCTCCATTTCTTATAAAAGTCTTTGCTAGATAACTAAATATTAATTGTATATTTCTTTCTAAATTATCCACTCGTATTTACATCCTTTTATCTCTTCTATTTTCTTTTTAGGTTCAGTTAGCAATATAGTTAATAAAATGAACAATACAATTTTCTCTATAATAAAATCACCCTCTTTGAAATATGTCTCTGGTTTTTAAATTTTACTAGAAAATTTCTAGAACTCATTTTCTATAAAAAATACTTTTTTTGAAATAGAAGTATCCCCCCCCCCTATACTAAAAAACAGTTATTTATAATTATTTCAGACATAATTAAAGGGCATAATTCTATGAATTTGCCCAACTAAAATTAACTTAAGCATATATATTGCTCTTCTTAGTTACTCTCATGGCTCTTTATTAATCTATCTAATGTTGGTCTACTTACTCCCAATTCTTTAGCCAATTGAGTCTTATTAAGTTCTCTAGTCTTATATCTATCATAATAACTACCAAAGTTCTCTATCTTAACTTCTTTACGTCCTTTGTATTTACCCTGTTCTTTAGCTATAGCGATACCTTCTCTTTGTCTTTCTAGCATGTTTGTTCTCTCAAATTCATATATTGCACCAAGCATTGTAAGCATAAGTTTTCCTGTAGGTGTACTTGTATCTAAATTTTCTTTATCACTAATTAACTTTACATGTTTCTTTTCTAAGAGCTCAACTATTTCTAATAAGTCTTTAGTACTTCTAGCAAGTCTACTAAAATCATGTACAATTATTGTATCTCCTTCTCTTACAAAATCTAACATTGCGTTTAGTTGTGATCTCTTAGTATCTTTGGCACTTATTTTCTCCTGATATATTTTTTCTGTATTATGCTTTTTCATTGTAACTAATTGTCTATCTTCATTTTGTTCTGCTGTTGAAACTCTCATATAACCTACTACCATCTTTGATCCCTCCACCTATGTTTACTCTATAAATAATATTATAGCATAAATGTAAAATTAGAGTCAAAGACTTATCCTTCTTTTTGTAAATTAATTACGTTTTTAATTTTATTTTTACATCAAAATAGATATTTTACAATGTAAATTTACACCATGCTTTATTTTTACAATAAATATTTGTAAAATGGTAGTTTTTTAATCAAAATAATGCTTATTAAGAATTATTTTTTTGTTCTTATTCTTATCTTAGCTATGGCTGCTTCTATTTCTGTTTCACCAGTTTCCATACCATTACCATTATCTTCTTGTATAACTGTATTTGTAGGATTACCATAAATACGATTTATAAGATATTGATTGGCTGCTAACATTACTCTCTTATCACTATTATCTTTGGCCAATGCCTTAATATTATTAACATAGGATTCTATATCTTTTAATATTATTGAGTTCCCCTGGCTTGCCAGCTCTTGCTTACGCCTGTCCATTTCTTTCCTAACATGTTCTCTATTCATCCAGTTATAAACAGTTTGTCTACTGATACCAATTAAGTTAGCAGCATCTGTCACGTTAAAGCCTGAAATCAAGAGAGATACTAACTTTGATTCTTCTTGATTTAATTCTTCTAATCTTCTATATCCTGTATTAACTATATCAACATCTTTTTCACTCAAGAAATCACTCCTTTACTCTAATATTTAATATATCTACATTTAGTTTAATATCAAAAAAATGTCCTCTAATAGTGATTTTCAGACTTCTTAATAAATCTATTCTATTCTTTGGAAATTCTATTATTAAAGGCCTTTACACTTTTGTAATGTCCTATTGCTGAAAAACGTAACATATGAAATTTAGATCTAATTTACAACAATTCTAATCTCTTTTTCTTTTCTTTAATTTATTAGTAAATTTAGTTATTGCTTTTACTTCTTCTTCTTTATCAATTCCAATATATCTTCTTGTTACTTCTATTGTCTTATGACCTAATATCTTTCTTATAAGTTCTAAAGCATAAGTCTTATTTTCCTCCTCATCATAAATATGTCTTGCAAATGTCTTTCTTAAAGAGTGTGTCGCAACATTTTCTTTTATTCCTACCTTTTCTGCTGCTCCTTTTATTATTCTTCCTGCTTGTCTTGTTTGTATGGGTCTATTAAATTTCTGTCTCTTATTACTTTTAAATAAGAACTCTTCTCCAGGTCTATCTTGAGTATAATTTTCTATAGCACTTCTTATTACTTCAGATAAGAAAACTTCTCTGTCATAATCTCTTTTTTCCTCTATAACTCTAATCCAATCCTTAGATACTCTTATCTTCTTCCCTTTTTTATCTAACTTTATGTCTGTTACATCTGCAACTTTAAGTGCTAATATATCCCCTATTCTAAGTCCAGTACACATTCCAAATAGAGCTAATAAGTAATTTCTTTCATTCCATTCCTCTAAAAAATTTAAAAGTCTAAATACATCTTCAATATCTTTTATAGGATTAACTTTTTGTCCTTTATGTGCTTCCATTCATTAAAAACACTCCTTATTCCCATAATAATTTTTTCTCTGCCTTTCTTGTACTAACATCTTTAAATCTTCATCTACATCAGCAAAAGAATCTGTAATTATAGAGGTTATATCATTTGTAGTGTATCTTCTCTCTTTTGAATAAGTACTGGTCTTTATTCTAAATCCTAAGTCATTTACAGTTCTAGTTACTTTCACCACATTTTCTAACTGCAAATATAACTTAAACGTAACTAATTCAACATGATCAGATTCATCAATTATACTTTCTTCTAAAACTTTTAAATACAAATCTAACTTATCAATCTTGGAATGATAGTTACTTTTAACCTTCTTTTTTAGTTTCAGGAGTTTTTCTTGTTTTTTCCTTATAAAATCTAAAGAACATTCTCTTCCGTACATACCAGGAGTTTCTTTCATTACATTGTCATAATATTTTAGATTATCTGGTACATATGCTGCACTTAAAATTTCCTCTGTTATATCTCGTTTAATTTCAAACACCTCTTTTAAAAATACTTGTTTTATTGCATAAAAAAATACCATCTATATAGATAGCATTAAATTATCTCTATTAACTCTTTAATTTTCCTATATATCTCTTTATAGTTCATATCTTTATCTATTAACTTAGGCAACTTCATAGATATGACTCTTTCAAGTGCTTGTATATCAAACAATTCACTTTGATTTAATTCATCTCTTTTTACATCTTTTGGTATTCCTAGTTTTTTCTTACAAGTTCAGTGAAATGTTTATAATACATTTGAGGATTATTACTACCTTGGTTAATAGCATAATAAACAAACTCTTGTATTTCATCTGTAAAATCTTTTCTTACTTTTTTACCTTCTGTTCTTATATTTATCCATTCTTGGTCCTTTTCTGTAGCAATGTAATAACCATGTATTCTAATTTGTTTAAGTACTTTAGAAACCCACTTTGTGAATAGTTTTGCCTCTGGTTTATTACTTCTAAATGACATATTATATACTGCTTCTTCTGTAATGAAGATAGTACCAAAGTTTGGCAATTTGCTTTTAAAATTTCTAGTGTCGGAATCTCCGACAGTAGACTCATTAAATTTCTTTTTATATTCTCTATCTATATTTCTTAACGTATCACGAATATTTACTATGCCTAATTCTTCTCCTACATCATTTGCATTAAACCAAACCTCACTACCATCCTTTGACCATATCATTCTTATATTTTTCTCTTGCAAAACTTTCAACATACTACGCCCTCCTAATCTAATGATTGAATTTTTATATAAAAAAAGACCTAGAATATAGATTCCAAGCCATTTTTTATTAAATATATTTTTTCATAATACAATATTATCATGATTAAAAGACATAAATCGTACACAAATCGGTCATAAATCGTACATAAATCGTCTACAAAAAAGACATTATTACATTTAAATCTATATAACTAAATTAAGAGCATACTTTACAATATGCTCTTAGGAAAAATATTTCTTATTTATAGGTTATAATATTTCTCTATGATTTTTATTTTTATCATTTCAAAAATAAAAATTAAGATTACAGTTATTATCATATTTCTTGTATTATTTTCTATAATGTTATAACTAAACAATGCAAAAACAATGATTAATAAAATTACGTTTATAGCGCCAGAAATCAAGAATGCTTTTTTCTTATTATTCATATATTTCCTCCTAGTTATTTGCTAGTTTTATACCATCTCCTACTCTTTCAGTATATACAACGCATAATAAAATGAATTTTGGACAAAATAAAAATCTTTTTTATTTTAAGAGTAAAAAATAAAACCCTCTAAGAAAACTCATTCTTAGAGGGTTTATTATTATATATCCATGTACATTTTCTATTTTTATATACTATCAATTTAACTTATTTCAAGCATTTTTAAGTACTTCTCATTAACTTTATATATGTCCTTTTCTCTTGATAAAAGTTCTATTTCTTCAAGATTATTAAGCACTTCCATCAACTGGTCAACTAATTCAATTTCCTTTATTCCAGCCTTTAAGTATCTACTTTTATTCTTTTTAATATAGTTTTCCAATGTCATAGAATAGTTATCTTTACTACAGATATATTTTAATATATGTTCTTCTGTTGCTGATAGAGTAATATCATTTTCAAATAACTCTTCTTTCAATACACTCTCTAAAGACTTTCTATCATGCATGTCTCTCATTTCATTTATAGACTGTATTATGGACTTTAACATGAACTCTATAAATACAGTTAAATTATATCCCTTATTCTCTACATCTAGTATAGCCTTATAATACTTAGTTCTGTTTTTAGATATCATATATGATATTGAAAACTCCTTGAAAGTATCATATCCTTTATCAATTAAATATAGATAAGATAAGGCTCTTGATGTTCTTCCATTACCATCACTAAAAGGATGAACATATACAAAATAGAAATGAATTATTGCACTCTTTACTAAATCATTTACCTTACTATTTTCCATAAAAGTTATTAATTCATCCATAAAATTATATATTTCCAAAGGATCCAGTCCTGTATGTATAATTTCACCTTTTGAATCACATACATATACTTTTTCAGTTCTATACTCATATTCTTCTGAATCCAAGCAGTTTTCACCCAATATATGATGTAAGTCATATATAAATTTGTGACTATATAACTTATCTAAATTATCTAATCCATATTCTAAGGCTCTATGATTATTGTAAATCATGTACTCACTTTTATTACTTGGTTTCATCTTTCCTCTAATTATAGATTTTGCAATCTTTCTAGTTGAAAAGGCACCTTCAATTACACTAGAATAATAAGACTCTAAGGCTAAATCATTTTTATCTTCTATTATTTTAAATATCTTGCTTGATGTTAATCTATCTATTTCATCTATTGAATTTAATATGTTATAAGTTTCATGATAGTATAGTTCTTTATCATCAAAACTCTTTAAGGAAAGTATAATCTTATTTCCAGTAGAGTATTTATTTTTGTATTCTTCTATTGTCAGTTTAATCACCACCTTAGTTTATCTTTATCTATTAATATTAACAAAAAGTATTAGTTTTTACACCATTTTTGATTGTTTATTTTATAAGTTATAGTTTTATTTCTGTTAATTGCAATCAAGTCCTACTTAATATATAAAATTTTTAAAGATTATATAAAAGTGTCTAAAAATCAATTCATTCTTCGTTATAATTATATATACATTGCCATAAAGGAGGATTAATATGCTAAATAAGAAAAACATAAGTTTAATTATATTGGTAATAGTTTTAAGTTTATTCACTGCTATATTTGTTTTCAATAATAGAAATACAAATGATAAATTAAAAGAAGTTACTAAAAATAATGAAGAAATAGTGCCTAAAAACTTAGAAGATTTAAGTATAGAACAATTAATAGAGATTAGAGACAAGGCCATTGATAAAAATTTAGAAGGTCTTAGAGAATTTGGAGAAGATTCAGTAAAACAGCGTAAAGATTCAATTTTAAATTTTGAATTTGGATTAGTTGCTTTTGTTAACAAGAATTATAGTAACTTAACAGAAAAAGAGAAATTAATAAGACAAATTAATATTGTTAACTATGAAAACTCTATAAATGATATAATGGATCCTTCAGGTTCATTCTTTGAATTAGCAAATCAAAGTTATGAAGTTAATGAATTCATATTAAAGAACGGGAAAAATTATAAAGAATGGTCATATGAAGGTCTAGGTTTTCTAATTGATCATTTAGAAGAATTGTGCAAATTTGTTGATTTTGATGTAAAAGATGTAATAGATATTATTGATCCTACAATAAAAACAGATCTTTCAGAGGAACAAAAGAAATCCTTGAACGATAAATTAAAGAAAATGTCTTCAAGTAATACTTTAAGTGAAGAAATTAAAAAGGAGATAAAAAACTGGGAAAACAATTTGAATAGTTTAAATATGAATAAAAATAATTCTAATTAATTTACTCGACTTTGATTCCAATCTCTTTTATACTCTAGTACATATAAGATGTATTTCTTTACTTCTTCTAGTAATCTTAAGACTATTTACACAATATAGTCACTATAAATAGCTTCTTCCATTTAATTTATAAACATTAAAATGCTCAAGATTTACAAAAGTATCTTATTTACATAAATCTTGAGCATTTTTCTTATCCTTCAACTGATATAAAATCATAACTAGCAATAATAAATTTTTATATTATTTTTAATTATCTATATTATAAATTTTATTTTTACTAATTATAAATAATGTATTTCAAAGTAATCCTTTTATCTTATCTATAATCTCTATTCTCATCTGTTTACACTTACTTGTTGAAAATCCAATCATTCTACCGACATATTCCCAAGATGTCCTATTATTTGAAAAATACTTATATTGGACTATTTTCTTTTCTTCTTCACTTAATATCTTCATTGCATTATCTATTTTTTCAACTAATAATTCCTTATGTCTTTTCTCTTTTTCTTTTAATAGTACTTTCCTTTCTTTCTCTTCAACTTCTATCTCAACTACACTTTTAGTGTTATATGTTCTACTTGATTTCTCTTTAATTTCAATACTACTGCATCCTCTATAGTCATTTTTTATTATTTCTATATCGATACCTATTTTCTCTATTTCTGCTTTTGCTTTTTTATAACTATATAATTTGCCCTCTGTACTACTGAACAAAGTATCTTTTTTATTGGCCAATGTTACTTCACACTCCCATTTATGTTATAATGATTTTGTTATGACAGTTTTAGAGTTTTGACAAACGGGAGCGTGAAGTAAGGCTCCTCTTTTCTTTTTGAATAAGATTACTTTTCCTCTATGTCTGCACCAGCATTTCTTAAAAAATCTTCTACCTTCATTTTTTCAAGTTCCTTATTCCCATTTCTCATACAATGTAAGTGCACCATTGGCTCATACAATCTCATTAATATTCCTATGTCCAATTCCTTTACTTCTTTTTCAAATTCTTTTGTATCTAAAATATCCATCTTTATATTTGATTTTATCAATTCTTCAATTATTAATTTTTTTAATAAATCTAACATTGTTTCTCCTTTAATTTTTCTTACATTCAAAGTCTTGATACATACATCCACAGTCTTTACATTGCCAAACTATTCCAATATTAGTTTCAAGTTTAAATACATTGCCACCACATATTGGGCACTCATTTTCCCTACCACCAACTATTTTAATCTTCATTTTACTTCCAATAAACTTAAATACTTATATTATTTTCCTAGTATATTAATTTCAGCTTTTAATTTTCCAAGTCTCCTGCATATTGCCATTTGGTTAGTCCCAAGCACTTCGCCTATTTCTTTTTGACTATATCCTTTTTCTCTTAAGTACGTTATTTTTTCTATATCTTCTATTTTACTTCTTTTTATACAAGATCTAATAACATGAACATTTTCTATATCTACATTGTCATTACCAGCCAACCTATCTTCTATCCTTATTTCTTCACCATGAGTATTTTTATAGATACATTTTTCAAAACTATCTATATCTGTTCTGTAATGTTTTTTAACATATCTACCTACGAATTTAAATATTTGACCTTTTATACATACAGCTGCAAAAGTGGTAAACTCAATACGTTTTTCACTATCAAAATAATCCGCTGCTTTACATAATCCAATACATCCTTCTGAAAATGTATCATCTTGAAGATATGGATATTTTGAAATAAATACTCTGAAATATCTTCTTATAATAAACCATACGAAATTTATATTTTCTTCAACTAACTTATTTCTCTCCTCTAAACTTCTCATATAATCACCATCCAATTTAAAATGGAATATCTTCATCATCTAGAACTTGAAAACCAATTTCTTTTTCTTCATCCTTTGGCTTATGATCAAGTGCATTAACAATTTTTGTTCTTACTTTTGTGAAAGTTTTTTTCTCTCCATCTTTTTCATATTTCTCTATCCTTATTTGACCTTGAACTGAAACCATTCTTCCTTTCGCTAGATAATTAGCACAAAATTCTGCTGATCCTCCCATAACTTCAATTGGTATAAAATCAACTTCCCTAGTTCCATCTTTTTTTACATAGCCCCTATCAACTGCTAATGCAAAAGTGGCAACTGGAGTGCCATAGCCTGGAATATATCTCAACTCTGGATCTCTTGCTAATCTTCCAACTAAAACCGTATTATTCATATAGCAATGTCTCCTTTCTCATATGTTTCGTTTTCTCTTCTCTCCATCTGCTTTACAACCTCAATTGCATCAACAAAAGCATCTCCCTTTCCAATACTTTCATCTGTATACATGATTGCATTGGCTATTTTATCTGTAAATTCAGCTCTCTCTAAAATACTCATATGACAAATCCTTTTCATCTAATCCCCTCCCTTGTTTACTAAGAGGACTTATAATAAGCCCTCTTAGACTTTCAATTAAGCAATTATATTTACATTTTTAAAATCTTTTAATTCTTCTTGTAAGTACGCTTTAATATTTAATATTGCTTGATTCTTCCATGCTCCACCATCTGCTTCATATAATCCTGCTGCTGGTCCAGTACTCATTCTAAAAATAAATTCACTTTCTGGCTGCTCTATCTCTTGGAAAGTACGATAAGGAATTAACTTTACTCTATTTGGAACTATTGCTTCTGATACACTAGCAACACCTGTTTTTATTGTTACAGATTGAGAAACTCCATCATCTCCAACATTTTTTACTGTAGATTCTTGAATATTACCTGCAATTTTCAAAAGCGTATCTCTATCACTATTTTTTATAAATGCTGATTGTAGCATTATGTTAAAAGTGTCTAAATCTAAAGGTCTATCAAATCTTTTATCTGGAAGTAGCGCAACACACTCAATGTATGTTTCTCTATCTCTATTTTTTCTTAAAGCAGATCTTAAAAGAACTTTTTTTGGAGTTAGAACTTGTATTAATAAAAGCTCATCCTCTTTATAATCTATGCCACTTTTTATATAGTCCACTAGCCCACTTAATGTAGTTATTTCTAAATCATTAGCCCTTGGCTCTTCTATTATTTCTAATCTATCTGTTGTGTAGTTAAATCCATCTACGCATACTGTTTCTCTTTTTCCTAACTTAACTAAATATTCCATTGCATTTTTTATCATTTTTTTATTCTCCTTTTTATTTAAATTTATATTTTATTACTTCTCTTAAATTACTTTGAACTTGCATTTCTAAAATCAATTACGCCAGCACTATTTTCTTCTGTTTCTTCAGTTTCATTACTGTCTGAAACATCCAGAGACAACTGACCAGCTAGTTGATTTTTAAATTCAGATGCCTCAACTCTTCCTGTTTCCAAGTCTTTTCCTATTAAAACTTTAGTTGTCGTTGCTTTTGCCTCTACTATAGTCGCCTTGGATTTTATATCTACTTCTGCAAGATCTCTATCTTCATTTGCTTTAAACACTATCTCTAAACTAATCTTTCTTGTTTTTTTAAAATCTGTATTTGGATCTGCAATATTATCTAAAACTTTTTGTAACTCTGTATTAAACTTTTCTTTCAGAACTCCACCTGCAAATTTTTCTAATGCTATCATAAAATCACTCCTTTATTTATTTGAAATAATATTTTTCTACGAGGAAATTAATTAACAAATTTTAGCAATAATTTAATAACACTTTTGGCAAAATTTTTAATTTTATTTTTCCTCTCTATCATTACCATCTTTTAATAGTTTTTGACAACTTCTTTAAACCTGTGTTTTTTGCGTAATGCAATCACATTCGACAGTTATTGCAATTACTATATTCTTTAAATTTTTTCAATATTGGTTTTCAATACTTTGTCAAATTTTAATTTCAATATTGAAAAATGGTATTTTTTCAATATTGACTTTTTAAATTTTTCAACATTGAATTTTACTCAAATTTATTACTTCATTAAATTTCCTATTTTTTCTCCTTAATTTCTTTTCTTTTTAAAATAAATCTTCTGGAATTTCTGCTTGGACATATTGTTTATCTAAATCATATTTGTAATCTCTATTTAACTCCTCACTGGTTGTGTAAAGTCTTTTTCTTCTTTCTGAAAAATTCATTTTAAAACTTATATTCTGTTTTCCTGTTATTCTATTTTTTAAAATTAATAAATAAGTGTCGTCTGTCTTTTCTTCTTCATCAATAACTCTGTAAGTTGATAAAATATAATCTGCATAATTGACAATCTCACTTGCTCCAGATACATCATACATAGTTGGCTTCATGTCACCCATATTTTTCCTAGGATGTGCAACTAAAATTATTACTAAGTTGTATTTTTTAGCGAGATTTTTTAAGTTGCCTACTATCTGTTCTTGTCTATCATATTTCTCTGCCTTATTGCCAGTTTTTATTGTCATTAGATTATCAAGAACAAAGAGTCTAACCCCTTTTTTTAAATACAAGTGTTCTATGGTGTTTAATAGGTTTACTTCATCGCTTATTGCATCTTCATCATAGAGAAAAAATTTATCTTTTATCCAGTCTGCAATCAAATCAACTGCATAGTTTGGAATATCTGTGTATGCGCCTCCATAAACGCTTTGATATTCTTTTATATGATAATCATTAGCCACAGTTTTTCTAAACCAATCCATAGCCATAAAAGCAGGTAATTCTCCAGAATATAAAAAGGCTTTTTCTTTATTCGCAATTGCTTCTGCTATAAACTGATTAACTATAGTCGATTTTCCAGATGCAGGTTTACCAGTCAGAATTGTAAGAGTTCCATACCTAAATCCATCTAGAGCATTATTTAATTTATTAAAACCTGTATCTATGGACTTGTGTACGCCTTTTTCACGTTTTATTTTTGATGCATCAATGTAATTATCATTTGCGCTACTGCTCGTCGTCACAAGTGTTTTTAAATCGTTTATATCAACAATCAATTCGTTTATACTTGTATCTGAATTTGAATTATTAATTAATTCATTTGCTAACTCTGAAATTTGTCTTTTAAGTAACTTCTCTTTTATGATTTTTATATAGTGATCTATGTTTGAAGTAGTTATGACTATAGTTGTTAAACTGGTAATGTAACTAACTCCTCCAACATCTACTAATTTATCTATTTTTTCTAATTCATTTTTTAAAAGCAAAATATCTAAAGGTTTATTTGAATCAATTATTTTCTTCATGCAAGATAAAATAATTTTATGTGATTCAAAGTAAAAATCATTTTCTTTTAGTTCCCTTATTTTGTATGTTATTGAGTCATTTATAAGAAAACTTCCTAAAATGTTTTGCTCTGCTTCTAAAGAGTAATTCACTTAATCACCCTCCTAATCTATTTCTAACTTATCCATATATTTCTCTATTGTCTGGAGATCCTCAAGCATAATTTCTTTTACCTCTTCTATTTCTTTAATTCTACTTTTAACTTCATGAATAAAGTAAATGTCACCAAAGAGGCTCATTATCATTAAAATAAGCAGAATATCAGATAATTTTCTTTTTACTCTTTTAGTTTTTTCATGCATGCAAACTTCACCTCTAAACCTATATTTTTAAAATGTTACAATTAAGGGCTTCTCTATCTCCTTTAAATGCTACTTGCATTACCTCATTTTGCAAATACCTTGCAATACAGTGCAAGTCTTTTTCAGTAAGTTCTAACTTTTCATCTTTTATAATCAATTCTCCTGTCTATTTAGTTTTTAAAGTTCTTTGAAGCCAGCAAGTGGATTCTTAGCCTTTGTAACCTCTGATACTATACCTTTGCTAACATCTCCATTTCCCCAAGTTAACAAAGCCCTGTAGTGGCTCTTATACCTACTCCCTTTCCCATTAACGATATAGTTTTCTAAACTAACAATTTTATCATGTATGTATTTCTTCCCAAACTTGCTTATAAGTTTGTCATATTCCTCTTTAGTTAGTTTTACTTTTTCTATATCTAAGTCCAAGAATGATAAGTCTAAATAATCAGTTTTAGGTTCTTTTTGTGGAGTGGTATTACTTTTTATATAAGTCTTTTTATTATAAGTCTTTTTACTGTGCACCTCATGCACCACCTGTTGTGCATGAGGTGCACTAGGGTTGTGCATCATATTCACTACCTGTTGTGCATCATATTCACTACCTAACTTAGCTGTTAAAATAAAATATATATTACTCTCTTTTTCATTTGAGTTACTTTTTATTCTATTTTCTTTTTTAATCAGCCTTTTTTCTTCTAAGATTTTTATTACATTCTTAGCTTGTCTTTCACTGCACCCACATTTTAACGAAATTGTCCTGTAACTTGGAAAGCAACAACTATTATCATCAGAATATCTTGCGAGCACTATGTAAATCATTTTTTCATAAATGGTCAAATCTTCTCTATCAATCAAGTCATTTTCTAACCAAAACCACTCTTTTTTTCTTGCATCCTTTAAGAGTTCCAAATTTATCACCCCCTTTCGTGAAGCCCCTTTTTAAGATAATAGTTTAAGCTTATAATCATTAAACATTAGGTCTTCTTTAGTTAGGGTTTTATATGTTATTTCTTCTGTTTCTTTTTCATAATACATGACTAGTATTTCATTCTTTTCTACTTTTGTAATAATACAATCTATGCTGGTATTAAATCTTGTTTCTTGCAGTTGAATTGCTTTGCTTACATGTTCTTTATTAAAATCTGAAATTTTCAAGTTTGTCACTCCTTTTAAATATTCACTGTTAATTGTTATTTCTGATGTATAACATTCTTATTTCCTTTTTTAAAATTACTCAATGTGTATGTACTAGAAATTAAAATTTCTATGCTTCTCCATTTGTTGGGTTCATTTTTCTTTAAATAGTCTATCATCAAAGCTGTTTCTACTTTTTCTTTGTTTGAACAAATCATTTTTCATCCCCCTATGCTTACTTTGTTGTCCGACTTATTTTAATTATAACTACTTTGTCGTTAAAAATCAATATTTTTTTGTTTTTATTATTATTTTGTCGTTATTATTATTATTTCAATGACAAAGTCGTGGTTTTATAGTATAATAATTACAAGGGAGGATTGTAAAAATGGAAGAAGTTTCAAAAGAATTAAAATCTAAAGAAATTGGAAAAAGGTTAAATGAACTAAGAACTCTTGAAAGACTTTCTCAAAGATCTTTTGGAGAAAGAATTTACTTATCACAAGATCAAATTTCTTTGCTAGAAAAAGGAAAAAGAGTTTTGACAGAAAGAAGTATTAATGACATATGTAGAGAATTTGAAGTAAACGAAGAATGGCTAAGAAATGGAAAGGGTGAAATTTATAAAGATTGTCTAGCTGACTTAGAAATTGATGATGATGTGAAAGAAATAACTAACAAGCTTTATGAATTAGAACAAGAAGATAGAGATGCTATCTTAAAAATGATAGAACTCCTACAAAAGAAAAATAAGTAAAAATAAAAGAGGCTTGAACTTTATCAAACCTCTTTTATTTTTATATAAAATGTTTCTATGCAATCTGTCAAAAAGTCATAATCTTTTTAGAGATTTCTTTCACTTGATGTATAGATGTAGCAACTCTTTTCTTATTCTTAATGTAATTCACTTTTGATTCAAATTTTAATTCTCCCATAAAATCGCCCCTCATTTTCAAAATATTCTGATTTATATTTTTGTAATTACCCAACTTCTGAATAATAACAGACTCTCCTCTTCGATTTTTAAGTTTTTTAAAACTAATATAATCTATATTTTTTGCTTTAATATGTCATATCCTAATATGAGTTTAATATTAAAGTAAAGATTGTGATTATTTTAAAAGTATTTTTTATACGTAGTTTTATATATATCATTTCGATATATATATTCTTTATACTACAAGCATAGTACCTATTTTTGCAATAATCAATTTCCAATTTTTACCGTTTATTTAATTTTATTAAATTTACAAATAAAAAACAGAGTAGTTAGAACTACTCTGTTTACCACTTAGTTAATATAAAACCCCAAAATAAATCGGGCATTTTCAATACTTTCAGTCATATAAAATATTAAAAATTGCAGTGAGTCACAAATAGTGTTTTTTGGTATTTTTTAAAAACACGTTGCAACTCAGTATTTACAATCCTTACAACATCCTTTTTCAAAATGTTGCACACTGCATATTATAGCATAATTCATCTAATAAGAATCTCAGTTTGCTAATTAAATTAGATATAGAAAACAACTTTTTTTAAACATTATTAATAATTTTATTTATAAGTTATTTCATAATGTATATATGCATTTTATCTATAGTGTATTTTTAAATTTTAATTGCAAAAACAGAGCAGTTTTAACTACTCTGTTTTCTACTTATAAGATATATGAAATCAACAAAATGATTTTAGTCTACTTATTAGATATTCTTCGCTCTCAATGCTTAAGGCTTTTAGATATATACAATAAGAGTTTTCATTAGTAAAAATTTCGATAATATTATCTTGTTTATTTATACCTACTATATCTTTAAAGTTGATATGATTTTTAGTATTTTTACCTCTAAAAATATATTTATTATCAATCAAAATATCATCATCAGTAATTGAAATATAAAGCTTATTTTTATACTTTATTAAAAATTTATATGTTTGTTCAAGATAAAAACCTGCGAGTAATAAGAATAGAAATGTTGCCTTGAATGCACATATTATCGAAAATATTATTACAAGAATACTTGTAATATAAATTTGTTTGAAATAACCTCTATCGTAATAATTTATTAACATTGAAAACCACTCCTATAATTACCTTATTTATATACCACTTAGTTAATATAAATCCCTAAATTAGAATCTGTATTTTCAACCATTCTAACTATTTTTTTAATGTTGCACATTACATATTATACATTCATTATAGCATATTTTTGCCAAGTTTTCTTTTCAAAATTATTGACAATAAAACTTGGCATGATATAATAAAGATACCAAGTAAACTTTGCATCTAAATAGGAGGTGCTCCGAATGAATAAAGAGGAAATTCTAAATAAAAGTCGCCAATCAAGGAAAGATGAAGGATTAGAGTATGTTGAAAATAAGGGTCGAAAAATAGGCTATATTGCTTTTACATGTGTATTTTGTTTCATTGTAATATTTAACGCCTTTATTGGCCAAAAAAGCTATACAGTAGCAGCCTTATTTTGGACATTTATAGTTGCTGAGAGTATTGCAAAATATCAATTTACACGTAAAAAACAATATATTTTTGTTGCAACCTTCAGTTTAATTGTAACAATTACTTCATTAATTAATTTTGTTTCAGCATCATTGAGGTAAATATATGAATGATGAACTAATTTTAAAAAATCACTTAAAGACAGCAAGAGCAGAGAAAAAGTTATCACAAACTCAATTAGCTGAAATGGTTGGAGTATCAAGAAACACTATAAGTTCAATAGAAACAGGTCAGTTTAATCCGACTGCAAAATTAGCACTTATTTTGTGTATTGCTCTAGACAAAAAATTTGAAGATTTATTCTACTTTTAATGAATTTAAAGTTTTTACAGTATTTTAAAACTCCTATATAATTTAGAAGATAATTATATAGGAGTTTTACGTTGTTCTGTTTTAAGCCATAAAGATTTAAACTTGTGTCTACATTTTTATTAAACTTATTATATAAATTATATATACACTTTTTATTTAACTATCAACAGTGCAAACCTGGCAATGATTGACTTTATGACAATGCAACCAGCAACTACAAAAAGTGCAGTTTTCGGGTCATAGATGATAGGAATATTCCATTTAAATATTTGTGTCATCGTAGTTAGTAATGCGATTGTACCAAAGATGTACCCCATAATTGTGAAGGGGTGAGAAGGTGCGTTGCTAATAAATTTACCGATTGTTGGCATAATCATACAGATTGCAAATCCTATTACGCCCAAAATGATGACGGCTGATCTTGGACCATTAATGAATAATATTTGCTTGCCAGATAGTCCTGCATAAACAATTAAACCAGTTATAAACCACTCTGCTACCAATATTCCAATTCCTTTCATCGTTTATCAATCCTTCAAATAGATTTTATTGAATATCGTAATGTGTCTTTCTAAAAAGGATATCGCTTCTTCGTATTTTTCAGGCTGATTGTCGTATTTTGATAACAACAAATATAAAGGTGAATAAAACTGCAAGGCCATAACCATTGGATCAGCATCAATATAAACTCCATCATTTATTAAACTAGTGAACACACCTAATATATAATATAAACCTTTATCTATTATCAATTCCCTAAAAAACTTACCTGCTTCAGAAGTTCTATACTGTTCTAATGTCAACATTCTACGCAGTTGAGAACCATACTCCGTTTTGAGATAGAAATTAAACATTGTAATGCTAATACGGAATAATTCCTCTCTTACATCATTTTCTTCTGAGAAAATATTGGTCATGTTTTCAGGGAGAATAGTAGAAAATTCTTCTTGATAACGATGCTCAATGTCTTTGAGAATTGAGTCAAAAATATCTTGCTTTCCACTGTAATGCTTATAAAGTGCACTTTCCCTTATTCCGATTTCTTTTGATATGTCGCGGATACCAACCCCATCATAGCCTCGTTCAGAAAATAATTTTAGTGCAACTTTTAAAATAACTTTCTTTGTATCTCGCACTTTTTTTTGCATAATAACCTCCATTAATAAATATAGTTAACAACTGTTCACTTGTCAAGAAGGGGACTAAATTATATTCTCACACTATTATTTATGAGCATTTCTGAACTTTGATTTACATCCCACTTAGTTAATATAAAATCCCAAAATAAATTGGGTATTTTCAATAATTTCATTAAACGACAAGTAGTGCTTTTTATGTTTTTAGGGAACACCTTGTAACCTAGTTGTTTCAAGCATTCCATTATTTCTTTTTAAAATATTGTACACTGAAAATTTATATATTTATTATAAGATAAATTATCTAATGAAAATTTCGATTTATTAACTAAATATAATACTTTTGTCGCCTAGATTCGATTATAATATTATATAAAGTAATATGAATATAGAGGGGGGTGAAATTATGACAATTAAAGAATGTTATCAATCTTTTGGTGGAGCTTATCAGGATATATTTAACCGTTTTCGCTCAGAAGAACGCATAGAAAAATATATTAATAAGTTTTTACAGGATCAGTCTTTTCAGACACTTAAATTATCATTAGAAACAGGTAATATTGAAGATGCTTTCAGGTCTGCACATACATTGAAAGGAGTTTCTCAAAATCTTGGATTCAACATATTAGAAGAATCATCTCATTTGATTACAGAAGCACTTCGTACAGAAGACATTATTAAAGCTACTTCATTATTTTTTTTACAGGTAAGTGAAGATTACAATACAGTAGTTGCTTCTATCAAGGAATATCAAGGTTCTACTAATAGAGCTTAAACTTTAAGAAAGGAACAGATAATATATGTTTCATAAACTAATAAAAACGAATATAAACCTATTATCAAAAATAATGTCAGGCATCATATTTGTGATAGTTATTATATACTATGTAATATATATATAGTTCTAATACTATGAATGAACAAATGAACATAGTCAGCGAACATCCATATACTGTGTCTGTTGCAATAGGTGATGTCAAAGCTAATCTGACATTGTTACGTGCATTACCAGAACGTTTATCTTACTCCCAAACTTCTGATGTAATAACTGGGATAAAAACACATTACAGTTCTATTGATAAGTCAATGACAGAATTAATTAATCTTTTAGATGATCGTTACCTAGCTGATAAACAAAGTGTGCCAGCAATGCGTTCACTTTATTCTCAACTGTATAATGACCAGATAAAGATGTTGAAAATGGCGGAATCACAGAACAATACGCAGGAGGATATAGAAGCATACTTTTCAAAAGAAATACAACCAAAACTAGATAAGCTGGATGCATTATCTGTTACTATCACAGAAGGTGCAGGAAGAAAACTTAATGAATATTCCGAATTGGTTACCAGTTCTAAAAGAGTAATGGTCATAATGGGTAGTATTCTTAGTGTATCAGTTTTAATTGCTATTATTTTTTATCAATACATACTAAGACTTAAATACAAGTCTGAAGAAGAAATGAATTCTGCTCTAGCTGAACTTGAAGTAGAACAACGTGCAAATTTGGCAAAATCTCAATTTTTATTTAATATGTCTCATGATATTCGTACTCCAATGAATGCAATTATTGGTCTTACTGTAATTGCAGCCATGGATATTGATAAGAAAGATAAAGTAAAAGACTGTCTAACCAAAATATTGTCATCTTCACGTCATATGTTAGGACTAATTAATGATGTTTTAGATATGAGTAGAATTGAAAGTGGAAAAGTTTCACTAAATGACGAAGATTTTAAACTCCCTGAGCTAATTGATGATTTCATTAGTATTACATATCCACAAGCTATTGAGAAAGATATACAAATGGAAATCAATGTTAGTGATATCTCTCATGAAAAAGTGATTGGAGATGCTTTACAAATTAATCGTATTATGACAAATATTATAGGTAACTCATTGAAGTTTACACAACCTGGTGGTAAAATTGGTTTAACTATTCGAGAGTTGCCACCAACTACAAAAGGTTATGGCAGTTATCAGTTTATAATGCGTGATACAGGAATTGGTATGTCTGAAGATTTTATAAAAAAGATATTCCAACCTTTTGAGCGTGCAGAGACTTCCACAAAAAGTAGAGTAGAAGGTACAGGACTTGGTATGGCCATTACAAAGAATATTGTAGATATGATGGGTGGTCAAATTCAGATTGAAAGTGAACTTGGTAAAGGTACCACATTTATAGTAACTATTCCTATTAAATTACAGACCTGTGAAGAAGAAACATTTGATTATAGTAAATTATACGATTTGCGTTCGCTAGTTGTAGATGATGACGAAATTGCATGTGAAAACACAGTAAGAATTATACAGGAAATTGGCATGAATTGTGAATGGGTACTTAGTGGTATTGAAGCCGTGGAGAAAACAAAAATGGCCCATGAAATTAACCAAGATTATCATGTAGTTATTATAGATTGGAAAATGCCAGTCATGGATGGTCTACAAACAACGCGTCAGATACGTAAGATAGTTGGTGATGAATTACCAATTATTGTTCTTACTGCATATGATTGGGCTGATATTGAGGAAGAAGCAAAGGCAGCTGGCATTAATGCATTTTTATCAAAACCAGTGTTCAAATCCCGTTTATATCACATCATGAGTAACTTAACATCAAGTGAAAAAACAAAGGAAGCAGCCAATGTGAATGTAGCTGAAAGTAAGAAAACTTATTCAGGTCGTGTCCTTATAGTTGAAGATAATGAAATAAATATGGATATTGCAGAAGAATTTATTAGTTATTTTGGTGTAACCACAGAAAAGGTATGGAATGGATTAGAAGCTGTTGATCGTATTAAAACAGTTGAGCCAGGATATTATGACTTAGTTTTTATGGACATACAGATGCCAAAAATGGATGGTTATGAGGCAACTCAACAAATCCGTAAGTTAGAAAAAGAAAATAATATGAACCACCTCCCTATTGTGGCTATGTCCGCAAATGCTTTCATTGAAGAAGTTAACAAAGGCTATGCTTGTGGTATGGATAACTATATTACCAAACCTATTGAACTTGAAAAACTTAACACTTGTTTTAAAAAATATCTAAAATCAACATTATAAAAATGATTGTGTTGTCACAAAGGGGGCGATATATGATGATAAATAATGAATTTAAAGAAACTCAAATGAAAAAAAAACAAAAAATATTAATTGTTGATGATACTGAAATTAATCGTGCAATCCTTACTGATATGTTAGAAGATGAATATATCATCATAGAAGCAGAAGACGGAATTCATGCTATAGATATATTGCATACTGATACAGAAATTGACCTTATTCTATTGGATATAATGATGCCTAGAATGGATGGATTTGAAGTATTAACTATAATGAACCAATACCATTGGATTGAAGATGTACCAGTTATTATGATTTCAGCTGAAAATGCCTCTTCTTATGTAAATCAAGCTTATGGACTTGGAGTTACGGATTACATCAATCGTCCTTTTGATGAAACAATAGTGCGCAGACGTGTTGTAAATACTCTTATGCTTTATGGAAAGCAAAAAAAATTAGCTCAGATGGTAACAGATCAGATTTATGAAAATGAAAAGCAAAGCAAGATTATGATAAATATCTTAAGTAACATTGTTGAATTTCGTAATGGAGAAAGTGGACTGCATGTACTGCATATTTATACGTTGACAAATATGCTACTTAATCGTTTAGTGGAAAAAACAGATCAATATGATTTAACATATTCAGATATTTCACTTATCAGCACAGCGTCCTCTCTTCATGACATTGGAAAACTCACTATTCCAGATGAAATTCTAAACAAACCTGGCAAGCTTACACCAGAAGAATTTGAAGTGATAAAAACGCATTCTGTGGCAGGAGCATCTATGCTGAAGACATTACCCTTTTACAAAAATGAACCAATTGTCAAAGTTAGCTATGAAATTTGTCATTGGCATCATGAGCGTTATGATGGAAGAGGGTATCCAGATGCTCTTAAAGGAGATGAAATTCCAATCTCTGCACAAATAGTTGCTCTAGCAGATGTATATGATGCATTAATAAGTGATAGGGTTTATAAAAAAGCAATTCCCCATGAAGAGGCAATCGAAATGATTTTGAATGGTGAATGTGGAGCATTTAATCCACTTCTACTAGAGTGTCTGATAGATATTTCTGACCATATTCAAGATAAGTTGCAAAATGATCCTTTAGCGACTACTGATCCAATAAAACATCACAATATTTCTTCAAATATACTACAACACAAGGAATTTTTGGCATCTGAGCGTACATTGCAACTACTAGAAAATGAGCGTACTAAGTATCAGTTTTTAGCTTTGATGTCTAGAGAAATTCAATTTGAATACATAGAAGCAACGCATATAGTAACTTTTTCAGACTGGGGTACCAAACAACTGGGTTTAACAAAGTGCGCAATAGATCCATATCATAGTTCTGAGCTTCAACATATTATAGGTATAAACAATTTAAGAGTGTTAGATAGATTACTACGTAGTACAACTCCTGAATCTCCAGACATCCATCATGATTTTCAAATTCAGATAGGTGATGAGCAGAGATGGTATCATTTTATTTGTCATTCCACATGGCTACTTGAAGATACTCCTCAGTATATGGGAGCAGTTGGAAAAGTAATTGACATTAATGAGGAGCGTAGTCAGCTTATAAAACTTCAACATCTGGTACAACATGATTCTCTAACTCAGCTTTTAACTCATTCTTGTGCAAAAGAGCAGATACAAAAGAGCTTTATAGATGAGCCAGACAGTAAGTTTGCTTTGATTATACTTGACTTAGATAATTTTAAACAGGTTAATGATAGTAGAGGTCATATGTTTGGAGATAAAATACTTTGCTATACAGCAGAATGTCTGAAAAATTGTTTGAGTAATAATGGTATTATCGCAAGAGTAGGAGGAGATGAATTCCTTGTTTTTTTTTAATATAATGACAACCTTCTTGAATTTATTGAACAGATTTTCCAATCTATTTGTGGGGAGTATGAGGGTTTTTCAATCTCTGTAAGTATGGGTATATCTACTACTGAAAAAGCAAACAATCAATATGATATACTCTTTGAACAATCAGACCAAGCTCTTTATGCAGCAAAATCTGCTGGAAGAGGTATTTTTCGTCTTTATGATGATTCAATGAAAGATATATTTTCAACAATATCAGTTATTGAAAGTGAACTAATGGTAAATAATATTACAGAATAATAAAAAACATTGATACTAAGTTATTGCATATAATATGAGTAAACACTTCGTATCAATTATAAGAAAAGAAAAATAGAAGTAAATCAATTCTGATTACTTCTAACTTTCTTGTGCAATTAATTACAAGTCAATACAAATTTTTAATATAGTAATAGAAATAATCAAAGAAAATTATTTTTACTCGTTTTTAAATTTAGACATTATAAATAATTATATATATAAGTTATTTTATAAATTATTTATATAATTTTTATTTAAGTTATGTTTCTATTTTTAATTCAAATAAAAAACAGAGCAGTTTCAAACTGTTCTGTTTTCCACTTAGTTAATATAAAGTTGCTATATCTCCAACTATTTCATATTTTTCTTTTTTATTTACATACCACCTAGTTAATATAAAATATAATTTAAACTCCTATCTTGATACATAACTATTTTTTTATTCTCCCATTATTTTTATTGATTTAAAATTATTAATATTTCATTTCTTCTTTTAAATTTTCTAATTTAAAAAAACTATCTTCAATATTATTTTCCACTTTTATTTTCTTATATTCTTCTATGCCACACATTATTTTTTTATATAGTGAATATAAGTCAGTTTGATTCTCAATTATTTTCAAATTATTTTTAGATGTGCTTACTTTATTCTTCATAAAAAATTTGTTTATTGACTTTTGCACGCTATTTATTCCTATTGACAAAAGTTCCTGTTTTTTTAATATTATTGAGTTTGTTAAACATCGCTTAAAAATAGGTAGTGTAATTATAAGAGAAGATTTTATTAAATTTATTAAATCAAAATTATAATTTTGAATTTGCTCCATTAATGCTATATTCTGCAAAGATATATTTCGAGCTATCTTTAAATCATAAATTCTTTGTTCTAAGATTTCTTTATTCTCCTTTAAAAATCCCACTTTTTCATAAGACTGTGTTTTTTCTAATTCTATGGACAATTCTTTGTCTAAATTCTCTAAAACAATTCCACTTGCTGCTATATAATTTTCCAAGCTACTACAATATTCAAAGTTTGATTCATATAACATGTTCATTTTTTTTAATTGATCTCTTAAATCTATTTCATATTTTTTTAATATAAAATAGCTTTTATCAACTTCATCTACTATCACTGTATATTTACTTATTTGTTTATCTAATTTATATTTATTTTTTTTAAATATTTGCTTAAAAAAATTTGATTTATTAGATTCTTTTAGTTCATCAAAATCAAATTCATTTATTACTTTGTCTAATTTATTTAATACTTCATTTATGTCAATTTCACAATAATTTTTCAATGAATATAACAGTCCATCAGATATTTCTGTAACACTCTTTGAAGATGCACTTCCAAATTTAAGTATATTATCCATATTATTCATATTTATTTCTTCTAATATAGTTTTTACTTCTTCACTTTCTCTTAAATCAATTTCATATTTATCATTAAAATTTATTTTATCCTTGCCCTTTATAGATATATAATCATACTCTTCTTTTATTTTTTCTAAACAATCCACTAAAATAACAACCCCTTAATAATCTCTTTAAATGAGAAAAAATCTTCATTACTGATACTATTTTTCATATGTTTGTTTAACATTCTTTGAAACCTTAATACTATTCAAGTTTAAAATATCACTTATATATATTATAGCTTTGTATATTCTTTTAACATACTATTGTATTTTTTAATATCTTTTAATAATATTTCTTTTTCATCTAAAACCATTTCTCTTTTAGAGCGATTAGCCATATTATCAGTAAATTTTAAAAGATTAATTAAAGATATTTTTATTTCGTTATATATATCAAGTTCTTCTTTTTCAGTTTTAAAATAGTCTTTTATATTTTTGTATTCATTCACAAATGAGTCAAGAATAACTGCATTTTCTACGACTATTTTGTGGTAAGGGTTTCTAATGTCAGATAAAATACTTTCTATTGTTCTAAACTCATTCTTATATTGTCTATTAATATCTACTTCTTTATCATAAATAGATTTAATTACATTTAATAAATATTTAGCATGATCCTTTTCAAAATCTCCTCCTAAGTTAAGAAGTATTCCTAAAATAGCTAATGCAGAAGCCAAATACCCCAGAAATGGTATGCAAAATACAAAAAAGTATGTCCATGAACCTACTATATCTAATACATTAATATTATCTTTTAGAAAGTTTGAAGATTTATTTTTGAACTTAAATTTACTTTGTATAAAAGCTAGAAAAAAAACTAAAACAACAAAAAACATTTGATATTTATATACCTTAATTAATGCCTCAAGTAATTCATGCATTACTTTTCCCCTCTCTTTTCAAGTTATTCTTAGATAAAATACTATTATATCTTTTAATATTTTTCAATGACATATCTTTTTTTAAAAGTATCAGCCATTCCATTAATATAATTAAATATAGTTTTGAATTTTTAAATAGATTAGTTATTCCATTTTATTGTTTTTTAAGTTCTTTAAACATTATAAACAAACTTTTATTTAAATTATTTTTTAAATTATATATTAATTTTAAAAATAATTTATTTTAAAATTTAAATTACAAAAAACAGAGTAGTTAGAACTACTCTGTTACTCACTTAATTAGCATAAAATATAATTAAAGTTTTTTATTAATATATTCCAATCTTTTCTTCTACTGTTATTTTTATTACCTTAAAGTTATTAAATCTTAAGTATTAATTATATATATTATATCTTCATATATTCTTTTAACATATTAGTATATTTCTTAATATCTTTTAATAATATTTCCTTTTCATCTAAAGCTATTTTTTTTTCAGGATTATTAACCATATTATCAGTAAATTTTAGAAAATTAATTAAAGATGTTTTTATTTCATTATACATATAAATCTTTTCTTTTTCAGTTTTAAGATAGTCTTTTATATTGTTGTATTCATTTATAAAAGAATCAAGAACAACTGCATTTTCTACCACTATCTTGTGGTAGGGATTTTTAATATCAGATAAAATATTTTCTATTCTCTTAAATTCTCTCTTGTATTGCTTATTAATATCTTCTTCTTTATCATAAATAGATTTAATTACATCTAACAAATATTTAGCATGTTCTTTTTCAAAATCTCCTCCTAAGTTAAGAAGCATTCCTAAAATAGCTAATGCAAAACCTAAATATCCTATAAATGGGATACAAAATGTAAAAAAACATTCCCATGAATTCATCAAACTTAATACATTATTATTATCTTTTAGAAATCTTAAAGATTTATTTTTAAACTTAAATCTACTTTGTATAAAAAATAAAATATAAACTAAAATAACCAAAATCATTTGATATTTATATATCTTAATGAATCCCCCAAATAATCCATGCATTACTTTTCCCCTCTCTTTTCAAGTTATCCTTAGATAAAATACTATTATATCTTTTAATATTTTTCAATTACATATCCTTTTTTAAAATTATTAACTATTTCATTAATAGACTAATTAAATTAATTAAATATAGTTTTGAATTTTCTAATAGATTATGTATTCCATTTTAAGGTAGTTTGTCCTTATCATAAAGTAAATGATTGTATTTATTATTTAAAAACGTTACAGACGTTTTTAAACTCTTTAAAAAGCCCTTTTAAATTTATTCGAGAGATGCACCTTTTATCTAAAATATTTTTATAAGTAATAAGAATTTAGATATTATTTATATAACTTGATAATTTATAAAAGAAAGGTATTTATATTTTTTATAAGCAGCACAGAATAGAAAAGTATTCACGTTTTCCCTTTTACTATTCTATTCTATTTTAAAAACATTTTATTTATTTTATATTTTATTATTTTAGGCGATTTGGACGCATTGAAATTACTTATGTACAGAGGTCGAACGACGAGTGTTTGGGAATTTACGACGAGTATTTGGGAGTTTAACGACGAGTGTTTGGGAATTTACGACGAGTATTTGGGAATTTAACGACGAGTGTTTGGGAGTTTAACGACGAGTGTTTGGGAATTTAACAACGAGCATTTGGGAGTTTTTAATGACGAGTGTTTGGGAATTTATTAATTTGAGATAAAAGCGTAAAAAATAAAATCTTTGTAGATATAAAAAATAAAAAGTCTTATAAAACCTTTAAATTTCAATATTTTGGTATATTTTAAGATAAACTTTTAATAATTAATTTAGAGAAAATTATTTCAAAAAATGAAGAAACGAGCATTTGGGAAACTAAAAACGAAAAATAATATATTTTTCGTGAAAAATAGGTTAATATATAACTGTAACTAAAAATGTATTATTGTTTTATTAGAAACTAAAGAAGGAGGCATGTATTAACTTTTAGATTAATACATTAAGATATATGGGTAATGTAAAAAGAGTCATTTATAATAAATATGATAAAAAAGAAATATTTAAAGACTACAATAGTCTTGTAAAACATAATAATCTTATACAAGGAAAATATACTCTTTCTGCTTCTGAACAGAAATTTGTTTATAAGCTTTTTGAAATAATTCAAAAGAGGAATTATTCTTCAAGAGAGATCTCTTTTAAATTTGATACTATATACAAAGACTATAGTGGAATAGTAGATAAGAATATAACTAAACAGGAGTTTAAAAATTTAATTGAAGGAATACAGAATAATCAACCTCGTGTAATTATAGGAAATCAGTTTATAAGGACACAGTGGTACGCTATAAAAGGGGATTTGGATTATAATGAAATAACTTTAATAATAGATGAGCACATATTTAAATACATACAAGCAATAGAAGAAAATTTCACTAAATTAGATTTTGCTAGTATTTATTCCTTCACAACCTTTTTTGCTATGAGAATTTATGAATTATTGAAACAGTGGAGTGGGACAAGGCAAGGAATAGTTTTTAAATTAGATTACTTTAAAGAACTTCTAGAAATACAAGATAAATACAAAAGATATTATGATCTTGATAAATATGTATTAAAAAAGAGTACAGAACAGATTAATGAGAAATCAGATATATTTGTTGAATATAAACCAATAAGAAAAGGTAGAAGTGTTGAATCAATAGAATTTTCCATAAGAGAGAAAAAGGAAAATATAGAAACATCATATGAAAATAAAGAAGATGTTATTGAAAAAAGGCTTGAAAATAAAAATATAAACTTAAATAAAAAAGAGTTTTTTATACCAGAAGAAATCTCTCTGAGTGATAAACTGAAAAATCTGTTTAAGATAGAATTTGGAGAATACAATTTTAGTGAACCAAAATATTATAAACTATTATTAGAAGCAGAAGAAATTGCTTTAAAAAAGGACAACTCTTCTAAAATAGTTGCAACAAATTATGAGTTATTTTCTTCGATTTTAAGAAATAAAATATCTTACTTAAAAGCAAAAGAAAATGCAATTGAAGTAGAACTTATAGAAATGAGTTTAACCGAGGAACAGTTAGAAGAAATGCAAATACTTGATATGAATCCTGTTACTTTTCTTGAAAGAATAATTAAACCTGATGAGAAAAAATACAAGGCATTCAAAGTAGTCTATGATAAATGTGAAAAAGAAAAAGATAGAATAACTTTTTAAACAAGTTATATTTTAATTTATTAATTAAATTATATAATAAATTAAAATATAATTGATATATAACTTATTAATCATTATTAAAATGAAGTTAGTTATGTACCAAATTATGGTATAATAAATTTTAGCAAGAAGAAAATATATAATCTATAGAGTGGAGTTCATACGAACGAAAGATATAGCCTCCAGAAGAAAGGAGGTGTTGGTATGAATGAATTTTTACTTAATGTAATTGCTGGCATTATTGCTAGTTGGATATTTTACTTAACTAGTAAAATATTTGCGAAAGTAAAAAGCCACTCTGTGCGAAAGAGTGGCTGGGAATTTGATTTAAAAATCAAATTCCGCAAAAAATAGTTTTAATTTTAAAATTATGAACTCCACTCTACTGCGAAATAGATTGTAGTTCTTCTTGCTTTTATTATATCACAAAATTAATAATAAGATACAATTTTACATAATTTTAAAATTCACACAAAAAAATCAAGATTACTTATAATAATTGTAACTTTAATATAACATAAATTATAATAGAGTTCGTTTTTGTATCTAACAAAAAACAAGAGGTATTAACCTCTTGTTTTTTTATGATTTTTTTATGATACATTATAATCATAACTATATACAAAGTTAAAAGTGTTCCAAACATAAATATCTCTAATTGAAGTTGACCATAAACAATACTGAATAAATTATGTGAAATCATTAATAAAACTTGTGGGATTTGTATGATTATTATCAAAAACATGCCTATAATCAAAGATACTATATGAAAACTCTCTTTTTTTATAAAAAACTTATATATAAATAATGCAAATATTAAAAAATAAACTAATATAAAAACCATAAATTGAAGTTTATTAATATTAAATCTTATTATCTGCTTATGTAATAATGAGTTAAAGAACATAGCTATTAATATTATAATTGGATAAATAATAAGAAACATATCGTTGAATATATTTTTTTTATTCATAATCATCAACAACTTTCAAAATTTTAATAATAGGTTTAAAATAACTTTTTTATTGGAAAATACCCCTTTTTAAAATTATATCATAGACTTCATTGTAATAAAATAAAAAAAGTACAAATATTTAGAATATTAAGAAAAATATTAAAAATAAGTCATTTTAATGATATAATACAAGTAATTATTTAAAGGAGGGATTGACATTGTAAAAAACTTTTTTTAGGTATTTTTATAGTTTTTGCAATCTCTCTATTTTTTATATTTAGTAAAACAGATGATGAAAATATTTTTATTGGAGAGTCTGAACATTGGACAGCTAAGTTTGTGACTACTGAAGAACGATCAGAATTGGAAATAAAATACAAAGACCAGGTCTTTATTCAAATAGAGAATCTAGTTATAAAGTAATTATATCTTGGAATGGAAATGAAGAAACTATAAATTTAAAGAAAAAATAGTAATTGAATGTGATGAAAGAAGATATTATGAATTTAAAAACAATTTATAATTAAAATTATAAAACAAATTATTATAAAAAATAGAATATAACTTATATAATAAGTTGTATTCTATTTTTTATGAAGTCAATTAAAAACTGAACAATATTAGAATTAATTTTATAGATAAGATAAAAAATACAATCTATAAAAGTGAAATTCATGCATGAAAGACTATTGTTAAAATTAGTAAAAATCAATTTAAAAAGGATTAACTATGCCTAGAAGATATTTTCTTTTTAACTAAGAAACTTCCAATACCCAACATATTATAAACTATTAATAAATCTATACAATTTCCTATGTTATACATTAAATTTACAGGTACTATAAATGCTATAGATGATAAAATGAACCCTAGAAGCAATTCATTTTTGAAATCTGAATACATTATCCCTTGTATAACAAAGATGATTGGAAACAGTAAAAATAATCCAAGTAATATGTTTTTTTCAGCTCTGCCCCATAGAGTTATTACAAGTATTATCATACTTGGTAATATTATAGACAGTGTTTTCTTCATAAAATGCCCCCCTTTTTATTATACAATTCACAGTGTATAACTAGTAACTTTCTTATATTGTAAATATGAATGAATAATTTTCCAACTAAATATTATCTATTTTTATATACATTTCTATGTATTTTATTTTTATCAAATCTATCTATAAATTCATTTTTTTCTTCACTGTATCCTATAGATATAAGGGCATAAGGCACTAGTCTTACTGGTAAGTCTAAAGCTTGTGTAACTTTATTTACCACTTTATTTTTAGGAAACACTCCTGCCCAACAAGCAGCTAGATCTTGATTAGTAGCTTCTAATAATAAATTTTGTGTACAAGAACTAAAGTCTTGTATCCATTTGCATTTAAATTACTGTACCATTAAGGTTTCTAGAAGATTTAATTTTAAAAATATAAATATTTTTGTCCAAAAATTGAGTTTGGATACGTTATATATGCAAAGGTTTAATTTTAAAACCTTAAAGTCACTATAGTTAGGGGGATTTAAATGAAGAATAAAAGAATTAATCGTATTTTATCCACAACAATGGCAACTGTGATAATATCTTTACCGCTTGTCACTACAGCAAATGCAATGGAAAAGACAGAATCAGATAATAATGTAAAAATAGAGTTGTCTGACAAAGAAGTAGAGGAGTTACATAATTACTGGCCTGAAGATAAAATTTTTTCAGATGAAAAAATTGATGAAATGTTAATTAAAACTGGTCAATTTACTCAAGAGAAATTGGATAAAATCAATCAAGAAGTTGATGATTATGTTAAGAAAATCAATCAAAATTCTCGTGTAAAGTATATAAATGGATACAACAAGTACAGAACCTTTGTCAAAAATGGTAAAAACTATTTATATATTTATGTAAGTGGGAAAACTTTAAAGAAAATAAAAGCTGGCGCAGATATTGCATCTACTTTTGGAGGCTTTTTACCAAAACTTTGGGTAGGGCTTGCTGTAGTAGTTATTGGAAAGATAATAACTACTAACATGAATGGTATAAATACTAATTATGGAATTGTTTTATCATATATAGAGGATAAGTGGAATTTCCAAGGTGCAACATATACTTATAGATATGATCATTGGTTCTATCAGACTTAAAAAATATGCTTTTTTAGGAGGAATAATATGAAAAAAAGGCTTTATAAAGTTTTTTTAAAAACAATTCCGAATTTGATAATTGTATTATTATCACTTGCATTATCATTTTATACTAATACATTTGACATTGATTTAAAAATATTACTTTTAATACCTTTAGCATATGTACTTTTATTTATATATTATTATATTAAAATAAAAAAAGATTGATTTTTTATAGAATTAAATTTATGTAATAAATGTAAAAAGTAACTAATCCTAAAATGGATGTTTAGGTACTTACTCATTCCAGATAAAGTTAATGCCCTTAAAATCCAAAGAAATAGATTTTAAGGGTATTTTTACTATGTATTTTCATTTATATTACTAAATATTATCTATCTTTATATATATTTATATGTATTTTATCTTTATCAAATCTATCTATAAATTCATTTTTTTCTTCGCTATATCCTATAGATACTATGGCATAAGGTACTAATTTTGCTGGTAAATCTAGAGTTTGTCTAACCTTATTTACTACTTTATTTTTAGGAAAAACACCTATCCAACAAGCAGCTAATCCTTGATTTGTAGCTTCTAACAATAAATTCTGTGTACAAGCACCTAAATCTTGCATCCATTTACCAGGCTTCAAGAATCTATCTCTATTTCCAAGTACTACTATACATAGTGGTGCGAATTCTATATGCTTTGCTCTATGCTGTGACTCTGATAGTTCCTTTAAGAGGTATTTATCATCTACTACAATAAATTCCCATGGTTGAGCGTTTTTTGATGATGGTGCTTGCATAGCTGATTTTAGTATTTCAGTTACTTTGCTTTCTTCTACTTTTTTACCTATATAGGTTCTTATTGAACGTCTATTTTTTATAACTTCCAACATATAGATTCTCCTTTAAATAAAATTATTTATATTTATATAATATCATTACTTTAAATTCAATCTATAGATTCTATAAAAAAATAAACACCTATTTTTTTATAGAATAATAGAATTTATAAAGTAATATAAAAAATAAATTATTTTATAAGTTAATATATAATTTAAAACATGTAATATTAGTTCTAAATACAGGTATAACAATACTCTATTTAAATAGAATTATATATGCATATATGTTATAATTAGACTCTAAAATATTGATTCGAGATATTTACTTTGGAGGAATTATAAATGTTAATTTATTTATCAATGCTTGAGTTTGAAGAAGATAAAATCAAGTTTGAAAAGATATATGAAAAATATAGACAGATAATGTTTTATGTGGCCAATAAAATATTAAAGGATGATCATTTAGCAGAAGATGCTGTACATAATGCTTTTCTAAGAATAATTAAAAATATAGATAAAATTGATGAAGTAGATAGTCCAAGAACGAAGGCTTTTATCGTTATAATAGTAGAAAGGATTGCTATAGACTTTTACAGAAAAAGAAAAAGGGAAAAAGTATCTGATATTGAAGAAGAGTATAAAAACAGGGCGATAAATTTTTCTATAGAAGATAAAGTATGTGAAAGTAATTTAGCTATAGCACTTGCAAAACTTAATGAAAGTTACTTTCAAGTACTTTCTTTAAAGTTCCAGTATGGTTTTTCAAATAAAGAAATAGCAAATGCATTAAATTTAGGGGAGGAGAATGTATATAAGAGGATTCAACGTGCTAGGAAAAAATTAAAAGAAATATTAGAAGAAATGGAGGTTGGAAATATTGAGTAATAAAAAAGATGATTTTGATATTACAGATGATATGCTTCAAGAAAGTATCCCAATCGCGACAAAAATTATTCTTGACAGCCTTCCTTCAGATGATGAATTAAATCATGTTTTTTCAAAAGGTTTTGAACGAAAGATGAAAAAACTTATTAAGCAGCAAAAAAGAAGTAGTCTTACAAATAAGATTATTTTTTATTCAAAACGAACAGCTATTGTATTTTTAATAGTTTTAGCTAGTTTATTTACTATTACTATGAGTAGTGAGGCATTGCGTACACGTTTATATGAATTGGTAATAAGAGTATATGAAGATTTAACTTCTTTTGTATTTTCAAATAAGGAAAATATTGAAATCAAAAACCTTAAGATTAAAGAACCAGGATACATCCCAGAAGGATTCAAAGAAGCAGATAGGGTTGATAATTTTATGATTGCATATGAAAATGAAAAAGGTATAAGAATAGAATATACAAGTACTGAAATTGATACGAATTCTATTATATTAGATACAGAAAATGCAAAAGTTAAAGATATATTTATAAATGGGTATAAGGCAAAATATATAGAAAAAGAAACTTTCTTACAAGTATTTTGGAATGACAACAACTTTATATATCTGTTAAATGTAGATTATCAAAATAATAAGGATTTAGAATTATATAAAAATATTTTATTAAAAATGGCTAAAAGCATAAAATAATTTCTTAAGTGTCCAAAAACCATCTCTTTATTCGTTATATATTTGATGTTATAAAAATTTATAAGAAAAAGAGGTGGTTTTTATAGTTTAAAAAATGGAATGTAAGTCAAATACAAATATATCTTAGCTATTATAACTAAGACAAGACAAAGCAATAAGCCTTTTATATTAGAAAAATGATTTAAAACTCAAAGAACCTATTTATTAGTAAAACCTGATCTAAATTGGGTATTTATGATTTATTAATATAATTACAAGTTTATATATGTTTATTGGGGGATAGTTACAATATATAGTATTCTAGGTATTTATAACTATTATAGCTATGAATATCTATTTTGTAATTATGATAAAAATTTAATAAAAAATTTTATATAAGTGTCCAGAAATCACTTCTTTATTCGTTATATATTAAGTAAAAAATAATAAAAAGCAAATGAAGGGGTGATTTTATGGTTTGGAAAAAAATGATTATAAGTAGTATGTGCGCTTTAATATGTTCATCAGCAATTGCGATGCCTATATTTGCTGATGAATATAAAGACAAGAATATTGAACAATATTCAGCTGTAGACTATATAGATGATACTATGGTAAAAATGTCTTATATTAAGTCTGGTACTTGTACTTTAAATATTTCAGGAAACACAGCGAGAGTAATCTGTTCCATTAGAGGTTCATCAAATGTGAAAAGTACATCAATTATTGCTAGGTTACAGAAAAGTAATGACAATGGAAAAACATGGTCAACAATTCAAACTTGGAATGCTTCAGGAAATAGTTCATGTACTCTTTCTAAATCAAAAACTATAGGAAGAGGATACTACAGAGTTCATTCTACAATAAAAGCAAATTCTGAAAGCAAAAATATAGTAAGTAGTGAAAAAAGATATTAAAAAAATATTGCATACATAAGATGAGGTGACTATAAATAATATATCTTGAATGGCCAATTATATTAATTCAGTCTGCTAATTTTCTATTATTAATAATAATACTTATACTTGTAATTGATATTTTTAAAAAGTAATAAACTTCAGGTAATTTTACATATAACACAAATATAAAAGGAATAGATATTATCTATTCCTTTTATATTTGTGTTATCTTTGAGTAATTGAGTAAAACTTATAAATAAATTGTTTTATAAATTATATGATAAATTATATGATAAATTATATGATAAATTATTTATAAGTTTTATATAATTTTTTTACAAAAAACCCGAATGTAGGCGGAAGTGTGATATAATATCATATATCAATAGAACTCACAGGAGGATTAAAATGAAAATAGTAAGTTTATTTAATGTAAAAGGTGGGGTTGGGAAAACGACATTAGCATATCTAATGGCTCTTAATTTATCAAAAAAAGACAAAAAAATACTTATACTTGATGGAGATACCCAAGCAAACTTTACACAATTCATATATAAAATAGTACATAATAAAAAAACAATTCTAGATGCATTTAAGGATGATATAAGTGCAGAAGAATTAATAATAAAATCTCCATTAAAAGATTATCCAAATGTAGACTTAATACCAAGTGATTTATCTTTATCTGTTTTATCAGAGTATTTAACTATAAAAACTAGTAGAGAGAAAGTTGCTTTTAAGTGGTTTAAGAAAAATATTTCTACTCTTAAAAATTATGATTATATATTAATAGATTTATCTCCTTCATATGATTTGATTGCTAGAAATTTCTTATTCATTTCAGATAGTATTATTACTCCTCTTGAATTTCAAGATATAGCAAGTATAAGAGGTTGTGAACTATTTTATCAAAAATACAATGAAGATCTAGAAGATATGGGAGAAACTAATGAGGCAAAAAGAGCAGTTGTAATAAATTCTTTTACTTCAAGAAAGTTAACTTCTGGAGATATATTTATGGATTATTTAGATAGGTTTGATAGTATAAAAAAAGATTTATCAGATGTAAAAATAAGTGAAAGCACTATAGTAAAAAATTGTGTGCTAAATAAATTAAGTATAGATGACTATTGTAGGAAGATAAAAAAGGCTCATAAAGTTAGAGAAGAATTGAATGATTTAATAGAAGAGCTTACTAATAAGGGGGTATTATAATGAGTAAATTTGAATTAGAAGAAGAAGAAATATCTATACCTAAAAAAGACTATAAAAATGAAATCAATAAAGAAATTGAAAATAAATTTAATGAACACACAGAACTTCAAGGGATAAACTTGCTAGATTTAAAAGAAAATAAAAAGACTAAAAAAGGACAAGTTACATTATATATTGATGATGAAGATTTAAAAGTTTTGAAAACTATAGCACATCTTAAGAAAACTACCTTAAATAAAGTAATAAATGAATTTATTAGAGCTAATGTAAGGGCAACTAAAAGTCATTTACCAGAAGAATTAAACATAGATAAAATCTCAAAAGAATATGATAAAAGAAATAGAAATAAAGGACCCAAAAAATAAGTTACTATATAATATATATATTAAAGTAAATAATAACTTAAAAAATAAGTTATTATTTACTTTAATATAAAATGTATAATATAGCTAATATAATACATTTTATATTAATTTAACATTGTTATTTCTTTATAAATTCCAGTGCTTTATAAAGAGTATCAAATCTATCATTTCCCTTTATGATAGTATATTTTTCTTTAGTTATATTCATTATTTTATTACATGCTTCTCCTCCTATAACATATAAATTTTCTGTTCTTCCTGGAATATAATCTTTTATATCACATATTGATATTTTTCCATTATTATATCCCCAACCAACCACAGTTGCAGGTATTTTATCAATTTCTCCATCATAAACTATTGTATGTTTATACATTTTATTTACCTCTTCGCTATCTATTTTCTTATTTATAATACCCTCTGCTATTAATTTTGCAACTATATCTTTATGTCTAATATAATAATCTGTATCCGCTTTACTGTCTACAAAGCATACTTCTATTAATATTGCTGGTGCCTTGGTATGTTTAAGCCAATAGAGGCCTCTTACATCTGATTTTGCACCTCTATTTTTAAATACAGTTGCTAATTTATCATTTACTCTATCTGCATACATTTTGCCATTACTAGTTTTATATATTGTTTCTGTACCCATTGGGTTTAGGGTTGTACTATTTGCATTGAAATGAACTTGCACTGCTAAATCTACATCTTGCTTGTTTGCTATTTGACATTGTTCTGATAAGTAGTTGTTAGAATTGTCTACTTTATCAGTATATACAGTTGCTCCTCCTCGTTTTAACCATTTAACAATTAAATCAGTTAGGATTCTATTTTCTTTTCCTTCATCTATATATCCAACTGCTCCTGTTCCTTTTCCTGTTAGAGTATGTCCTGGAACTATCACTACCTTCATTATTTGTCACCATCCTTTAATTGTTTGTAAGTTTGATTTATACCTATTGATATTCCCCAACAAATCACTCCTTGTAAGACTGCAATCGGATTTAGTCCTAACATCCATATTGAGAAACCTATACCAAGTGCTAGTAATACAACTGTAATATATTTATTATCTAGTTGTTTATATTTCTTACAACCTGCTCCTATAACATAAAGAGCAGCAACCAAAATTAGTAACTGCTCTGGTATAAAACTTATTAAATTATCCATCTTTTATCCTCCTAATCAAAATATTCCTCTCTGTATTGCAAATATAAAGAAGCCTACTAATGTTGTAATCATTGTTCCAATTAGCCACTTTAACATACTTGTAAGTGAGTTTAGATTCTCACATAGTGCTTTTAATTCTGCCTTAGATTCTATATTTGCCACTTTTAATTCGTCTATTTCGTCATTATGTTTATTTATTGTTACCTCATGTCGTTTCAAATTGTCTTTGAAAAGTTCTTCATTCATGAAAACCTCCTTATTTGTATTAAAATAAGACTTAGAAATTATCTAAGTCTTATAAGAAATTTATATTATTAATTTTAATTTACATAAAATTAATTACACTTCAAACATCTCTAAGTTATAAGTTCATATTAAAGATAATAAATCATTTACCAATTGCACAAATATTAAGAACACATCCAAAAGAATTACTACTAGAATCACTAGTTGCTATACGAAGTATTGTCTTACCTTTACTTACAGAATTAGTACTAATAAACAAGCAGCATTTAGCCCAATTATTGATAGAACTATGATCATAAGTTAATTTACCAATAGTGGTATAATCATTATTATTAGTAAAAGATCCATGAATAAGATAATTATAATCAAAATCATAAGAGAAATTATGTTCATATTTCCCTAAGTCAGTTGCAGAAGAAGAAATAATAAAAAGGAACTTAGGCTCAAATGGCAGAAGAATATAATAGTTTGAACCACTACCACTATAACCTCCTTCTGAAATAGGAGTAGCATAACTACTTGTTGTACTGTAACGTATAGTACGTGTATAAACATTATATTTGTTCCCAAGCTGTCTATTTAAATCAGTTATAGCATTATTTAACTGACTTATAGTATTATTTTTCTCTGTTAATTGGTTCTGCAATTCTTGAACACTAGCATCTGAACTATCAAAAGAAGTTTTAATTTTCTCTGACAACTCCACTAGTGTATTATTCAAATTTGCTTCTACATTCTTTAATGCCAATACATTTACTATTGAAGTTTTTCCATTACTTAAGACTTCTTTCATTTCATCAATCTTATTTGCTATATCTTCTAAACTAGAATCATCCTCTAATGGCATTACACTTTTACTTACACTTAATATCTTCTCAGCAGTTGCATTCTCTGCATCTGTAACTACTATTTTAAGTGTGTGTATTGCATTGTCTGTAAGTTCATAGTTTATTGTTTTTTCTGATGTTAAATCTGTTGTTATTGTTTCTTTTAACATATCATCAATGAACCACTCTATTTTACTTAAATTATTATCTATGTCTATTACTTTAAATGTTGCAGAAGTGGAATTATAAGAGGATATATTTAATTTTGGTTTAGTATTTCCTTTTGTAAATGAAACTATTTTAGTTAAAAATACTCCTCCATCACTAGTGCTAAGTTCTATAGTTATATTGTTTTTAGATTTAAAACTTAATTTTGACAAATGTTCTTCTGTTAAATCTATAGTATAGTTTGAATCAGTTGTATTATACTTTTCGCCTATAACAATGTCATTTAATTTATAAACTATTTTAAACCTCGTAGTAGGGTCACTGTCTGTTATTTTATAATTTATACTGCGAGCATAGCTAATATAACCTAAGTCATTACTTATAGAAATTATAGGGTCTGGTATAAGTTCAATAGTTGTGTCTTGTCTAATCGTGCAATCCTTTATAATAATTTTTTCATTATATTCTCCACCTGCTAAATAATACGCTTCAAATGAATTAATAACATTCTTAGTTGTCTCGGGAATATTTATATTTTTAACATCACTAAAATTATATCTAGCATAATAATTTCTAGACTCAAGATAACAAGGACTAATGTGTATGTCAGATTCAGAATAACAACCCCTTCTTTTTTTAATAGTTCTTTCAATAACATAAAATGCCAATTATTTCACCTCACTTTCTATATCGATATCAAATTACTGTTTATACTAGATATAATACTACTTCTATTTCCTTTTACTTCTTGCATCATTTCTTTTAATATCTTATTTATTTTACTTACTAAATCATTAAATTTCAATTTACAATACTCCTTTCTAATTTTATGATTTTATTGTACCTAATTTTAAAACCATAAACGTCTGCAAAGTGTAGATGAAGTGTAGGCAAAATGTAAATTAATTTATATATTTTTGGGAATAAAAAAAGAACATTACCTATTTTGTAGGTTCTGTTCCTTCTACTACTCCACTTTCTTTAATTATATAATCTTCTACTGCTTTTCTATACTCTGTGTTAGTAACATCATCTAATTCAAAAGGTCTGTTTTTTAAAGGATTTAATCCCTTGTTTAGTATTCTCTCTGACAATATTCTTACTACAACATTATTTATATTCATTATAATAATCCTCCTACTTTTTCATTTTCATTTAATAAAATCTGATTTTCTAATTCTTGTATTCTTTTTTCTTCATCTGTTATATATACTGGTATTTCTTCTAAGATTGGTTGTTTAGTTTCTATATTTATACCTGTAATTCTATTCTTAGTGTAATCTACACTTCCATAATCTATATCAATCCAATTCAATTCAGTTATTTCATTATGTTCTAATACGTCTCCTGTTGCTTCTCCTGTCTGCAACAATATTTTTCCTGTTTGGTCATAGATTATTCTATTTGCTCTATTCATTTTATAATCTCCTTTAATCTTTCATAAATTTGATAGCACTCCAGGTATAATTATAGCTTCTGCTTGTGCCTGGTAAATACGCAGGAACTTGAACTCCATTAGTACTAAACCATACATCCCCTTCATTATTGCTATAAAGAAAACCATCAGCAGTGTACTTGTCACTACCACTAGGGCAAGCATAGACTGATACAGCAACAAAATCTTTTCCTCCACTTGTAGTAAAACCACAACAGGCAAATGTAAAAAGTTTATAGTTCACTCTATAGTCGCTATCCCAGTACTCACAATCAGCTACAAAAATATTAGGCTTAAAAGCCAAACTGTTGATTTTAAGCCATCCTCCGAATTTAGTGGTTGTAGATTTTTTATACTCATAAGCAACTTTAGTTCCATCATTATTTTGTACAGCAGAGGTGCCACTCGCAACTTTAAATTGAGAGTTCAACTGTGTTATAGTATTATTAGCTTGTGTTAATTGCTTCATTAAATCTTGTAAACTAGCGTCCCCACTATCAAAGCTCGTTTTAATCTTCTCTGATAACTCAACAAGTGTATTATTTAAATTTGCATCTATATTTTTAAGTGCTAAAGTGTTTATAATGCTTGTTTTTCCATTCTTAAATCCTTCTCCAATTTCTACTAATTTAGAAGATATATCTTGCAGAGTTGCATCTGTTTGTAGTGGCATTATTTCTTTACTTATACTTAGAATCTTCTCAGCAGTTGCATTCTCTGCATCTGTAGCTACTATTTTTAATGTGTGTATTGCATTGTCTGTAAGTTCATAGTTTATTGTTTTTTCTGTTGTTAAATCTGTTGTTATTGTTTCCTTTAATACATCATCAATGAACCAATCTATTTTACTTAAATTATTATCTGTGTCTATTGCTGTAAATATTGCAGTAGTTGAATTGTAAGAGAATATATTTAATTTTGGCTTAGTGTTTCCTTTTGTAAATGTAACAGTTTTATCTAACATTTTACCACCAGCAACAGTACCAAGCTCAATAGTTATATTATTTATAGAATTAAATACCAGATTGGATAAATGTTCATCAGTTAAATCTATAGTATAATTAGAATCTACTGTATTATCTTTTTCGCTTATTACAACATCATTCAATTTTACAGTTATTTTAAAACTAACATCAGGATTACTATCATAAATATTATATTTTATACTGCAAGCATTGCCAATTATACCTAAATCATTATTTATGGATATAGATGGATTTGGTACAATTTGAACAGTGGTGTACTGGTACATATTATAACCTTCATACACAACTCTATTGTTATTTATATAAACATAAACTTCATATGACTTAATTCTAAATTCTTTAGTTTCATTTATAGAAATAGTTTTATATTTACTTAAATTATAACTACCATAATAAGTAGTATTATAAGGACTTTCTCTTGTATAGGAGCAAGTAGTCGAATGAATATCATCTTCAGAGTAATAACCTTTTCTTTTTCTAACGGTTCTATAAATATTATAATCTCCGATTTAAATCACCTTCCTTTCTACATTGGTATCAAATTATTATTTATACTTGATATAATACTAGTTCTATTACCTTTTACGTCTTGCATAACTTCTTTTAATGCTTCCTCAACATTATCACTTTCAAATAAGTTATCTATATCTTTTATGCTTGTTTTCTCTGCTGTTGTTTCTATGCTATCTACACTAGTTTTTACCTCATTAATTGCACTAACTATATTTGTTTTATCTGTTGTTTCAAGTAGTGTTGTATCACCTATCTTAGTGTTAATCTCCGTCTTAGCAGTTTCTATGTTGCTTGTTAACTCTGTTTTAGTTGTATCTATTTTAGTGTCTAACTCTTGTATATCTTTAAGTGTTGCTAGTATAACAGTTGGGTCTACTTTTAAATTTACACTTGAAGTATTAGATACTACTAAAATAATTTTTATAACTAAGTCTTTTACACTTCCACTATCAGCAGTTGGTTTATATGTTTCAGGATATTTAGATACTGCAATTAATTGATTTAACGAGTCAAATATACCTACTTCCCTTATCATAAATCCACCAACGCTACCTGGTATTACAGTTTCTATTACTATCCAGTTTGGATTTTCTTCATCTACTTTTACATTGTTTACAGAACCTTCCCAAACTACTTTTTTAAGTGTTGTCTGTTCTTCTGTTGGATTATATTCTGTTCCTGCTCCATCGCCAAGTTGTAATTTAACTAAATCTACTTTATTGCCAAGTGCTGTAGCATTTGCAATAGATGCCTTACCTACCTTTGTTGAAAGGGTATAATATTTTTGTTCTGCCAATTATATCACCTCCTGCTTTGGGTATAAAGTTACTTTTTCCATACTCCTATCATTACCTGTAGCTATAGTTAATTCTCCAAAACTTTCAAAGTTTGTTGGACTGTAAGGATATATAGTAACTGTTTCACCTGTATTCATTGTAGAACCCGCAAACATGTCATTTTTATTGAATAAAATCATCTCGAATTTATGTTCAAGATGACATGGTTTTATTTCTTCTATTTTCTTGTCTAACTCCAAGATAGTGTTATAATTACAATTATTTGTTATAAAACTAAGTGTAAAACTAAATAGATTACTAAATACTTCTACATCAACATTGGTTTTTGCGTAAGCCTCTGAGATTGCCTTTATAACTTCTATTGTAGTTGTACCCTTACCTCTTAATTTAGCTTTTACATTACTTCTTCTAGTATCAAAATCCAACTTAGAATTTGTTTTTATTTTTAATAGATCTTCCCAATCGTCAAGTCCCCAAGTTGCTGTATCTATAAAAAACTGATCTAATAAATCATTCTTTTCATCAAGTAATGTTAGAAGTTCATTTTCAAGTGCATCTTGAATTTGTATATCAATTTCATTGTTTGCAAAACTTGGTAAATGGTCAATTAACTTCAATTTAACTCACCTCGATATTAAATGTAACATTTGAAACAGCAGGAACTTTTTCTTCATCAACTATTATGTTTTTAATATCTTCATTGATAAGTAGATTTTTTATATCATGCACTCCTTCTATGCTTGCTAATAAACTTATTATTT
>NZ_JACVWH010000019.1:0-49018 GCF_020658495.1 Clostridioides sp. ES-S-0048-02
TTTTTTTTTGTTTCATTTCTTCATCATCGAAATTTAAATGTTGATTACAATTAGGGCATATTTCAAATTTATCATCATAGTGTAAGTTACAATTTTTACAATACATAATTACCTATCCTTTTCTATTTACATTCCATTTTCTTCCATCCATAAATTAAATCTTTCTGCTTTTCTTGCACTTCTAGAATATTGTAATCCAGCATAATTTGCTTTATCAAATATGTCTTTGATTATCATACTATATAAATTTACTTCTGCCAACATAGCCATAACTGGAGGTGTTAGAGTTAAGACAGAAAACATTATCCCTACTGTTGCTATTATTATTTGTTCATTATAATCACCATATTTTATGTCCATACTATTTTTAACATCTGAGATTATATCTTGAGGATTATCATATTTATTATATGCATCTTTAAATAAAGGAACTACATCGTTTTTAATTGTTGGTTGATAGTAATAAATATCTATTCCAGTAGCTAGTAAATCTGATATAGTTTGTAAATTTGCATTTTTAATATCCAGAATACTATTATATACTGCTGGTAAATCTGATTTTACTGAAAGTACATATGTTATAACAGAACGCATAGAATTAGCACTTTTAAAAGCAGAACCTCTACTTAAATATTGATCATAAGCTTCTCTATCATATTTAGTGATATATGTACATAAACCTTCCTCATAATTATTTCCTTCAAAATCTATAAAATGAGATAAATACATATATACTACCTCATCATTATACTTTGAAGCTCCTACTTCTTGATTTTTTCTAGCTACTGACATTGCGTATGATAATTGACTTGCATTAGTTGTGTGTTTTATTGGTTGTTCGCTATAAATTTTAGGGGTGTTTGAGTATTTTTCTAAATTTAAATATTGCTTACATTGTTGCCTAAATGTTTCTCCCTTAGGCTGCAAGTCTTTCAGTTCACTAGGGGATATTCCTACATCTTTTAGTAAATTACTATATTCTTCTGATACGGTTAATACGTCTGCTACTCTATCAATATCCAAATCTGTAGATTTTACTGAAGTTGCATACGCATTTGTTGAAGTCGCTACTAAAAGCATAGATGTCAATGTTAAACTTGTTAATTTTAATCTTAATTTTTTCATTATAACATCCTCCTATAAATTAATCTTCCCTTATTTCGAATACTAGCAATAATATTTAGAAAAATCAATAAATTAGTAAAACTGGTCATTCTACATGCATAATTGGACAATAATTTAGTTATAAATACAATAATTTTTATATTTAGATATAATAACTCATATATTTATTTATAATATTATATCTATTAAATGGTAAATAACTAAAGCTAATATACATAACACTAACCACCCAATAAAGCTTTCTTCCTTATTTTCAAAGATATTTAAAAATTTTAATGCATCCTTAAATATCAAAATAGATAGTTTTATAATTACAAAAACTGCTAATAAAATAAACAATATTTTAAGCATCTATTTCTCCTTAATAAATAATTCAAAATCTTATTTAATATAATTTTTATTTAACTTAATATGTTATTTCTAAATAAATTATATCAAAGTTTGTTACATTTTAGAAATATATGTAAATAAAAACTCTTAGTTAACTGATGAACATAGTATGACAAGCATAACCTCATGTAGTATACTTATTTTAGAGGTGATTACATGACTTGGAATGATTTAAAAAATAATGATATAACATATATAGTTAAGTATATTAATGATAAGTTAAATGATAGTAAAAGCTTGACTAGAGTTGCTATAGAACTTGGTGTATCTGAAAGTAGTATAAGAAAATATCTTACTAAAAGAGGTTATAAGCGTATCAATGATGAATATATTTTTATTGGTGACAACAATATGACAAAGGTAATAAACAGTAAATCACAGAGTAGTAGTGATAGTAGATTTAATATTGCAATAGAAGATGACAACAGTCATAACGTAGTAATTGACAATCAATTTAAAAATAATATAATATCTTTAGCAAAAGACTATGATAAGATACAAGGTGTATTAAATTGGTTTGAAAATAAAGATGATACAAGTGTCATAGAAGTTGTACAAGATGGTATTAAGATTGATTTACCTTCAAAAGATGCTATAAGAACCACAGTAAGATTAAATAAAGAATCATGGAATTTATTTGATGGTTTTTGTGAAAAGTTTAGAGAATTTAATAAGTCAGATTTGATGAGTATGGCCTTGTTGGAGTATATAAAAAAATATGATAAATAATTTTCTAAATGATAAAATTATACCAAGTTTAAAAGAAGGTACTTTTAAAAGAATACTGATAAACATAGGTAAAATCATTATATTACTAGTAATTACTGGAATATTAATTCTTTTTATGATTCAAGGAAAATATCTGTTTTATAGAAATGGTCTGACTTTTAATGTGAACAATAATAGTAATATTATAATTGAAAAATTGGATGTTGAGCTAAATATTGATAGCAAAGATACCTTATTTCTAACTGAATTTAAGGAAATAAAACCGAAAGAATCATGTTCTATTTTTTATAGAGGGAATACTGGTTCTGAAGTCCATGCTATATTAAAGTATAAAAATAAACTTAATGAAACAAAATCAGTTGAAGTCGCATACTTTGCTGGCTTATCAAAACGAGTTGTTGAGGTAGAAATTAATTCTATTGATAAAGATGGCAACTTAATTATAAACGTAAAAGGCTTTAGTGGTTTAGGATATTTTTAATCCAAATTAATTAAATTAAAATCGTAGTTTTAATTTAAAATAACTCCATGAAGGAGTTATTTTTTTGTATATTTCTATTTAATTATGGTATAATATATATACAATACCTTTTAATATAGGCGGTGAATTAATGGCTAAAAGAAAGACTAGTTTTGCAGAACATCATATTGAAAATACAGATGCAGATTTTATAAATAAGTATTGGAGTAGTAAGAATGAGATAAGTCCATATGAGATATCTCCAAGTAGTGCAAATGTAAAAGTATGGATTAAATGTCTGGAAAATAAGAAACATGAAGATTATGAGGTTAGATGTAGTAATTTTACTAAGAATAATAGCAGATGTCCAGTGTGCAAACATAAAAAAGTACATAAAGTTAATAAAAAGACATCTTTTGAATCTAAGTTTCCAGATTTAAAAAAATACTGGAGCAATGAAAATGATTTAAAAATTAGCGAGTTAGCTCCTACCTCAAATAAAGTTTTTAAATTTGAATGTCCTGTATGTGGAGAAATTTTTGAAAGAAAAATAAGCAAAATAACTAATACAAATTTTATAGACAAACATATGAAAAAACATGATAAAAAGACAAATGAATATAATATGTTGAATATAGATGATTTTTCTAAAATAGTAGATAAACAGAAATTAAATGATTTTAATAAATCTTATTTAATATCAAGATATATTCATCTTTTTGAATATCTTAAAAATAATAATAAACTTATGGAAAAAGATAATCACTTTCATGCTTTCTTCAGTGAAGAAGATAGTTCAAATTATATTGAAAAATATTCTACTAAAGAAACATATGCAGGTATGCAAAGTTTCATAGTTTCATTAAACAATATATTTAAATTACTAGGGTATGAAGTTAAATTTGAGGCCTTAAAAATATCTCAGCTTGAAAATAATGCAGACAAATATCTTACAAAAGATGAACTTAATTGGATATGTAGTGATCTTATGAATTGGCAGGATAAATTTATATTATATGCAATTTGGAATGGGATACTAGGTAATAAAGGAGAAGATTTAAGAGAGATAAAAAAGAGTGATTTAGATTTTGAGACTAATACTTTAAAGTTAAAAAATAGAGTATTGATAATGGATGATACCCTAAGTTTGTACGCTAAAGAAACATTAAATCAAAAGTATTACGCTCAATTCTTAGATGATGATAAGAAAAATACAACTAATTCAATGTATGCATTTAACATGGATTCTAATTATTTAATAAAAACAAAACCAGAAGAACGAAACAATTTTGGCACTAATATTATGGCATACCCAACATTAGTAAGAAGATTTAATATATTAAATAGTTGGCTTAATAAATTGCTTATGTCTAGTAATATTGATATAAATCTAAGTATGAAAACATTGTATTACTCTGGATTTATGCATAAAATGAAGGTTGCAGAAGAGAATGGTTTAAAGTTAACAGTGAAAAATGTAGATGATTTGAAAAATGAACTAGGTTATAAGTTGTCAGCTAATAATATAAAAATAATTTATCAAGAGAAATATAGAGAGGAGGAATAATTAAAATGTCTAAAGATAACACAACTAATGAACAAAGTGATTTAAATAGAATTAACTTGATTTATCATATTATATATGATAATGATAGATTTAAAATGATAACTAGGAAATATTTTGAAATATTTAGATTAAAAGGTATGTCTGCTGAAGAAATTAGCTTGGCATTTGAAGAATTTCTATATTCTCTTATTTCAGATAAGTTTAAAAAGATGAATACGGTAAATGATGTTAGAAAATTAAGAAATCAAGAGAATTCCTCATCATTAAAACTAAAAAAGAGATGGTCTGATATGACTTTAGATTCTCTAAATGAAGATACTAAATCTTCAAGAAAAAAAAGTAGTAAATACCTAAAAAAAGAATTAGAAATTATTGAAAATGAATATTTGAAAAATGGAAGAATCATTAGTGCTGGAGTAAAAAATCCAAAAGAATTAGAGGAGCAAAGAAAAGATTTTTTAGATGAATGGAAATCAAGCTCCAATTATAATATATGTGATTATCCATACTTGCAAGAACTTAGTACTAGTAAAATAAATTCTGCATTTATACATGATATATTAATGTGTATAACAGAAGTGCTAAAAGATGATTATGACTTTGATATTAATAAAATTGCTATAAAGACACCTCCACATATTTCACCAGGTATTTTTTTACCTTTCACAAAGGGAAAAAGATACTCGCATTTAAATGTTAAGAAAAATGAAAATGAATACATGTCAGATGACTATAGTGCTAAGAATCTTTCAGGAAAACAAATGAACTTTTTCTATAAATTTTCAATTGGACAAGATGAAAATATTGAAAACCTTAAACTAGAGTTAATAAATCCTGATACAGAAAAAAAAGCTTTGCCAAAAATATATTTAGATAAGCAAGACCTTGAAATTATTCGATTTGTTTATACTTATAGCCATATGAACTCATTTTCATTTTATTTGGGCGATTTAGTGAAGTACTTGGGACTTTCAGATGGCAAAAAGAATTATATTAATATAAAGAATAGACTATTAAAGTTACCTTACTATACTTTTTATTCAAATCAAACTAATGATAAAGGTGAATTGAAATATGAAATTAGTTTTAATTTATTTTCTAGCACAACAATCGTAAATGATGAAAATAACAACAATAGAGAGTTAGTTAAAATCACAAAATCTTTTATTGAGGAGGTAGAAAGAGTTAATACAGATATAATGTATAGAAATGAACTCGAAAAATTACAATTAACACAGTCAATTAATTTAGCTTATTTTTTGGAAGGTAGAAGGTCTTTTCTTATATCTTGTGGTGAAGACATAAGGAATAAAAGCTTTAGATATGATATAGAAGATTTAAAATTTGATGTCCACCTTAATAAAAGTAAAACAGTAAAACAAAATATGGAATACTTAGAGTTAGGCTTTAACGAGATAAAAGAAAATCAATTCATAATTAAAGACTATAAAAGAGGAAATTCGTATTTTGATGTTTATTTCTATGAAGATTTTGAAAAAAGAAAACGTCTTATAAATAATACTATACTTTCTCTTCCTGATTATATGATAGAAGATAAGTCTTAAAAATGATCGTATAAGCTCCGTACTTAACAAAAAATGTCGAATTTATTTTAGCTGAATTTAATAAAAAAGGCAAAATGACCGTATAAACTCCGTACTTAACAAAAAGTAGATTTTTCAAAAAATGTAAATGACCGTATCAGCTCCGTACTTAACAAAAAATAGCCCTTTTTTTGATTATTTCCTTGTCGAAAAATTTTTTTTGTAACATCTTTTTTACTTTTCTTAGTAATTTCAAACCTCACGTCTTCTGAAATCACTCTATTTGAGCTAAATGACCGTATCAGCTCCGTACTTAACAGAAGACGTTGAAATCACTCTATTTGAGCTAAATGACCGTATCAGCTCCGTACTTAACAAATATAGACATAAATTTATTTTTTGGGTAAGATAAGTTTAAGTAAAAAGGTATCATACAAAAAATGGCTATACCAGCTCCGTACTTATCAAATTATTGATTTTTTAAAGGAGAAAATTATGAGTATTAAATATAATGATGAAGAGTTTGTTTTGGTTAAAACTAGTGAAATCAGTCAATTACAGAAAAAAAATATAGAATATATTGATTTGCAAGGAAATTTCTATGCCATTGATAAAAAGAAAATTGGTAGAAAAAAGAGATTCACAGAAGAAATGCAGGAGCAAATAAGAACTGAACTTAAAACTGATACTATCAGAAATATCGCAAAAAAATATGGTACAAGTACAGGAATAATACAAAGTGTCAAAGATTATAAATATTAATTGTTTCTTATTTTATTTAAGAAACAAAAATGTTATAATATTCCTATAGTGTAAAGGAGTTGATTTCTATGAAATGGTCAGAAGTTAGAAATTTATACCCTAATTCATTTGTCAAACTAGAAATTTTAAAATCACATGTATATGATGAAAAAGAGTATATAGATGAAGTAGCCCTTGTCAAAGTTATTCATGATAGTAAAGAAGCACTAAAAGAATTCAATAGATGTAAAGATAGAGAAATTGTATATAATACCAAAAATGAAGAATTTATAATAGATCTTATTAAACATATTGGTGTAAGAAGAGGTTTATAAAATGAAAATTTTCAAATACAAAAAAGGCTTATTATATACAGATATAGAAATTTCAATTGAAAATAAAAACATACTTATTAAAGATGTAATAATTGACACAGGTGCATCTCACACTATCATATCATCTTCTTATTTGGAAAAATCAGATATAGGATTTAATGACAATGATACAATTGTAAAAGCTTCTGGTTATGGTGGTGCTGTTCAATATTCAGTAAGAAAATCAGTTGATAAAGTTATTTGCGGTGATATAATTCTTGAAAATATCAGATTGGATTTTGGGGAGATTGATCCAGAAGAAAAAGTAAATGGTTTATTAGGATTAGATTTTTTAAGAAATGCTAATTTGATTATTGATTTAGTAGATAATTTATTAATAAAAAAATAAAACATATTTATATAAGGAGTTATCACAATATGAGTATTAAATATAAAGATAAAGTAGTCTTTATTGTAGATAGTTCAGAAAAAGAGAAGCTAGATAAAGCTGGTATTGTATATGAGACATTAGAAAATGAAAATTGTTATGTAGTTCAACAGGGAAGAAGAAGTAAGAGGTTTAATGATGAAATGCAAAAACAAATCAGAAATGAATTAGAAAACAGTACTATTAGGGCAATTGCTAAAAAATATAAGACAAGCACAGGAATAATACAAAGTATAAAAGATTTTAAATATTAAGTGTTTCTATATTTACAACAGGAAACAAAATTAGTATACTTATATTATAAATTAAGAAAGGAGGATTATAATATGCAAGAATTAAAGCCAGTTGCTAGAATATCAAAATCAAAACTTAATGTTATGTTAGAGACTTTCAAGACATCTACAAGAAAAGTAGAGAAAATAGATAGTTCTGCTTGTAATTCTTGTGCAATAAAAAATAATCCTTCTTTTGATACTAATAAGCTAAGTGAATTCTGTTTAGATTGTCCTAAATTAAAATCTATAGCAGAATTTTCCTATGTTACAGAAAAGGAAACAGAAATAGGTATAATAGAGATTGTAACTAATGAAAATAGATGTATAGCTTTAAGTAAAAGCGCTATAAAGCAATACTTAGCATACCACTTCATAGTATCTAATAAAAACTATGTTAGAAAATCAGTGTCATTTGCAAGTATAGCTGATATATGTAATTTTTCAGTTGTAACAGCTAGACATAATCATAATATGTTATTGCAAGTTGGATTAGTTTATTCTACAGAAGTTAAAAGAGGTAAATTTGATATAGTTATTGATGGAGAATATAGAAATCATCTTAAAAAAGAAGATGGTGGAAAAGGTTATATAACTATGTCTTTAGATACCTTAAATCATCTATTAAGTTTTGAAAATGTAAATGAATTAAAACTTGAAATAAAGAAATTACTTTGGGCTGATGCTAAAGGAAGTAAGTTAGGTAAGAAAATACGATTTAAAAAAGATAATCTTATATCAGTACTTCCTTCTTACATACTGAAATCTAATAAGCTCACAGAAGCATTCCTGAGAGGTTCTAAAACTTTATTTGATGTAAGTAATGACACCATTGATACAAAGCGTTACGAGACGAAAGAAACCATCTCAAAGAAATATACTGAACCTATAAGAATAAAAATTTTGAAATTCTTTGAAGATACAGGTTGCTCTTTAAGTTCTAATTATAGCAAGGTGTTATCTCAGATAAATTTAGATAAATATAACTTATTTGAAGAAGATTTAATTACCAAACTAGAACTTGAAAAAGAAATTATAGTAGGAGATTTAGTTGGCCTTGCTGTTCAATATGGAGAGAATAGAGTTTTGGCTGCACTAGATTATATGTTCAATAAATATACGATAGACGAAGATGATATAAACTACAGTGAAATAAATAATCCTGGTGCATTTATAAGAACATTGATTGTACAGAGTATAAATAAATATGGAAGTTTAGCAATAGCAATTTAATATCTGGAGTAGTTCAAAAAAATTAATTTTGGCTACTCCTATTAGGGTTTACATTTACAACTCAATAATTCTTAAATAGAGCTAGTAAGAGCTTATAATCTCTTATTAGCTCTATTTTTTATGTCTATTTTAGTTAAATTTTATAAACAATATAAAGATTTTTATTAATATTAATAACTTAATTTTCCATTATATAAATATAGTTATCATAATTATTAATTAAGTTATTATAAAAAATCAATAATATATTTACAATGTACTATTATTAGATTTTATATTTTATTGCCTATATTGCAGTTACTTTGGTGTACAAATTGTTATTATTCTCTAATTATTGATTTTAAGTTTTGTATTTAATTGTTATTATTAAATATATGATATAATTTCTGATTAAAGAATAAGTAACAAATCATCATAACCACAATTTACAAGAAGAAATTCTTCATTCAAGAGACTGAAAACATTTTCTTTAGGAATTATACTATTTCCATTTGATTTAGTTTTTTTGAGTAAAATAATGCAACTTCTTTTGTTTCATTATTTTCTTTGATTTTTCTTTTTTTAAGATAGTATTTGAGCCATTTGGATATGTTACTGGTAATCTAAGATTAAATAAAATATTTTTAGTTTTAAAAATGTTTTGTCTAGTACCTTAATTGAAATTTTGAAGTGCTTTAATTTGTTTTCCTTAATAATTTGATAATAATGATTTTGATTTTATAAAAAATCTCCCTCTTTTATAGCTGATAAATATAGCTTAATTTTTTCTCATATCTAATATGTGGCATTTTTAATTTTTATTTGAAAAAAAATTAAAAGAGTTATTTAAAAATATAAACTTATATTTTTAAATAACTCTTTTTTGTCTAGTTTGAATATTTTTTAATTTTTTATATATTATAGCTTTAACATAATTAAGTATTGATATCTTTTAACTCATATAGCCAGGGTTCTCCATCTATAATTTTTTGCTTCTCAAAGTAAGTAGGATACTTAACTATAGGAAAAGGTGGTTGATATTTGGGAGTAATGTTGTTTAAAGCACAATAACGGACATTGAAATCTTCATACTTTAAATTAATATCTTTTGTAATCCAAAAGAAATCTTCTATACTCATAGCAAGATTACTTCTGCAAATATCCCACACATCATAATATCCTAATTTAAATTCTTTTAATATATCATTTACCTCTGGTCTACACTCCTGAATAACTCTTTCTTCTATCCATATTCTTATAAATTCATCCCATTTATCACTATCTAGATTTTTTAATATATTTGTGATTGGAAAAGGGTTCATTCCCTTATATTTTTTATTTTGTTTAAATGAAAATTTATCATCTATTATGTTATAGATTAAAATACCTGTAGTATCATTTTTATATTTTAAAAGATATAAGTCATTGTTTCCTATCACTCCATTATTTTTTATAAATAATTTATCACTAAATCTAAATTTATCACTAGACAAATCATTCATATAAAATTCCCCTTTCTTTTAAATATTCAATTCTTATCTTTAATAAGTACTTAATGCACTCCAATCTATGTGGTTTTAAATATTTTTTATAACTATCAACGATTTCTAATATTTCATTAGTATTTATTTTAAAACTTATATCTGAGATTAAGCCTATTTGCTCATAGTGTGAACTTTTAAATGGTTTACATTCATCTATTGATTCAAGAAACTCAGGACTATCTAGCTCTAATTCCTCATCTATTATATTTCCATATAAAGCAAAACCATGATCAAAAAGTGGTGCAAATTTTAAAGTACCATGTTCATCTTGTAGCATACCAAAATTTCGCAGATGTCTGTCAATATTATTTATTAAAAAATCTACTATTATCATGGTATCTAGCTCTTTTTTATCCAAATAAAGATTGTTTATTAAATGTGTATATAAGTCAGAATTATTAGTACCAACAAGCTCTCTTATTGTAGTGTATTTATAACCTTCAGCAAAGTCAAATGAATAACAAACATCATATATCTTATTATTTCTGTTCATTTTATCGTAATAATATTTAACATGATTTACTTTTAGACTATCTAGTATCTGTGATACTAAGACTTCTGTGAGTGGTTGTATGTCACTATATGTGTTTCTGTATTTTACACCAGTCTTGATATATACCAATTTTCCATTTAAATAAGCTGTCCATTTATATAGCATACCTTTAGAAGAAGCATTTGCTCCAAAAGTACCATTTATATTAAACTTATTTTGTTCATGTGAATTTAACATTTTTTATATCTCCTTTACATATCTCGTATATGCTATATGATATAGATATATTTTTTTGTTTATACAACTAATATTATCAAAGTTTATTAACTTTTACAGTATTTTATTTGAATAATTTTTAGCTTGTTGTAAGCTCTAAAAAGCTATCACACTCCTGTAGCTTATAATAAAGAAATTCAAGTGTTATGTTATCATCAAAATATATATCAATGTTGTTATCAAATATATATATTTTTGCTGTAGTTTTACTGTCATGATAGAATAATTTTACAGTTGTTATATGTATAATTGTTCCCTCAATGCAGATCTTCCAATCAACTTTAAAATCATGTAGTATATAATATTCTTTCTTATCAACTACTTGATTAATAAATAAAGTATCTTTAAATTCAGATTCTTGATAAGTGTCAGTAGTTTTAGCATTATCAGAAGGATCAATATTATCTTCAGTTACTTTATGTAGAAGGTTAATACTTCTAGATTTGTTTTCATATAACTTGCCAATTGAATGAAACAATATAATTAACATAAAAAGATAGATTAATTGTTTTGGTAATATCAATAGCAGACATAATAATGGAATTGATAGGTATACACTTATATGTAATTTTTTTAGAATATTTACAATAAAAAGTACACTATGTTTATTTAACATTTTTGGTTTAATCAAAAAATACTCCCCCTTATTGCTGACATACGCAGCTTATTTTTTTATATGCATTAAATATGCTTAAAATTTTTATTAAATATAATATGGTATAAAAACCAAATATTTTTGAAATAAATTTAATTTTTACAATAAAAAAGATAGCCTTCAAGTAAGAAGGTTATCTTTTTTGTAAATTCGATAAATAGTAATTGTTTTCTATTATTCTGAATAAATATTATATTTTGAACTAATGACAGTTAGATAAAATTAAATTACAACTAATCTGCCAGTTCAAAGTATGAATATTGTACTAATTTATCCCTTATGTCTCTAGTCCATATACGATTTAACTCATGATAATGATCTATATAACTTTTATCTAATTCATGTAAGTTATTATTTAAATTCGCATCTATTTCATCAAAGTCAAATGTACCTCTAAAATATAAATTAATAAATTCCTCTATATTGGGAATAACTTCCATAAGAAAATCTTCTGTAAACTTTAATCTTTCTTTAACCTCTATTGCATTGTGAGATGCAATAAGGCAGTTTATGAAATGATGATGTCTTGTTCTTAGTGGTAAGTAATAAGCTAGTTTAAGTTCTTTTTCAGCTCTAGATCGTCCCATACCTTGCAAACTAAAAACTACTGTTGCAGCTACTGTAGCTAACCAAAACGCATGATTTTTGCTTTTTATTATATTTTCATGTGTTTTATTATAATTATCTATGTTTTTATCATATATGATTGCATCTATTATTCTAGTTGCAGCAAAGGAATCTGCATCCATCTCAAGGATCTGATTTACTAGATTATCTACATCATTTGAAACAGAATTATTTAAATATGCAGTACATCCAGATTTAAGTTCATTTAAGTATCCTAAATGTCCATCCATTATATGTCCTAATTCATGAAATATAATTATATCTATAGATAATGTGATTAGTATTTCCGAATAAATCTTAGCTCTTTGTCTATCATAATCTCCAAACTCAAAAGAAACTTTTTGATAAAAATCTTCTCTAGTTTTTTGATTTTCTTCAAGTTCACTCTCTAATAAAGTATAGAAAATGCTATCAATCTCTTTGAAAACGCCTTTATTTATTGACAATAAATAATTTTTTCCATCAAAAGAACTTCTACCACCAATGGATATATCATTATTAACCCAATATTTTATATCTATGTCTAAATCTGTATCTGTGAATGTTTTATAGGTTGATTTTAAAGAATTTAAACACCATTCAAATGCTCTTTTTCCAATACTTTCATAATCAATACTTGTCAAGTCTTATCCCACCCAATATTGTTTTTATAATCAAAGTTTTAGATATCTTATATTAGTTTTTTATCATATAAAAGACTGCATACCATATCTATATCATTATCTTCATCTGATAAAAGTAAATAAAATAATTTCTTGCTTTCAGGATAATATCTTTCATACTCTTCATTAAATTGAGTTATGCAACGTCTCAACATGATTTTTTTGCTATCTTTTTTACATCCATATTTTATTACCTCCTTATTTTTTTATAAATTTATTATATATCATTTTGATAAGGGTAACTATATGATTTAAAATAATTCAAGTGTCTCATGGCCTAACAATATTTAAAAGATTATCTTTTATATCAAATATTTTCAAATAAAAATTAAAAATGACCCATATTAATTTAGACGAAGGAATCAGCTATTTATTAGCAAATAAAAATGAAATTGCAATTGTCAAGATTAAGAAAAGGAGAAACTATATGAAGACATAGAAAAGATTATAGAAACATGAAAAAGTAATTTAGAAGTTAAAAATACTAACTTTAGGGGGACATAATTTTATGGTAGATAATGAAAAAGAATTGAACTTATTAAAAGAAATTATAGAAAATGAAACAGGTATTCAATTTGATACTTTAAAACTAGAAGATATACTTTTGTCTATAGATAGTGAAGAGTATGGAAGATATGAGCTTTTTAAAATAGTAGAAGTAGAGGGATTTTTATTTCTAATTGAGTGTGATGAAAAGGGAAATCTAATTAAATATAAAAAAATAGTAGATGCTTTAGATTTAGGCATAGAGCCTGATAAAAAATATATTTTAGATAATACCAACTATATACGATTAAATAAACTTAATAAAAAAGACTTTAGAAAGTTGGTAAAAGATTATTCATTTACTAACTTTAATTAAAATAAAGACTCTATATTTTAAAAATAAATATGAAAGGTATAAATAAAATGATAATTAAAAAGGTAGCACCAACAGAATTAAAAGTGATGAAATTTATATGGAAGTCAGATACTCAAATGGCATCAATTGATATTACTAATGCCATGCATAAAAAATATGGATGGAAACAAACTACAACACTAACACTACTATCAAGATTAGCCAATAAAGGTTTTTTAAATTCAGTAAAAATAGGGAAATATACTTATTATGAATCAATAATTATGAAAGATGAATATATAAAATTTGAGACAAAAGAGTTCATTTGTAATATCCATGATGGTTCTACAGGTAGTCTATTAGATTCATTATCAACTTGTGATCAATTAACAGATGAAGAAAGAAATTATTTGAAAAACTGGAGAGATAACTTAAAATAAGAAATCAAAAAGCTATATTAGTAGAGAATAATACTCTTATATAATATAGCTTTTTATTTGAAGTTTATAAACCCAATTTTATAAAATAATTAATTTAATGTAAAGAAATTTTAGTAACTTCTATTAGAGATTTTGAAGGTGAATCAGTATAGATTATTTTTGTAGTGAAATTGATGTCTAGATTTTCTTGATTATTATATATATCACGAATGCAAATACCATTATCTAATTCAGATAGAATTGAATCAGAAGTATCTTCTGGCCATTCAAAAATACCAATACAGAAATCAATAGTTTCTCTTATCTCTTCAATAAATATATCATATGTATATATCTTACCAACCATATGCTTTAAACTAGACATTATACTTGATACATTATATTCCCTTTCATTAAAATAATATAGCAATGAAGAAATCCTATCATTAATAGAGTTTTTCAACTCATACAATGATATTTTTTGAGCTTTATACTTATCAAACAAATTGTTAAATAGCTCAAAATCATTATACTTATTTGTATCAAGATTTTTATCAGCAGGAGAAAGATACAGTTTTTTATTAGTTATAAAAGCTCCCCATTTTAAAATTTCTTTACTTGATATGCAAGTTTCTATATATTCATCTATGATTTTATTATAATTTTTTGTATTTATTTCTAAAATTTTATTCATAAAAATTACCTCCTTAAAATTTATGATATTCCCCAAACTCCTTTTTCTAGTTTAGTAAAAATAGAGTTTATTTGAAGTGTTTGTCTTATTTTTTCTTTCCAATGTTTGTTTGAATTGCATTTTTTATGACCTTCAATTTCTTTATAGATATCTTCTAATCTTGCTACTTTTCCTAATTTTTCTATTACAGTTGCGACTAAGTCTTTCCAAGTTATACTAAGACTATCTCTTAAATCACATACACCTTTTTTAACAATAGAGAAGTTTAACATATATGGATGATTTCTTCTAAGTACCAATGCAGTTTCATGAGCTATTCTTATGAATTCTTCATGTTTATAGCTTTTTTTATCGCTTAAACAATTATGTTGTTCCTTCACAATTATTTGTTCCAACGTACCAAGTTTATCCATATCTAACAGCATGGAATACAATGCTCCAGATTTTTTTACATCAGCTGTTAAAATGATTAATCGACCACCTTTTTCTAAAGTTGCAAACTGTTTTGATAAGCAATAATTTATTTTTTTCATAAATAAAGAGTAATCATGTATATGTGATAAATCATTTTCTAGAGGTTTATCTCCATAGACATTACCACTATATTGAATAATATCCCAGTATGGTGGATGCCAAAAAATACACTCATTTCTTTCTTTTATATCATTATTTATTAAATCAAATCCCATGTTTAGATCATAGGTATGTGATTCGATTTTTAATTCTTTAGAGACATGAGCAGTTGTATTACTTCCACACATATAATCACTGATAGAGTTAAACTGATAAACCTTATGTAAATCAATAATAAATTTACCTGATGTGTTTCCACGATAACTAGAATCTCCATAAGGTCCTCTTTCTTTATAACTTAATAAACTTTTCATATTTTAAACACTCCTTTTATTGCTGACATATGCAGCTTATTTTTAATTGCTAAAAACTAGCTTAATTTATTCTTACTACTAATATGGGGTATTTTTTGATTTTATTTGAAAAATTTTCGCTAAAAAATTAATGTTTAGATATAGTGAATAATTAGTATATTGTCAATGTCAATCTAGGATTATATTGCAGAAAGGAATATAAAAATAACCTCCAAATTATAGAGATATATCCATTTGGAGGTTTATATAAAATTTAGAACTTATTTATGTCATTTCCATTCAAGGTATCATTACTGCTAGAAGTACAGTGTATCAAAGATTCAATTAAGCTGTTCATAGAGCCAGAATGTACAGTATCTAAGAATTGTCTAGTTGCAAATTGTAAATAAGCTTTTTTTGTTGTAAGTATTTTATAATGTGTAATTTTATTTATCTTATCAGCTTCTAAAAAACCTCTTTTAACCAGTTTAGATAGTAGAGTAAGTGTTGTGGTAGATTTCCAATCATATTCATATTCCATAGCTTTTATTACATCCTTAGAAGATAAATCAGTATTTAATTTCCAGATAAATTTCATTATTTTTAATTCTGATTTTGGTATTTTTTGTATAGACATATTAGATACATTCCTTTCTTTTTATATTTATAAAGCATAGGTACTTATATATTGTTTGGTAATATTGAAACAGGTAACTCAACAGTTAGTTTACCGACATTGGTTGCAATCTCAAATACTTTATCTGTATAAGTAGATGAACTATTATATGATACAGTATTAATTCTCTAAAGTGGCTTTTGAAAAAGAAATATAGGTAATTCTTGAAGATTGTAATGATTTTGAAATAAGAGCTCTAGTAGACATATTAAAAGCTTCAAAAAAATTCATTAGGGATGTGAAAATGTTTCATAGAGATATTAATATTAAATTTTAAAAATATAATGGAATCCTTGAAGCAAGAGAGTATGAGTATTAGTACTCTCTTACTTTATAAAATTATTTAGGTATAATGTAGTTACTTAATAACTGTTAAACCTAACAAATTTCTAAGTTACTCAATTTAATCTTTGACTCTAGAATATTATCCTCATCATAGTCAATTAATTCAAAGTTAATATGTAATTTTCGGCCTAAAATATAGTACTTCCATTCTCCCTCAGATAAAGAACTTGAGATATCCTCTTCAGAAAAATCTAGTAACTCTGCTGTTCCAATATAATCAAAACATAAATTTCTTATTATTTCTTTGAGTTTCCAAACTGAATAAGCTATATTTATATGTGAATCAAATTCTTTTTTTAAAAAATCTATATCTGGATGAATATTTAAATTTTTATAACTAGTAGTTAATTCCTTGACCGCATTGTATATGCAATTTTCGAATTCTATATAGTTTATCTCTTTAAGTTTAAAGCGTGTTAAAATACCTTCAAATCCTCTTATACTATCTATATTATCTCTTTTATACAAATTTGATATATTAAAATTTGACTTATAATATGAGAATAAATGTAATTCTTTATTTGTTGTTATATAAGCTCCACAATAGATAGGTCCTCTATTAGATTCTTCAAGAATATATTTGACATAAGTATTTATATAATCTAAATCTAACTGTAATTGTATACTTGTATTCATTTCTATCCTCCTAATAATGTCTATTTCTTTTCATGATATAGTATTTAAATATAACCATGTGTTTTATATATATTACTTGATAAAATGTTGATGTTCTAGTAAAAGTTTTTGAGTGTGTTGGATAATTATTATTTTGTAACCAAATCATTTTCATATACTTTGTCCAGAATCTAGGAAATAAAAATCTTTGAGTTTTTACTATGACTTTTCTATTTTCAAAGAAGTTTAATGTAGGAGAAATTTTTATATTTTTTTTATTAATTTTCTTTAATATATTTTCCTCTTTATCAAAACTATTACTGTATAAATCTGGACAAAATATAGAAACATATGCTGAAGAATTTCTAACTGATAGAGTGCTAATTTTTTCTATAAGAAACTCTAATTTATCTCCAGTTGTATTTATAAAGTGTAAAGCTTCTATATTATTATCAAGTGATAGCTGTTTTAATTTATAAGCATTTACACTTTCACTTATCAATTTTCCATTTTCATTGTCAGTTGAATTAAAATCTATGTACTCAACTTCTATTTCTTCCTTTATAATTTTTCTACAATCTTTCCCCTGTATTTTTATCATATTAATCTCCTTTGATGACACGTATAAACATAAAAATTATAAAATATATACTATGTGTATATATTACCATAAAATAAGTAAAAAAAGATGCCTAAATTTGATTTTTAAAAATCTCATTAAAGCATCTTTTTTATTTTATTAAATTTCTATTTTATTAAACTTCTATTTTTTTTAATTGATTTTATGATGTCCATTATAAGGTTTAACTCCTGACTATTTAAATCATTTATGCTCTCATTTATATTTGAACTTACATTTAATTTATTAAATTCATCTGTACCATTGATAATGGAATCAGCTGAAATATTCAGTGAGTTAATAATTTTTATAAAAGTTATTAGACTAGGCGACTTGCTACCTTTTTCTATATTTGAGAGATATCCTTTTGATAGACTTGTTAACCTAGCAACATCTTCAAGAGTTAAGTCTAATTTTTTTCTTTGCTCTTTTAGTCTTTTTCCGATTAATATTTTATCTTCAATATTCATTTTTATAATTCCTTATATTTAATAATATCCTTTATCAATTTAAGCATAGCTTTTTGCTCTTTAGCCGATAATCCATCAATTAATTCATAACATTGCGAAGAAATTGTATCAACATGGCTTTCATTTAAGATAATATTTTCGAATAAAATTTCAAGTGGCATTTCTAATGCATTCGCAATTTTTAAAATACTATGAAGTGATGCTCTTTTTTCACCTCTTTCAATTTGGCCAATATAGGCAGGATATAAATCTGCTTTTTCTGCTAACATATCTTGACTATAGCCCAATCTTTTTCTATAATTTCTTATTCTATTTCCAATGATAATTTCTATTTTATTTGGTTCTAACATTTGCATCCTTCCTAATCTGGTTATAGTAGTAATTTGTGAACTTTTATATAACTCATAAAAGATTATTCTCTTTAAATGATATACTATATGTGTCAAAAATATACTCGTATAGCATATTGCATAGAATTATATATGCTATTTATATCGATTAGAAAATAAAATAGTAGAAGCATATTATTTATATATTTGATATAGAAGAAAAATTCAGAATAATAATTTAGAAAAATTGAAAAATAAAAATTGACTATTTTTAAGTGGAAATTTGATACTCTTAATATAATATATATTTTTATAATTCTCTATATGTGATAATATCTTTTATCAATTTAAGTATAGCCTCTTGCTCTTTTAATGTTAGTTTGTCAATTAGTTCGTAACATTGAGAAGGTATTGTATCAACCTGGCTTTCATTTAATATAATATTTTCAAATAAAATTTCAAGGGGAATTTCTAGTACGTTTGCGACTTTTAAAATACTATGAAGTGATGCACTTCTTTCACCTCTTTCAATCTGACCAATATATGTATGATGTAAATTAGCTTTTTCTGCTAATGTTTCTTGACTATATCCTAATCTTTTTCTATAATTTCTTATTCTATTTCCAATAATGGTTTCTATTTTATTTGATTCTAACATTTGCACCATTCCTAATCTGATTATAGTAGTAGTTTATAAAATCTTATACTGTTCATTGAAGATGATTATCTTTAATGATATACTATACGTGTCAAAAAAATATACTTATAGCATATGTTTTTAAATTATATATACTATATATACTGTATATTTGATTAGCGAATACAATAGGAGGAGATTATTATTTGTGGGTTTGATATCAATAAAGAATTCAATAATTTTTTAAGTGAGTGTCAGAATAATAGCTTAGAAGAATTGAAAAATAAAAAGACGACTATTTTTAAGTCATATTTTAATCTTTTTAATATTATATATGACAAGTTATCCTTAAATGGAAGAAAACAATTTGAATCTTATACAGAGCAGAAAAATATTATTCATAGCTTAGAATTTGATTTTCAATACAAAGAAGGATATAAAAATTTTATTAAATTGTATATGACATCTAGGTTTGATATACTTGAAAATTTCAATAGATTTTCAAGCATATCTATTGAAAATTTTAGAATAAAGAATTCTAAATATTTAGAAGCAGTTAAAGAGCTTTCAAAGATAGATATAGATGCTTTTCTTTCAGAGATAGATATAGAGATATTAAATGAGTATATTAGATTAGAGGATGAATTAAATAATTTGATAATTGAGTATCTATTTTTAAAAGGCCATATAGATTGTATAGATTTAGCTATAATACTTGATATGCCTATTGATCAAGACAACAAATACATAAAAGCTTTTTATCTAAGATAGGGCATAAAAATTTGAATACCCTATCTTACGATATCTTTTTACTTACTAGCTTTAAATTTAAAATCTTTTAGACCTTTAGGCAAACTTGGTTGATGGTTAAACCAGGTACATGTTGTATTAACTGACAAAAAAACTGTTACTAAAGATAATAGGCTTAAAGCTTTAAGTACTTTTAACGAATATTTGTTCATTGTTCTCCCTCCGAATTTGTATATTTCCTAAAAGCAGCATTATGTTTATCCAAAATAAAGCAGACAAACAAAATAAAGCATAATCGGTTTTGATTTTTAAAATGAAACTAGTACTTATAACAAGTACAATTATTGTTGCCAATAACTTCGACATTTTCCCATACATTTTTTTCTCATCTAAATTTAGAGAATTATTTTTATGTTCAAGAGGAGATAAAAAACATACACCTAAATAATTTAGCACTAAGAATATGATAATAACTGACATATGTTTTACTGTATTTATGTAATTCAAAATACATATGGAACTTAGTACAACAGATAAAAAAATAAGTATACAAGTTCTGTGATTATTAGCATGATATCCACCAGAAAATTGTCTTATCGAACAGTAACATATTAAAAATAGCAATACATGAATAAACTTATGAAATATAAGTGCTAAAGTTAATGCTAATACTAGGTTCACAGATGATGCAATTACTACTTCAAAACCATAAGAATAGATATGGTGCTCTTCTGTATTAATTAATTCATTATTAACTAGTACAGTTGTAATTTTTTCAGCATATTTTTTAAACATCTTTTTCTCCTATATCTTTTGATATATAAACAATAGCAGTTATTATATATTGCTTCAATAATTATGCCTAACTGGACATTATAAAGCTTAAATGGACAACATAGGGATAGAAATTATCATAGTAAATCTATTTTCGTTATGTTCTATTAAATATGTACCATCATATTTATCGACTGAGTTCTTTATGCTTTTTATTCCAAAACCATGTTTAAGAGTATCTTTTTTATCAGTTAAGATATTATTATCTCTGATTAAAATATTATTTATTTTAGTATTTTCTGCTTTAATTATATAAAAATTATTTATTATATTACCCTTCAGTATAATTTCTCTATAGTCTAAAGGAATTTTATTACAAGCTTCTATTGCATTATCTAATATATTGGAAAAAATATTACATATATCTATATCTTTGATGAAGTTACATTTGCTGAAATCTATCAGAGCTATGAAATTTATATTGTATTTATCACAAATATCTTTTTTATCATTTAGTATAATATCTAATGTTATGTTGCCTGTATAGTATATATTATTATTTTTAATTTTATCTTTTATACTATGTAGGTAAGGTCTTATATCAATATTATTTTCATACATACCTTCTATGCATAAAATATGATTTTTCATATCATGGCTTAATAACTCTATCTTAAGTTGTTTTGATTCAATATTTTTATAGTATTCATTTTTCATGCTAGATATTTTTTCAAGCATATTATTTTCCATAAGAAATTTGTTATCTATGTGTATCTTTTTTATAAGTAAAATCAATGATATGTTAGATAAGAGTAACACTATAGCTATCATAAAAAGTTGATTTCTATCTATTAGTGTTTCTTTGGAATACTTAAAGATATATTTAAAAATGATAAAAAATAGAACTATGTTTGTAAAAATGGGAATAGACATATAAGTAAATATTCTTCTGTCTATATCTGAGTCAGTTTCGTAAAAATATGATTTATATAAATATAAAACAGCTATTAAAAGAATTTTACCAATTGAAATTGATTCAACTCTATAGATATTATTTGCTAATAGATTACTCATATCATTTATTAGATTTATCCAAATTGTAAGACTCATGCTTAATGCATCTATACAAATTAATAGCATCCAATATATGATGGATATACATATAGCTTTCATTAGTTTTATATCGTATCCAAGCTTTGCTATTATGATAGTTATAAATATAGAAATCAAGACTCTTGTATTTGGAAAAACATTTAAGAAAGATAATATATTTGCAAAAAAAATTACCACAATAATCATAAGGGTTATTCTGGTATTATTGCTCTTAGGTTTATTACTATAGTCCAGGAATTTTTTACACATAAACCACTCTATACTAAAGGATACAAATATAAATATATTCCAAAATAACTCACTTTTTATCATAGTAGTCCTCCTAAAAATAATGTCACTTTATTTCTGAAATCTTTAGCCTTATATTTACTTATAGGTATTTCTATTAATTTATCATCATATTCCATGAATGCTATATTTCTTTCAATCTTTATTACTTTTCTTAAATTTACTAAAAAACTCTGATGACATCTAAAAAAACCATAATCTTTAAGTTTATTTTCCAAATTACTTAAACTAGTTGATAATATATGTTTTCTTTTTTCTGTATAGATGGTTACTGTTTTTTTCATTACTTCTATGTATATAATTTCACTTGTTTTAAGAAACAAGCTTGAATTACATCCTGCATATTTAGACTCAACGTATATTTCATTATTTCTTGATGTAAATTCATTTATAAATGAGTTAATATAATCTTTTAGAACTCTATAATCAATTGGCTTTAATAAATATCTATAAGCCCTTACCTCAAAAGCGTCTAAAATATGATTTATCATAGAGGTTATAAAAATAATCTCTACATCTTTATCAAAAGTTCTAATTTTTTTAGCTGCTTCCATACCATCTATGCCATCCATTTTTATATCTAACAGAAGTATATCTAATTCATTAGGATAATTTTTAATAAGTTCTTCAGCAGAATAAAATAGGTTTATATTATAATCTATTTCATTTCGGTTGATAATTTTATTCAAATATCCTTTTATTATATCCATAGAAGATACTTCATCTTCACAAATTGCTATTGATAAAAACATAAATAATCATTCCCCCCTATATTTCTTTGAAAAGTTATCAATAAGATAAAAAAGTATGCTAATAGCATATATATTATATCATGATTTTTATATAAATATTTGAACTCAAATATATTTTCAAATAAAATCAAAAAATGACCCATATTAATTACAGAAATAAATTAAGCTAATTTCTAGTAATTAAAAATAAGCTGCATGTGTCAGCAATAAGGAGAGTGTTCTAATTTGAACAATTATGAAAAAAGAGAAAGGGCAAGAACAGTTATATCTCAAGTAATAAAAAATCATGAGTGGAAATTATATGGATATAATCCATCCAGAATGAAAATAGGAAGTCCTGAAAAGCCTGTATGGCATGGGATTGCGAAAAAAGATGATTGCATATTAGTAGTAGATAAAACTAGTACTAATATTAGTAATCTTCCATATTCCAATTATGATGATAATGGAAATTGTTTTGATGATATTTTTCCAAAATATCGCTTTGGAAATCCACCAAACTATTTTTGGCATATAGAATATGATGGAGCTATTTTAAAAATGGGAAAATCATTAATGTCTATGTGCTGTGTACCATTAGAATTTAATATTGATAGAATGGAGTTTGAAGATGGATATGAAAAACTATATAGAAATACAATATTTGATTATGAATTAAAATCTATAAATGCACTTAAAAATTTTATCAATCAAATAGAAGTTACTGTTAAAAAAAGTGTTGAAGATGTAAAAAATAAAAAATTAATAAAAGTAAAAGACAAAAAAGAAATATTATCATATGAATTAGAAGTAATCTATGGAAAAGAACATTTAAATGAAGGTGATATTATCAGTTTAGATAAAATAAAGTATTTTAAAGTTACTGAGATACTAAAAGATTCATATGTGCTTATAAAGCTTGTGGACCAAGAAAATGGATATAGAACTAGTAGGTCTAAGTATGATAGAGATTTTTGGTATAGGAAAGAATTAGATTCTAAACTTAAAGATGGAAATATATTAGTTTATGAAGTAATAAAAAAGGTAAATATCTTTGAGTATGATAAATGGGTTAAAAAATCAAAAAATAATTAATTATAAGAGGTGAATAAAATGAAAATTGAAAGAATGGAAGTAAATAATTATCTTGATATGTTTGGTGCAGATATAGAAAAAAAAGTAGAAAGCATGTTAGATCATGTTGAGTATGGAGATTTAGGAAAAATATCAGGAGGATTCTTTATGAAAAATGAAAAGATATTTTTCTTTTATTATTATAAAGAAAATATATATCAATATATAAATGTAGATAAATGCTCTTATGATGTTATTATGCTTTTTGATGATATTATTCAAGATGTCATAGAGGAAGAACATACAAGTGAATTTTCAGCAAAAGAAAATATAGCAGATAATATTTACACTGAAATATACCAAATGATTCAAAGATATGTAGAGCTTAGAGAATATAAATATGATTTTATAAAAGAATTAAAAAATTATCAAGGTAAGACTTTATATAAATCAAAAATAGATGATTTAGTGAAAAATAATTATTCAGAACATTTTGGATTTGAATATGAAAATGAATTTGAGTCTGAATACGATTCACTATATGAAAATGAGCCTGAAGATGGTGATGAATGTAATGTTATTGAATATAATCTTGCAAATAAGTTTGAAGAATGTTTAAATAATATATATTTATCTATTAAAATTAGAGTCATAGAAGAAGATACTGAAGATGATGGATTTTTATGTATGATATATGAATTAGATATCATACATCATAAAGATATTTCAAATAGTATAGAAGAGTTAAAATGCAAATAAGAATATAATATTTCCTAGTAGCTATTAAAATATATTACAAAATCTAAAAAAGCAAAATTATTAACATATAACACCCTTATAATAGACATATAAAAAGGCATCATAAATAGTGCTCTACTATAAGGGTTTATATGAAGTATGAGTGCAAGTAGAAACTCAGATACAAAGATGGGTTAAACTGTATAATATCAATTGAGAATATGCTTTCGACGAAGAAACTAGAGGTAGGTATAATTAAATAGAATTTATTTTCTAGAATAACCCTTTTAGTTTATCTACATTTTCTACATATTTAATCCTACTGTTAAAATCTAAACTTTTTTCATCTTTAAAAGCATTATATACTTGTACAATTTCAAATAATTCTTGAAATGCAAAATTTAACTCTTGAAAGTTTATATCTCCTACTTTTAATGATGGGATTTCTTTATAAAATTTATTAATGTAGTCTACATATCTTGAATATCTAGAAGCTTTAACATTAATCTCTTTATTAGAAAGCCATTCTAAAGTTTCTGGCACTTTATTCATAATATCATTTGTATGTCCATATTCATAATTTAATCTTTTCAATTTACTATACATCCTTTACTATTGGTTTTATTTACTATTTAATCTCTTAATTCCATAAATCTATTTGCAAACAAATCCTTATAAACATTAATTTTGATTATAAACTTTTTCAACCTCTGATTTACTCAAATCATCTATAATATCACATATTTCACTTAAATTATATCCTTTATTTTTTAACTTTATAATAATGTTAAATTTCTCTTCTCTTTTTCCTTTTTGAATCCCTTCTTTCAAAATTTCATCTTTAAAGTTTCTACTTTTATTCATAATATATGCACCTCTCTTTAAATTTAATAAATATTCTTCATCACTACTTAATTCCTTTAATCTGTCTAGTACTTTCTTAATAATAGAATCAGTTCTAGCTATAATTCTAATATATAAATTTTATGAAGAAAAAACATTAGCTAAATAGCTAATGTTTTCCTATTAATTTTGATTATAAACTTTTTCAACCTCTGATTTACTCAAATCATCTATGATATCACATATTTCACTTAAATTATATCCTTTATTTTTTAACTTTATAATAATGTTAAATTTCTCTTCTCTTTTTCCTTTTTCAATACCTTTTTCAATACCTTCTTCAATCCCTTTTTGAATCCCTTTTTGAATCCCTTCTTTCAAAATTTCATCTTTAAAGTTTCTACTTTTATTCATAATATATGCACCTCTCTTTAAATTTAATAAATATTCTTCATCACTACCTAATTCCTTTAATCGGTTAAGTGCTTTATTAATAACAGAATCAGTTTTAGCTAAAATCCTAATATCTATATGAGAGGGATTATCAATAAGTTTTCCCCATATTAAGATTCTATTTGCTATACTATTATATTTACGAATTTTGGGAAGTTCTATGAAATATAATGCAGTTTTACTAGAAAAAATCTCTGGATGTCCATCCATAGTTAATCTCATGCAATTTATATAATCATCTATTTGATTATATTTTACATGATTTAATAGGTGTATTCCAATAGTTTTTCCAATTGCTTTATATTCTTTACCTTCTTCTAATTTTCTACCATGCACACGACTTAAATAGTATTCAGCTCTTTCTAAATAGTCATCTTCAGATGCTCTTTGCATCTCAATATTAATATGATTTTTTTCTTCATCTTCAGCTAAGATATCTAATCTAGGCCTCTTTTCACCTACATAATTAATTGTTGGGTCAGTTTCAACTCTGATTATTCGCTTTATTTTAATAAATGGTCTGATATTTTTATTGGCGTCTGGAGCATCCTTAAGAATATCATTTATAAAGCTTGCAAGTAAATCGTAATCATTATTTAAAGTAAATAAAGATTTAAACACTTCATCATACTCAGGTTTAGCATATCCATCCTCAGTTACAACTTCTCCAACATTTTTACTAGTCAATATTTCCTTTGGAATTAAACTTCTAATCTTGTCTAATTCTTCATTAGAAAAATCACCTCTGTCAAGTATATCATTCACTTTTTTAGCCCATTCTCTATCTTTTTTTTCAATTAAAGTTCTTTTATGTTCTTTTAATGTTTTATTAATTTTCAATTTTTCTTCTAATTTCTCTTTCATTTCAACACCTCTTTCTTTTATTATATCAACTTTTTATTAATTAATCTTATCTTTCATATATATACCTCCTAATTTTTATGATACTGACAAATGTAGTTTAAATTTTTATTTGCTAATTAAAATAGCTTAGTTTTCATACTCATATTTAATATGGGTTAAATTCGCTTTTTATTTGAAAATAAAAGAAATTTTAATATATTAGTGCAAGACTTTTCCTGTTATTAGCATGTATCTCAGTTGTTTATCTTAAATTAGATTTACTAAAATATACAAAAAAATAAAAGAGCAAATATATTTTACTCTTTTAACCTATTCCTTTGAGTTTATTCTTGTATTTATCTATCCATCTATTTGATATGGAATCTATATCAAGTATATTTCTTGGATTTATCATGGCCAATAAAATTGTAGTTAAAAAAACGTTTCTTACTAAAAAAATTGTATCATCTAAATCGTCTCTATAAAAAAATCCATTAAGATTTAAATAAATAAAGATTATTAGAAAAATTAAAATTAAGCTATGCCTTAAAATATTAAAATTGTAATTAACATTTTTTAATGAAGCAAATTTTCTACTAAAAAACATGATAGTAGCTTTATTAATAAAGACACCAAAATATAAATATGTGACTAGTATAAATGTTGGAATAATGTATATCAATATTGCTGAATTTATAAAATGATAATTTATTAAAAAACACATACTTATACTTAAAAAAAATAACAGATAAAAAGATAATGTAATTAATGTACATATAAAAGCAAATCCATCTTTTAAAAAAAAGAATAAAATAAAAAATACTACACAGAAAAATATTGTTGTTAATAATAACATGATGTTCTCCTTTATTAACTTTTTTTCTAAAAATAATTCTTTTCTAAGTTAATTATATATTAAAAATCTATAAAGAGGAATAATTTGAATCAGCTTTATTGAAAATAGAAACAAAAAAGAAATAAAACAAAAAAGAAATAAAACAAAAAAGAAATAAAACAAAAAATAAAAAAAATAAAAAAGAAATTTTTATATATATTTTCTATGTATATATCAATATAAATTCTTGCGATTATTCCCATTAAAGTGGAGTGAATTTATGGAGAAATATATACCTTAGGAGTAATTAAGAAAATGATTAAAAAATTCATACTAAAAATTAAAAAAAAGAAATTTAAGGAAATGGTCGATAGTAAATCAATTTCAAAGTTTATTTATTATATTAAAAATAAACTAAAAATAATATTAACAATTGATTATAAAATACCTCGTAAAGTTGTGATTTTCATAAATGTATTTTCTGGAGGAGAAATTGAAAATCTTATATGCTATGGATTAATGGGCTTAGGAATAGATTCTGAATGCACACCTTTAGTAGTTTTTTTAGCTAGGATTTTAGTATTTTTATATGTATAATAAAAATTCAAATGTCTACATAAAGATATACAAAGTATATAAAACTTGATTTTTTATGTTTTAACATTAGAATGAGAAAAAATTAGTATAAAAATATGGATTTATAAAAACAAATTTACCAAGTAAAAAGCCTATAGGTAAATTTGTTTTTACACAAATCTACTTACAGCCCCGAGGAGAATGCGTATAGGTTTGTGTAAATATATATACATTCTCTAACTTAATTACTAATTAAAAGAAGTAAGGAGTTAATGGAGTTTGAGTCATTAGCATCCTTGCTTCTTTTTTATATATCTAACACAGATAATTTGCACCAACTAGTATCTACTGGTAATGAAGAGAAGTCTATCTAGAGAATATCTTGGATTTTAGAATGGTCAATAATAGAAATCTTGTCTATTAAGATAATTTAACATGAATAATTAAGAATATTCTATATAAAGTTTGATATAAGTTACTACAAAAATATTGAACTATTATAATCCTATTAGAAAGCTTTATTTTTTCTCGCCTTATAATTAATCCTATTGAACTTTAAAAACGCTTAAAATCGAAAAATGAGATTTAATTATTTAATAATAACTAAGATGATAGAATTATTTATTCTATCACTTTTTTTATAATACTTTGATATAACAAGCTTATATATAAATTAATTTATATTTTTCAGTTATAATTCAGCAAAAATACACTTTTATTCACTTTTTTATGGTATAATTAGCATATAGAACTTTCTATAGAAAGGTGGTTTACATGACTGGATTTATAAGAATAGTAAATAAAAAGTATGTAGTTTACTTAGAATATAAAGATGAGCTTACTGGAAAGAAAAAACAAAAGAACATGGGTTCTTTCACTAAAAAAAGAGATGCTAATAAAAGGTTAGCCGAAGTGAAGGATAGCATGTATAAAAATAATATACTAATTCCAAATAATATTTTATTTGAAGAATTTTTATTAACATTTATAGAAGGTTATAAATCTAAGTGGTCTGTAACTACATATAGTAAATATATCTCTATATGTAATAAGTATATAATAATATATCTTGGTAAAATGAGAGTTCAAGATATTGATACAATACATATACAAAATTATATAAATACTTTATCAGATACACTAAGCTCTAGAACATTAAAAATCCACCTCAATATAATTAAACTTGCTTTTGAAAATGCCTTTGATTTAAGGATAATTGATAAAAATCCAACTAAAGGCATTGATTTAGTTAAATCAAAAAAATTCAAAAATGAAATTTATGATGAAGAACAAATAATAAGATTATTAGATGTATGTAAGGATACAGCTTTAGAACTACACATAAATTTAGGTGCTGGTCTAGGTATGAGGATATCTGAAATATTAGGTCTCTCCTGGGATAACATAGATTTTGAGAGAAAAATAATTTCAATAGAAAAAATCACTGCAAAGGTTGATGGCGAAGTAATACTTAAAGACACTAAGACTGAGAGTTCAGTCAGAAAGATATCGGCACCAGATGAGATAATGAATCTTATATTAAAACATAAACTTGAACAAGAAAAAGAACTGATAAATAGTGGTATTGAGAATAGATATGGGTTATTATTTATTAATAAGAAAGGGAACCCTATAGCTGAAAATGTCATAAGCCAGAGATTTAAAAAGTTCCTAGAGTATAAACAGTTACCACATATTAGATTCCATGATTTAAGACATTCACATGTTACATTACTTATGAACTCACATATACCAATAAAAGTTGTTTCAGAAAGAGTTGGTCATTCAAACGTCAATACGACTCTAAATATATATTCTCATGTACTTGATGAAATGGATAGAGAAGCTTCTGATAAAATAGCAGGTAAATTATACAAGGATTAATTTATAAAGGGAGTATTTTTAAAACCCTGTAAATCGAAAATAGAGCCTCATTTTCCTGAAATAAACTTGGTAATGTAAATTTAAATCGTTATATCTATTTTATATTCTCCAATAAATAAATCTAATATGATAGGAATATAGTCGTACTAGATTAATAAATAATCGTTATATATTAATAAATAACGATTATTTGTATAGTATTATAGATAAATAAAAATTTAATAGGAAGGAATGACATAATGAACAGTGTTTTAATTCATGGACTTGGGCAAAACTCATCAAGTTGGAATGAAACAATATTATACATGATAGAACAAGATAATGTTATTTGTCTAGAGTTATCTTCATTTCTTAATGGGGAGGATGTAGCATATTCAAATTTATATAATGCTTTTTCCGAGTATTGTGATAATATTTCAGAACCGTTAAATCTATGCGGACTTTCATTAGGTGCAGTTCTTGCGTTAAACTATGCTATAGATAATCCAAGGAAAGTTAAATCATTAGTGTTAATAGCGGCCCAGTATGAAATGCCTAAAGCATTGCTTAAGTTACAAAATATGATTTTTAGATTTATACCAGAGAAATCTTTTAATAGTATGGGAATGAGGAAGAAAGATTTTATTGAGTTAACAAATTCAATGACAAATTTAAATTTCAATGAAGGTTTAAAAAATATTTCCTGTCCTGTGTTAGTGCTTTATGGAGATAAAGATAGCCCAAATAAAAAAGCAACAAAAAATCTAGCTGAAAGTATAACAAAAGCAGAAATACAATTTATAAAAGATGCTAAACATGAAGTAAATATTGATGCTCCAAAGGAATTAGCAGAAATCCTTAATGATTTTTACTATAGACATAAAGTATAAAATTCTAATTTGTAGAACTGAAATATAAAGCAAACTATTTAATTAATAGCTATATTCTAGTAAACCTTATATGTACTAGGATACAGCTATTTTATTGTTCATCAAATAATTATACATATACAAAGTCTGTAAGCTTATAACTTTATTTTTTGACGATATATAAAAAGAATCTATCTTTAATATGATACATCCTTTGGTACTACTTAAGTTGAAAGTAATAAGTGTAATAATTTCGGAAAAAGGCAGGTTGGGCATTAGGAAAAACAACTCGAAATCAACATAGATATAAGAAGTTATAGTAAAAATTTTAATAAATTATTTAGTTATTAAATTGATAAGAGATTTAGTAAAAAATCCAGTTGATATTTAGCTAATTATGCACTAAACTTATAGTAATAATTATAAAAAATAGTAAATTTAAGGGGGGGTTAAATAATGAGAGTACCAGAACATTTATCACATAAGCCAATAGTTGGAGTAGATAATTATGATAGAATTGATGGAAAATATGCAAATGAGTCTGATGCAAAAGCTCTGTCTATAGGAAAATCACAATGGAATAATGAAGAAATATCAGCGAAGGTTTGGAGACATACAGGAGAAAAATGGACTAGACAAAGTGAAGAATTGCCATTACATAGAGTATTAGATTTAGCAACATTGATATTATCAATGTATGTTGAAGATGACAGCTACAATAGATCAAAAACAACATTAAATGAGGTTGTAGTAAATCAATCAGAGATAGATATATTAAATGAATTCAAAAATAACAATAAAAAATATTTAAATCCTAGAATAAAAGAATTGAAAAGCCTTTTAGAAAAGATAAATCTAGAATAATAATGAGAATCTAAAAATCGGTATTAGAATGAAAATTTAAAGAGATATTTAAGTATAAATCTAGATTTATTCATTAGAATATTGATTTCAACCACTAGAACAGGTTGTTATAAACAAGCAAGTGGTCAAGCAGGATTTAAAGGAACTTTGACACCAATATTTTTAAAGATAATTAAATATATAAAAGAGTATGATATAGTAAATTTTGAGTAATTTTAAAAATCCATTTGGAATAGTTGATGGAAAAAAATTTGGAATAAATAAACTGGAGGAAAGCAGGTGTCTTACATATATAAACCCAAAAATGACTATGAAAAAACAGTAATAGAAGAATATGATAAATTGAATAAGAAAAAATATGAGGACAAGTATTGCAATATGGAGGCCCATCAAATAGCAAGAAATATAATGAGTGATGATATATTAATTAAAGTTTGTATGCAAACTAGAAAATTAAGGTATAAAGCAACTTGTATAGGTCTGAGTATCATGAGTATATTTATATATTTATTTTTGAGTATTAGCACTTACAATGCTTCTAAGTTGCCATTAAAGTGCTTATTTGCTTTTGGAATATTACTATTTACTGGTTTATTATATTCAAAAATAAAAGAAATAAGAATTAAATATAAATACTATAACTTAATTGATTTTAGTGCATTAAAAATATTAGAAGATATGAAAAATATTAAATGCTCAGAAATAAAAAAGGAGTTCTTTGAGGAGCTTTAATAGATACCATGTATTCAATAATGTATAATAAATGGAGGAAATAGATATATGTCATATATGTATAAACTTAGCAATGAGGAAGATGAAATTCATTTGGACAAGCTTGAAAAAATAAAATTATAAGGTTATCAGTAGTAATCCACTTGAAAGGCAATATAAACTTACTGCCTTTCAAATAGCCTACTTAATCTCTTTATATCTTCTCAATTCATTAGAATTTATCTTTCTAAAATTTGGATTGCTCTTAGTTTATTTGCCTCTCTCTTGATATATCCTTTAGCTTCTAGTTTGTTCAAGTTATCACATACAGATGAAGTTGAACTAAGACCTACAGAATGGCCAATATCTCTGATAGAAGGGGATATCCTTTTGTTGATATTTCTTTTTTTACACATCTAAAATTAGACGTTGATTATTTGACAAATCCTTACTCATATATACACATCCCTTTACTGTTGCAAAACGTACGTTCGATTGAAGGGTAAAAATAAGCATTATGCTAATTTTATATACTCCTCATAATCTATCTGACATCCAGAATAACATTCCGAATATGGATCTTGACAGCATAATATTTCTTCATTACATGTAGCATTATTTAAAATCTTTTTACTAAGTAGTTTAATATAACAATCATTATTATTGTCATATTCCCAGGCTTGAAGAATTTCAATACTCTCTCCAGCATCTGTTGTATAATCAGTTATATAATATTTTGTCATAAAGTTCACCTCTCATTAATAAAATAATATATTTACTATATTATAGCATATAATGACCCTAATATTGTGCATTTTAGAAATATTATGAGCTATCTTCCCAATAATATATTGGTTTAAAAATATTCTATTTCAATATACAAAAAGGGGGGTAGTACATTTCTAGTGCGACAACTCCGTTTGTTTGTACCAAAATTAAAACTATTTACAGCAGTACTAGATATGGTTTCATCCCATCCAGCATTAGAATCGTACTAATCTTCTTCAGAGTAAGATATATCACTAGCAAATGATTTAGATTTCTTTATAGGGTTATTTTTAATTTTATTAGATGCAGACTTCATGATTTTTTCATCTTTTTAGCTTTTAATTGTTGTAGCAATTGTTCCTTATATAAATCCTTAAAAGCATCTCTCCGTAGTAACCTTTCATAGCATTTTTGGTCATAAGCCATGTCTTACCAAATTTTTTTATTTCTTTATTGATTATAAATTTTCCATTCTTTATTTGTTTTCTTATTGTTGAAGCATACATTTTGTAAATTGATTATACTTTTTCAAATGCGTAAAGAACTGCAAAATTTTCTGTAGCCATAAGGCTTACCTCCTAAAAAATATTATTAAAATTATTCACCATGAAATGAACTTTTATACTATCCTAAGATAAATAATATCTTAGAAAATGTTTCACGATATAGTGAATTATAACATTTATAGTTCACTATATCGTGATTAAGCTTTGGGACAGTTTTTCAGAAAAAACTTAGCTTGACTTATTAGATTATATTTATTGATTTATACTTTTAAATTCATCTTTTAAATAATTTAATATTTCAATTATTTTAGTTTCTTCATTTTCAGATGTTATCTTCTGCCCTAATAAATCTGTTAAGGCTTTTTCATAGTTAGCATAAATTATAATTCTACTTTCAAGCTCTTTTTTCATAGCTTCTAAAACTACTTTTCTTCTATAGTTTATATACTATATCCAATTTATCTATCTCTGTTTGATCTTTTGCTGTTTTCATTACTATATTTATTTCATTTCTATATAATTCAATATTTTTACTGTTTATAATCTTTATACCATTGCATATGTTAGCTAAATAATCATCTTCAAGTTGTGATTTTTGTTTTTCTATATAGATACAGGCATTATATAAGTTATTATATATTACTTCTCTTTTGTCATAATCTTTGATTGCCTCTTCTTTTTCATCTTGTAGAAGGGTTAAACAAGATGAAATATTGAAGAATAGCCTATAATATAATTATGCTATGAAATAAAATTATATTTCAAAAAATACTTGACGTAAGGAAATTAAAATGTTTTAATATGAAATATAGAAATATTTCGAAAAATTCGATTAAAGCTTAGGAAGTGATTAACTTGAAGAGAAGAGCAATAAAAGAATTTGTAACATTCGTTCCTGGTATAAATCAGACAAGAGCACAAAAACAGTTTGGACTTGAAGAAGTAAATTATTATGACCAGCAGTCTTTCGAAGCTGATTATAAACATATAGAAGTATATGTTGAAAATGATATAAAACTCTTATTGATAAATGACCTATCATTAAATGAAGGTGATGTTGTTATAAATAACTCATTACAGCTTGCAACAATGGTCGGTAAAAATAATGTTGGAAAAGTATTACCTATCAACTTTACAAAGGTAGAAATTAATAACAAACAACTTGATAAGAGGTACTTTCTTTTCATGTTTAACGTGTATAAAGATGTAAAGAGGCAAAAGGAAAGAGAGTTACAAGGGATGGGGTCAGTTCTTAAAATTCCACTTCGTGCTCTTGGTGATATTACTATTCCAATAGTTCCGCTTGAGGAACAGAAGAATATAGGCAAAATTTATATTGAAACAATAAAACTACAAAGTAAGTTAAACAAATACTCCGACTTGATTGAACAATTTACGAACTCAATTATAGAAGGAACATTAAAAGAGAGGATGATTAAATGAAAAATCAATCTGAATTAGAATTTGAAATGGAAGTTATTGATTATTTAACTAAAATTGGTGGAGTCAAACAATGGGAATACAAAAAGGATATTAAAACAACCAAGCAGCTATGGGAGAATTTCAAAATAATCTTAGAACAAAATAATCGTGCTCGTTTAGAGGAGCCTTTGTCTGTTACTGAATTTAATCAGGTGAAAAAAATCATAACTAGTATAGACTCACCTTACAAGGCAGGACAATTTTTGTACGGTGTTAATGGTGTTTCTGAAATTGAAGTTGATCTTGATAATGGTAACCACGTATTTCTGACAGTATTTGATCAAGCACAAGTAGGTGGTGGCAACACTGTTTATCAAGTGGTAAATCAAATTAAACGACCAAAAGTTATTGATGGGAAACCTAATCGTAGATTTGATGTGACATTACTGATTAATGGTTTGCCAATTATTCAAATTGAATTAAAGAAAGCACTGCATAGCACAACAGAGTCATTGAACCAAATGGAGCAGTATATAGCTGAAAAACAATACAGCGGTATATTTTCAACCTTACAGATATTAATTGCCATGACTCCATATGATATTCGTTATTTGGCAAATACTCCACTCAAAAGTTTTAACCGTGCTTTTGCATTTAACTGGCAAAATGAGGAGGATGCTAGACCAGTTCGTTCATGGAAGACCTTTGCAGATAAAGTATTATCAATTCCAATGGCTCATGACATGGCAACTCGTTACATGATACTTGATGGAACTAAAAATAAAGAAGGTATTAAAGTTATGCGCCCATATCAAGTTTACGCAACAAAGCGTGTGCTAGATAAAGTTAGAAAATTTGACTTCAAATATGATGATGGTAAACTAGGATATATTTGGCACACTACAGGTTCAGGAAAGACAATCACAAGTTTTAAGACAGCTTGGCTTGCGAGTCGGTTAGCTAATGTCGGTAAAGTTGTCTTCTTGGTTGACCGTATTGCACTTACTAACCAAACAGCTGATGCATATAAAGCCTATGATCCAGTTGCGGGATTTGAGGGGAAAACAGGTGTAGTAAGTGACACAGCAAATATATCAGATCTTCATCGTAAATTAACCAAAAAAAGTGATAAGAACATTATAGTTACAAGTATTCAAAAGATGTCGCGTTATGTAACGAGAGAAAACTTTGATCAGATTAATGAAAATATTCTTTTTATCGTAGATGAAGCACATCGTTCAACTGGTGATGGTACTGATAATGAGGGGATGCTAGAATCAATCCGAAAGGCTATTCCTAATTCAGCTTGGGTTGGTTATACTGGGACACCTAAATTCCCTGAAACACGAGAAATATTTGGCGAAATTTTGCATGCTTATACGATAAAAGAAGCTATAGCTGATAAAAATGTTCTAGGATTTAATGTGGAATTTAAGGAAACCATTGATGCCCCAGAAAATCCAACAGAAGATGATATAGACGATAATATTCGTGGTAGTGTTTACGACAACAGTCCACAACATGTTGATTTAGTAGTTAAGGATATTTTCGAAAACTGGAAAAAACGTTCAAATAACGGAAAGTATAATGCCTTGTTTACTGTCCATGTTAGTGGTAACAAAGCAAGTACACCAAGAGCAATGGAATACTTTGATAAGTTTACAGAAGAAAATGCTAAGCTTCCAGTAGATCAACGCTTAAAAGTTGCAGTGAGTTTTTCAGCAGATACTTCTAACGGTATTAATCAACTTAAAACAAACGAGAACTTGCATAGAGCAATTAAGGCCTATAATGAGATGTTTGGGACCGCTTTTGATATGACTACTGTAAAAGCCTACACAGAAGACTTAGCACGACGTTTAAATAAGACATCTGATGATGGTAAATATTTAGATTTAGTTATTGTTGTTGATCAACTATTAACTGGTTTTGATGCTCCAGAGTTGAATACGCTCTACATTGATCGAACACTTAAGGGCGGAAATTTAATTCAGGCATACTCACGAACTAATAGAATGCATAACCTTATTGATAAACCTTGGGGAAATGTTGTTAATTATCGTTGGCCAGAGCAAAATGAGTATGAAATGAATAAAGCCTTTGCAATTTATTCAAATCGTGCATCTGCAGATGAACAACTCTCACTAGGAGATCTGAAGGAAGGTAATGAAGAAGCGGGGATTATTTCTAAACCATTCAGTAAGGTACAAGGTGAAATGCAAGAAGTTATTAAGAAACTATCTAATCTCACAGATAATTTTGTGCAATTGCCACCAAGTGAAAATGCGCAAGATGAAGTTTTTGAAAGTTTAAAAGAATATAATCGATTGCTTAGTCAGTTAAAACAATATACTGAAGATGATGATAAAAATCCTATATCTGCATATGACAATCCTGAAGAGTTTTATGAACGCCTAGGTATTACAGAAGAACAAGAAGTTATTCTTACAACTGTAATTGCTGGAGAGTTAAAAGAGCGCCGCGCTAAGCAAGAAGACATAGATATATCACAAGTTAACCTATCTATGATTCATATCCACGATGTTACAATTAACTATGATTATCTGATTGAGTTAATCGCTCGTATGGCTGATGAAGTGCATAGGAGCGATATGGATAAAGCTGAAAAAACACGAGATGAAATCCATATTGAAATTGCAAAGTCAGACAATGAAAAAGAAAAAACAAAGATACGAAGCTTTGTAGATAAGATTTTCACAAAAGAATTTAAGTTTGATAGTTACCCAGCACCTAGAGATGTTGAAAAGATGAATAGAGCTATGGATAGAGTTCAAATAGAAAGTAATATTCAACTTGTAACTAATTTTATACGTACTTGGGGACTTGATAATAGCACTAAACCTAAGGAACTTGAAAACTTAATTAAAAAACACCATTTGGGTCAAGAGGATATGGATAAACAAGGTGAATTAACAGCAATTATGAATGACGCAAAAGTTGATTATAAACAAATTGCAGTTGAAGAAATTGCAAAATTAACATGGGTACGATATCGTATTGAATTTCGTAAGGCGTTTTACAAAATGGCTGATGAAATTAAGAAAGGAGAATAATCCAGTGATAAAATTATGTAGGCTACAAGGAGGGAACCAAAAAATAACAAAATCACCTCATATTAGATTCGCAGGATTTACAGATACTTGGGAACAACGTAAGTTGGGGGAAATTTCTGAAAAGGTAACTGAGAAGAATAAAAATAATATGTATTCTGAAACTCTAACGAATTCAGCTGAACGTGGAATTATAAGTCAACGTGATTTTTTTGATAAAGATATATCAAATGAAAAAAATTTAGATGGGTATTATATCGTTAGGCCAGATGACTTTGTCTATAATCCAAGAATTTCCAACTTTGCACCAGTAGGGCCAATTAATCGAAACAAGTTAGAAAGAAGTGGTGTAATGTCTCCTCTTTATTATGTGTTCCGTCCACACGGTGTTGACAAAACATATTTGGAAAAATACTTTATATCCAATAGTTGGCATAAATTTATGAAATTAAATGGAGATTCCGGTGCACGAGCAGATAGGTTTGCTATAAAAGATTCTGTATTTCGTGAAATGCCTATTCCAAGTCCTTCAATTAAAGAACAAATTAAAATTGGAAACTTTTTTGAGATAGTCGACAATATTATCATCCTTCATCAACGTAAATTAGAATTGCTGAAGGTGAGTAAAAAGAATATGCTTCAAAAAATGTTTCCAAAAGGTGGACGAAATGTACCTGAAATTCGATTTTCAGGGTTTAGGAATGTTTGGGAACAGCGTAAATTGGGAGATTTACTTAAATATGAGCAGCCAACAAAATATATTGTCAAATCAACTGACTATGATGATAGTTTTGAAACACCTGTTTTGACAGCAGGTCAAAGTTTTATCTTAGGATATACGAATGAAGAAGATAACATCAAAGAAGCAAGTAACGAAAATCCAGTTATCATTTTTGATGATTTCACAACGGGCTCGCACTATGTTAATTTCCCTTTCAAAGTAAAGAGTTCAGCGATGAAGTTGCTTAGTTTGAAATCTAGTGATGAAGATTTTTATTTCGTCTTCAACACTCTGAAGAACATTAAATATATTCCACAAAGCCATGAACGACATTGGATTTCAAAATTTTCCGAGTTCCATGTTTTAGTTCCAAGTTTTGATGAGCAAGCTAAAATTGGTGGCTACTTCAAAGAATTAGATAACCTTATTATTCTTCACCAGCGTGAATTAGATTCACTTAAAGATTTAAAAAAATCAATGCTTCAACAAATGTTTATATAAGAAAAGGAGATTAGATAAATGAGTAATGCAAAAGATATTACCTCAAAGTTATGGGAAATGGCTAACAAATTACGTGGAACAATGGATGCAAGTGAGTATAAAAACTATATTTTACCATTTATGTTCTATCGCTACTTATCAGAAAATCAAGACGAATATTTAAAGGCTAATGGTCTGGAAGAGTTTTATGAAGTGACAGATGACGTTGAAAAAGAAGATTATCTTGAAGAAATCAGTAAAGGAATCGGATATGCAATTGATCCAGCCTACACATGGAACAAAATTGTATCAAAAATTGAGAATCACAAAATTAAAGCAAGTGATTTCCAAGATATGTTTGATTCATTTAATACCAATGCAAAACGTAATGCAGTTGCAGCAGAAGACTTTGCTAACGTATTCTCAGATGTTAACCTTGGGGATACTCGTCTAGGTTCAAGCACAAATGAACGTGCAAAGGCTTTAAATGATATTGTTGTGATGATTAACGAATTCACTTTTAAAGATGATTCAGGACGTGATATTTTAGGAGATGTTTACGAGTATTTAATTGGTCAGTTTGCTGCTAATGCTGGGAAAAAAGGTGGGGAATTTTATACACCTCATGAAGTAAGTCAGATTTTAGCAAGAATTGTTACGGTTGATGCTAACAGGTCTGGTAATCAATTTCGTGTGTATGACCCTACAATGGGATCTGGTTCACTACTTTTAACGGTTCAAAAAGAATTACCATATGGAGATGAAGAAGGAAGTGTTGGGTTTTATGGTCAAGAATTAAATACAACGACTTATAATTTGGCTCGTATGAACTTGATGATGCATGGAGTAAATTACCGTAATATGGAGTTAAAACGTGCAGATACACTTGATGCTGACTGGCCATTTGCTGAAAAAGATGGTACACAAATTCCGTTAAAGTTTGATGCGGTGGTAGCCAATCCTCCATATTCTCAAAATTGGAATACAAAAGACATTGATCGTGAAAAAGATACACGCTTCAAGGGGTATGGAGTAGCACCAGCATCAAAAGCAGATTATGCATTTATTCTTCATGGACTGTACCATTTAGACAAAGCTGGGACAATGGCTATTGTTTTGCCTCATGGAGTACTATTCCGTGGTGCATCTGAAGGTAAAATACGTAAAAATATCATTGATAACAATTTGTTAGATGCTGTTATTGGATTGCCTGCTAACCTGTTCTATGGGACAAGTATTCCAACATGTGTGTTGGTATTTAAAGGACGTGAAGCACGAGCAAATACAGATGTTTTATTTATAGATGCTTCAAATGAGTTCGAAAAAGGCAAGAATCAAAACAAACTAACAGATGAAAATATCAACAAAATTATCGATACCTATCGTAACCGTGAAACTGTTGAAAAATACTCTCATAAGGCATTTTTAGCTGAAATTAAAGAAAATGATTATAATTTGAATATTCCGCGTTACGTTGATACTTTTGAAGAAGAAGAAGTTATTCCACTTTCACATGTGGCTAAGGAGTTAACAGAGGTCAAAGAAGAAATTGAAAACTCATATAATAGCTTATTTGGGCTTTTAAATGAATTGAATGGGACAACTGATGAGGCACAAGATGAATTGAGTAAATTTATGAGTTTATTAGGTAAATAATAGTGTTAGAAAAGATCTAAATAGGTTAAAAATATACCCTATAAAGTAGATAATTAAAAAAGTCTTACTTTATAGGGTATATTTGAGTATATGTTTATTTTTCATTTATTCATTATCATCATTAACCATCGCATCTTCTATTAAATTCTTTAATTTTTTTTAACTTACCTGAATTTCATCAATACTTTCCAATACATATTTTCTATTATAGTCAAAATCTACCTTCTTAAAAATTTCATTTACCGTATTTTTAAATATAAAATTTGCCATATCATATTCATCATAAACCTTTTGAGCTTCTTCATTTAATAAATTACAATTTGCTATTTTAATCATTATGTAAACCACCTTTATAAAATTTTATTTCTAATATTTTTCCCTTCACAGTGAAAAAATATGTAAAAAACTTGCATTTTATCGTGAAAAATTATTACTATTAAATTAATAAAAAGGGGAGGAAATACAGATTTATGATTAAAAAATTTTGTTTTAGATTTGAGGATAGACTGGAAAAATTTATCATGTCAAAGGTACAAAGTAATAAATTATTATTTAAACATATTACAGATCATATGGAATACTCAGAGCAGGTAGAAGATGTAAAAAAAGATTTTCAAGAGTTCTTTGAGGAAGATGATAAGATTTGGGATAACTTAATTTTGAGTATACAATTACATTCAGATTTAAAAGAAAAATTATTGAATTTTAACTCCAATAAGATTTTAGTGGTTTTCAAGCAGTTTGGAACAGAAATTACATCTATAGATTTTCATTTTCTGCAAGCAATTTAATATCTTTGAATTTTCCTTTATAGTCATCGTCACCAGTCCATATAACTCTCTTTTCTTCATTTACAGAAATCAAACCTAATCTTTTAATGTATTATTTATCTTTAGAGTCAATTTCTTGAAGTTCTACAACATTCATTACTTCATCTAATATTAAAATATAATTATTATACCTTAGAGAATCTATCAATTCTTTATCTGCATATTTTAATAATCTATGAGAACAACATATATTCTCACCTTCATTAATCAATTGTCTTAGATGTTTGAACTTACTTCCTCCTCCTAATTTTTCATTTGGTTCTATCATATTCCTGTTTTTTACTTCTTTTCTGATTCTTTTACACTCCTCTAAGTATGGTGTAGCATAAAGAAAACTTCTGTTATTCTTAAAACTCTTATTCATTTCCTGTATAGCCTAGCTAGATTTACCTCCTCCCATTATTGAATCTAGCACTTTTATTTTTTTAAATATTCATTCCCATTTCAAATTTTTTTATAATATCAATTATAATTTAAAAATATCTACCCACATTTTCTTGAGTAAATATTTCCTTATTAGTCTGGCATGTTATTAAATATATTTTTAATAATTGGATTTTCTTTTTTTACATCTTTTTTCTCTTCAGTAACAGTCATTTCTTTTTCTACAAGATTTCCATTACCCATACATTGTTTTAACAACCTATTTTCTTCTTGTAAATTTTTCCATTCTAATATTATTCTTTCTAGTGCTGTATTTCTACTGCTTATCTTCTTTGCATTTTGATAATCTTCTATTTCATCAAATATATCTTCTTCTAAATAAAAACTAGATGATTTTTTCATATTATATCACTCCTAGAATTGTTCCATTCCAACTTCAAATAATCCTTTAGCTGTTGCCATTTGAGCATCCTTAGATACTTTAAATCTATTGTCAAATGTCATATGTAGTGCAGTTCCACCAGATACATATACATCCATCTCATCAATATTCTTCCACTTAGAGGCAATTCTTTGAGCAGTACTTTCAGATGACATTATATAAGATACTTTTTTAAGTTCATCATAGTCATTAGAACTGTCTATTTCATTAAGTTCTCTCATTATACCTCTATCTTTTAATTGCTTCTGAACCATTGTTAAAGCATCCTGATTCCCAGCCTCTAGTGTGTCAGATAGCTTATCATTGAATACGAATCCTTTCTCAAAGAAAGACATTTCTGTACTTCTAAATCCTATAGAGACCATACCAACAGCTTTATCTTCATTAACTTTACCTTCTAGTGTATGAAATAGAGCGGCATCACCTTCTCTGAATATTGATATGTCAGATATCTTTATTTCTTTATATCCACCTTTTATTTTATCCTTAACTTTAAAAGTTTTACCTTTATATGTATCTACTACTTCTTTAAGTGTAGCTTTTCTAAATGACTTATAAGGAACACCCATCATTAGTTTTACTTCATCAGCTACAGCTATTTCATTAAGAGCAGCGGCAACTAATATTCTCATTGTAAAAGATACTTTAGAATCATCAGAGTTTCTAATAGGTGTTATACTTTCTTTTTCTGCTAATGAACCAACAAAGTAACTTACACTTTCAAAATCTATATATATTGGATCTGTATACTTTTCAAAATCTATATTTCTTCCATCTCCAAATACAGATTTAAATAAACATTCTTTAACCATCCCATTATATTTGCTATATCCTTTTACATATCCTCTTCCTATATCTAGTCCAATTATTTGGTAATTTTCTTCCATTTTCATTCCTCCTAAGTATATATTTTCTTATTACATTATAACATATTATTAATTCATATTTACATTAATTTTAAACTAAATTCCAACTATAAATGACATTTTTATTTTTAAGTTTATATACAAACTATATTTAAACTAAAATTACCTTAAATTTAAATTATAAAGTTCTTTTGTAATTCTATTAGTTTAAATTTAAATGAATTTTAATTTAATTCCTATTCACTATATATTTGTCTGCAAAGTTAATTTTCATAATTATTTTCAGCGTAAAGTATCCGTTTCTAGAGATATTATAACTTTTAAAAGTTTACAGACAATTTCTATTAATCAATTTACAAATACCATTGTTATATAGGCATAATATATCCAAGTTACTATTGATGAGTTTTGTATTTTTCTATGATAAATAATGCAGACCTTTTTATATAGTATTTTGCTTATTGAAATTCAAATTTGAAGTTAGATTTGTTCAGAAATTAGCACTGTCATATCTCATTTAGTATGGATAATGTACGTCTATTTCGTCTGTAAAGTCGTCTGTAAAACTTTGAAATACTCTGAGATGTTGAAATGAAAGGACTACTACCAATTTTTTGCTGACAATCTTATTACTTTCCTAAAAATACCCCCTACCCTATTTTACCTTACTTACCTACCCTTTTAAAAAAAGAATTAGAGTGGCTTAAAGAACCTGACAAATTTTCACTACAAAACATCTTAAAAGATTTAGAAAACGCATATAAAAAATTCTTTAAAGAAAATGCAGGATTTCCTAAATTTAAATCAAAGAAAACTAATAGATTTTCATATAGAACGAACTTTACAAATGGAAATATTATGTATTATGGTCAATATATAAAATTACTTAAACTTGGTATGGTTAAAGCAAGGGATAAACAAGTACATCAAGGGAGAATACTTAATGCTACTGTTCTAGGGAGCCAAGTGGTAAATATTATGTATCATTATGCTGTACTGATATAAATATTGAAGCATTTGAAAGTACTAATAATAAGTTAGGTTTAGATTTAGGAATTAAAGAATTTTGTATCTCAAGTTGTGGACAATTTATAGAAAATCCTAAGTATCTTCAGAAGTCATTAAACAAACTTGCTAAATTACAAAGAGAATGATATTATTTGCATAGAAGATTTACAAGTAAAGAATATGACTAGAAATCGTAAACTATCTCGTTTTATTTCTGATGTGTCATGGTCATAATTTGTTCGTCAATTAGAATACAATGCTAATTGGTATGGTAGACAAATTCTTTGCAAGTTCACAAATATGTAATAAATGTGGTTACAAAAACGAGGCAATTAAGAATTTAAATATAAGAGAATGGATTTGTCCTTGTTGTAATGTAACTCACGATAGAGATATAAATGCAAGTATAGATATACTAAAAGAAGGATTAATACTAATAACAGTATAAAATAGATAACTTATGTAAGAACTGTAGGAACTACGTGGATAGCCTGTGGAGAATTGGTAAGACATATTTTAGTATGCAAAATTCTATGGAGCAGGAACCCTGTGACTTTAGTCATGGCAGGTTCATCAAGCATGATAAGTCATCAAATAATATATATGTGGTTAACAAGTTAAATAACAATGGAAACATCAATATATTTCTAAGTGATGGAAGCTCAATTGCATATATAAAAGATAATAATAAATATTATTTCTATCTAGTTTGTATGGGAGATTGGTATTTAATATTAGGTAGTGAAGTTGATTTAAGTAATTGTGTTAATACTTATATAGATAGTATCGTAACCTTATGATATGCTATTAAAAGATATCAATAATATATGCTTATAGTGGGCTACAGATGGTAAGTTTAAGGGATTTACATTATAGTTAAATGATTGAGAAGAGAGTAATATAATTATTCTTTTCTCAATTAAGCATCATTATTAATAAATAAAGTTTAAAAGGTGGTGTAAAAGTTAATACTTTTTGTTAAGATTAGTATTATAACAGAATTAAACAAATGAATGGAGATGAACATATTTGATTGAAGATAAATTTATAAAAAATCTAAAATATACTAAAAGTATACCAAACTCACTATATAAAGATTTGAGACATAATTTTTTATTCCACTCAAACAAAATCGAAGGAAGTACATTCACTAGTGATAGTTTAGATGATTTAATAGAACATAATATAGTAAAGGGTGACCATACTTTGGATGATATCATAACAACAGTAAATTCAAGTTATGTATTTGCAACTATAATAGATACATTAGGAGAAACATTGACAGAAAAGTATATAAAAGATTTGAATGGTCAATTGATGTATAATTCAAGTATGCATAATATGGGATTATCTGGTATATATAAGAAAATACCAAATAGAATACTAGGAACTGATACTATATTAGCACAACCATTTGAAGTAGAGCCAAAGATGTTAGAACTTATTGAGTGGTATAATAATTTGAAAGATATTACATTAGAGGATTTAGCAGAATTTCATTTTAGATTTGAATCTATTCATCCATTTCAAGATGGGAATGGGCGAATAGGAAGATTTATATTACTTAAACAAATACTTGAAAATAATTTAAAGTTAATAATAGTATTGAGTGATACTGTAGATGATTATAGACAGGCTTTAAAAAGTTGTTCTAATGGATATTATAAACCTTTAGAACAATACTTTGAAAGTTTAGATGATTATAAAGAAAAAAATAAAGCTTTATGGAATTTTTAATCAAGGAGAAATGATTGTGTTAGACAAATATACACTAATGTTTAAAGATCTACCTATAGGTGATTTTATTTATAATGATAAAGAAGATAGATTTAGTTTTAAATTATATGATGCAGTAGACAACTTAGTTAATATAAACTAAACTTTAAAAATTTATAATCAAATCATAATCTAACTTTTTATTTGAAAAACTCTCAACTAGCTTTGATTTGTCATTAGTATTATTTAAAATATAGTTATTTAACCAATAAACTATAGCATCGCCTCTATAATCAAGTCCAATTTGAATACCATTTTCATAATACCAAAAAGGATGGTTATCTTCTGTATTGTAAATCCAATTATAAAACTCATCTCTAATTTCATATTTTTTTAAATTAATTTCACTGGGAACATATATATAATCAGAGCTAGAATCTCCACCAAAACTCACTTTTATAATCATAATTAAAATCTCCTTTTTAAATAATTATAACATGTATGGTAAAAAAATAACAATCATACTTGCAATCTATTTCCAAAATATGTTATTCTACAATCGTATCTAAATTTATTAAAGTAAAAATAAAAAAATAAGAGGGAGAAGCTAATTATGAGAAGGTTTTTATCGTTAATTTTAACAATATGTTTATCTTTAACACCATTAAACTATACATTTACAAATCCTAGTAAATCTGATAATCAATTAGAATTAAATGGCATACTAAAACAAGCCGATGAGCTAAAACTCTTGGAAAATACTGATAAAGAAGGTAAAACATACGCTATTTTAGATGGCACAAAAACTACTATACATGGAATAAAGCTACAAATGATGTTAATTTAAAAGTTGAAGAAATTGAAAAGAGAGAAGTTCCAAAGGAATCAAATTTTAAAATAGATATAAATGAAGATTTTGAAGTATCTGGAGAAATGAATTTTGAAGGAGAAAATTATAATATAGAAGAATTGATAAATTTATCTGATAGTGAAGCAAGTACATATGTAGTAATAGGACTTCCAATAATATTAGGAAGTGCGTTAATATCTGCATTAATAGCAGCTTCAGCGACTGTAGTTATTTTAGGAGTGACATATGTTTTAGCTACTGAAGTAGCATCAACATTGAGAAAGAAAAAACCACAACATTATCAAGCTGCTATAAGATATAGTAAGAAGTTTAAAAGAGATGAATTATTTATAGGAGATGATTTAGAACAGCTGGGGCAACAGGAAGATTAAAGAAAAGTAGTAATAATGATGTTTGGTCAACAACACAAGCTGGAGCATTTAAAATAGCTAAATTAGCAGGTGGTGGCAAACCAGGTTACTATTGGCACTACCATATTTACAATCGTACTGGTGGACACAGTTTCTGTTAAAAATAAATCTTTTATATCTAAATTTAAAAGAATAGTATGTATAATATGTCTTATGAAAAATGATGAATTAATGATTAGAAAAGGAAAATTTTCCGCTAAATATAATATTGAAAATACATATAAAAATTTTCTAGAAAAACATTAAGATAAAAAAATAGAAATGTCTTGAGCTATATGACATAACAAGATATTTCTATTTTTATCTAAATATCTCCATTATATAATTAAATGAATTAATTAGGACTATAATAAAAATAATTACTAATCCCATAACTAAAATATATATAGTGGCTTTATAATCTATTTTTCGTTTACTATATGCAATATGATAACTATCATCAAAAATTAAAAATCCCCCTTCTATTAAGATTAAAAATAATCCTATTCCATATAAAATCCAATATTCATTATATAAATAATCTCCTTTAAATATAACATTATTTGCAAGTGGTACTGATATAAACATAGTTACAATTATAGAAATTATAATCATAAATAACATAAAACACAAATTTTTTTTAAATGTGTGTTTTTCCTCTGATCTCTTTAAAAAAGCAAGATAAACACATAGTGTAATAAGAAATGGAAGAAACCTAGAAGATGTATCATAATAGTTTTGAATTTTCATTTGCACAAATATGCTTATTATCTCATGTATAACTATTGTAAAAATTGATATAACCATTAAATAGTTTGCCTTTTTAAATTTCCTTCTTAGCTTGACTTCTTCTATTTTTTCTCTTATTTTTTTTTGTTTCATTTCTTCATCATCGAAATTTAAATGTTGATTACAATTAGGGCATATTTCAAATTTATCATCATAGTGTAAGTTACAATTTTTACAATACATAATTACCTATCCTTTTCTATT
>NZ_JACVWH010000020.1:0-45968 GCF_020658495.1 Clostridioides sp. ES-S-0048-02
GATCTTCTAATGCCATTAATGCTGATCCTCTTATTATTGGAGTATCATCTCCTGGGAAATCATATTCTGTTAATAAATCTCTTACTTCCATTTCTACTAGTTCTAATAACTCTTCGTCATCTACCATATCACATTTGTTTAAGAATACTACTATATATGGTACTCCAACTTGTCTTGATAATAGTATATGCTCTCTTGTTTGTGGCATTGGTCCATCTGTTGCTGAACAAACTAATATTGCTCCGTCCATTTGTGCTGCTCCTGTTATCATGTTCTTAACGTAGTCAGCATGTCCTGGGCAGTCAACGTGTGCGTAGTGTCTGTTTGGAGTTTCATACTCAACGTGTGCTGTTGATATTGTGATTCCTCTTTCTCTTTCTTCTGGAGCTTTATCTATGTTTGCGAAATCTACTGCTTCTCCTAGTTGATATCTGTCATATAATGTTTTTGTTATCGCTGCTGTTAATGTAGTTTTACCGTGGTCAACGTGTCCTATTGTCCCTATATTAACATGAGGTTTTGTTCTTTCGTATTTAGCTTTAGCCATTTTGAATTTCCTCCCTTATCTTTCGATATAAATTAATTTTGCTCACAATAAGCTTATGGTAAGTATTTTACTATTAATCATTTCTGTTTTCAAGATGTTTTTCTAATTTTCTCTTAACCCTTTGTAAAGCGTTATCTATTGACTTTACATCTCTTTTAAGTTTGTCCGCTATGAACTGGTATGACTTTCCATTCAAATACAATTCTAGGACTTCCAATTCCAAGTCGCTTAATAATTCGTTCATCTTTGATTCTATATTTTTTAATTTTTCTTTACTAATTATAAGTTCTTCTGGATCTGTTACTATACTTGTAGCTATTATATCTAAAAGTGTTCTGTCTGACTCTTCATCATATATTGGTTTATTCAAAGAAACATATGAATTTAAAGGTATATGTTTTTGTCTTGTTGCAGTTTTTATAGCAGTTATTATTTGTCTTGTTATACATATCTCTGCAAAACATTTAAATGAATTTGTCTTACTTCCATCAAAATCTCTAACTGCCTTATAAAGGCCTATCATTCCTTCTTGTATTATATCTTCTTTATCTGCTCCAATTAAAAAATATGACTTTGCTTTTGCCTTTACAAAATTTCTGTATTTGGTAATAATATACTCTAGTGCTATCTTATCCCCTTCACTTGCTCTTAATACAATGTTATACTCATCTTGCTGACAATTGTCTATTAACTCATAACTTTTTTCTTTTGCTACCAACATGTAAATCTCCCCCATATATAAAACAAATTTATAGGTATATTATAGTCTAAAGAACCTAGTAATTTCAACGCTTTCTACGAATGTTCTCAAGTTTCGACAATGTTTCTTCATCTAACCTTTCCTCCAACCAATTTCGCTGAATTTTTTTCCTTAAACCGCTATTTTTTTCCTTCATTTTATTCTTGGAACGATCTAATTCTAACTTTAATTCTCTAGCAGACATTCTCATAGCACCTTTTCCTAAAATCATTTGTTGCTCTGCATAGTCATTAGTAGCTACTTTTACATCATCATATTTTGATAGAGAAGTTATAAATTTTTCTATATAACTATCCGCTGTTTGGTGCTCTCTTGTATAAACTATTGTTATGTGTTTTCTTTTTTCAACTTTTTCTCGGGAATTCTTAACATTATAAGCATCAAAAACTATTATAGTCTTATATCCCATGAACTCAGAAAATTCTATAATATCATCAATAAGTTTTTCTCGAGAATCCTCTAAATCCTCTTTCGCCAGTTCTTTTAAATTATCCCACGCATTTATAATATTATAGCCATCTATTATTAAGTAGTGATTTATGTTTCTTCTCATGCTTATTTACTTTTTATCCAGTCTTTGTCTGAATATTTCATATAAAAGTATACCACCTGCTACAGATGCATTTAAAGATGTAACATTACCTATCATGGGCATTTTTACTATAAAGTCACAGTTTTGTTTAACCAATCTAGATATTCCAAAACCTTCACTTCCAATTACTACACCTAGAGGTCCTGTAAGATTTTGTTTATAAAAAGTTTCTCCATCCATATCAGCAGCTGCAATCCACAGCCCTTCATCTTTCAGTCTTTTTATTGTATTGACTATATTGGTTACCTTACAAACTGGCATATACTCTACAGCTCCAGCAGAAGCTTTTGTAACTACAGGAGTTATGTGCACAGACCTTCTTTTTGGGATAATAACTCCATGTGCTCCTACTGCATCTGCTGTCCTTATTATTGAACCTAAGTTATGTGGGTCTGTTATTTCATCTAGTATAATAAAAAATGGGTCTTCATTTTTACCTTTTACTGAGTCTATTAACTCATCTAATTCATAATACTTATATTCACTTGCATAAGCTATTACACCTTGATGCGAATGACTTGTGCTTACTTCATCTAACTTATGTTTATCAACATATTGTATAATTATATTCTTCTCTTTGGCCATTCCTATTATTTTCTTAATTGAACCTTCTTTAGCTGAGTTTGCAATTAATATTTTGTCTATTTCTCTATCACTCTTTATAGCTTCTATTACAGGATTTCTTCCTTCAATACTTGCCAAACTATTCACCACCTACAAGGATTTAAATTTTTCTCTAACTTGAACTATATCACCACAAGTCATAGTTCCTTCTGGACAACTTCCATTTACACAGCTTGGACCAGTCTTTTTAAATAATATAGGAGCAACTTTTTTAACTTCTCTTAACATTTCTACAGCTAAGTTTCTTATTTCCCATTGTGCTCTTTCACAGCATCTATGTTCAAAGAAATTAAATAAACTTCTAGCGTTTATAGTAAATACCATTTTTGTTTCACATGCATTTGGAAATACATATCTAGCATCCTCTATTGCTTTTTTCTCAGCTTGTCTCTTTGCTGTTTTCTCATTTTTTCCTTCTTTTATTAGTTCATCATAATGCTTATCAAATAATATCTCCACTAATTTGTCATAATCTTCTTGGTCCTTTTTCATTGAGTTAACAAATAACTCTTTTGCTTTTTCTATTTTTTCTATTTCAGGAGGAATTATGTACTCAAATTGGTCTAATTTAACATACCTTTGACTTTGTTGTGAAAAACTAGCTATACGATGTCTAACAATTTGATGCGAACAAGCTCTTGAAATACCTTCTATTGAAAACGTAAAAGATGCATGTTCTAATATTGAACCATGCCCTATATTTAATAACATATTTAAAAATTTTTCTATACTTTCTTCTGTTAAGTCTTTTTCTATTTCGTCTGTCCCAACTGGTGAATAACATAACTTAGCTGCCATAGCTATTACTTTTTCGGGTTCAGGTGTATGTGATATTAATTTTACTTTCATAAATTTTTGTCCTTTCTTATTACTAATTTCTATATATTTATTATACATTAGTTATAAAAAAAGTGTTGCCTTATTAATTATTATTAAGACAACACTCTTTAATATTTACATATCTCTTTCAATAATTTTAATTCCTTTATTGATAATATATTGAAGTCTCTCTATTTCATTATTCAAATACAAATATCCAATTAATGCTTCAAATCCAGTTGCATGTTTATAGTCTATAATATCTGCATTTTTAGGAGAAGTGTTTGATTTTTGATTTCTTCCCCTTTTATAAATTTTACTCTCTTCCTCTGTTAATTCACTTTCGATTTCATGAATTATTGATGCTTGAGCTTTAGCCTTTACATACTTTATGGCTAACTTATGCAAATCATTAACTTTTCGCTGTGTATTTTGTCTAATCAAGTGTTCTCTTATATATGTCTCATACACTGTATCACCTAAATATGCTAAAACTAGTGGTGACATAGTAACTAATTCAGTTTTTTCCATTTTTATACCCTTTTCCACTTAACACCTTGTCTTGTGTCTTCTAGTACAATTCCCATATCTAATAATTGTTGTCTTATATCATCCGCTAATTGGAATTCTTTATTTTTCTTTGCGTCAGTTCTCTTTTGTATTAATTCTTCAATGTCTTTATCTAGCACAGTATCCTTTTTCTTATTTACAATATTCAATACTCCTGTAAGCTCATTAAATTCATCTAAACACTTCTTAGCTAACTCTAAAGAAGAATTTTCGTCTACATTAGAATTTATCAACTTAGCCAATTCAAATATAATACTTACTGCATCTGCTGTATTAACATCATCATCCATAGCATCTATAAATCTTTGTCTAAAGTTATCTAATTCTTTAACAAGCTCTACTTCTTTTTCTGTTAGAGATGATTCTTTTAAATTACTTAATGTAAACTCTAATTTTTCTTTGGTATTATACAATCTTTCAAGACCAGCTTTAGCTTGATTTAACATTTCATCACTAAAGTTTACTGGATTTCTATAATGTGCTGATAACATGAAAAATCTCACTATTTCTAAATCATATAGCTTTGATATATCTCTTACTGTAAAGAAATTCCCTTTTGATTTACTCATTTTTTCATCATTTATATTTATATATCCATTATGCATCCAATATTTTGAGAATGTTTTTCCACTTCTAGCTTCACTTTGTGCTATTTCGTTTTCATGGTGTGGGAATGTTAAATCTTGACCACCTGCATGTATATCAATTGTCTCACCTAAGTATCTCTTAGACATAACAGAACATTCTATATGCCACCCTGGTCTACCTTCTCCCCAAGGACTCTCCCATCCTGGTTCTCCTTCTTTTTTTGCTTTCCAAAGAACAAAATCCATAGGATGTCTTTTTTGGTCATTAACTTCAATTCTAGCTCCAGCCTCTAAGTCTTCTTGTTTTTGGCCTGAAAGTTTTCCATATCCTTCAAATTTATTTGTATCAAAATATACATCGCCATTTACTGCATATGCATATCCTTTATCTTCTAATTCTTTTATAAAATCTATAATTTGTTGTATATTATCTGTAACTTGAGGATGAACAGTAGCTCTCTTAATTCCTAATCCATCACAATCTACAAAATACTCTTTTATGTATTTAGTAGCAACTTCTTCTGGAGATATTCCTTCTTCGTGGCTTCTATTTATAATCTTGTCATCAACATCTGTAAAGTTTTGTACATAAGTTACGTCATATCCTCTATACTCTAAATACCTTCTTAGAGTATCAAATATTATAAATGGTCTTGCATTACCTATGTGGATATAGTTATAAACTGTTGGACCACACACATACATTTTTACCTTTCCTTCTTCTAATGGAACAAATTCTTCTTTTGCTCTAGTTAATGTATTATAAACTTTCACACTCATCACCTCACTGTATTTTTATAAATTATTTTCTTAACATCATATATTATATTATAGTTGAAAATTGCAATAAATAATAGTACTACTATCATTTTTCATACTATCCTTCAAATTACATAATAATACTATCACTATTTTCTATTGTTCCTCTAAAAATATCTTTTTTTGAGAAGAACATTTTTCAAAAGTCTCTTCTGTAATCATTTTTTCGTCTTTTAACTTTTCTAAAATTGTAACATATTCTAAGCATAGCTCCTTTAATTCCTTTTTAACATCATCAATATTACTATACATAGTAATTACCCCCTTAATAATTAAATCAAACTAAAATAATAGATTACCTTCTTCTATGCTTAATATTTTTATTAGTTTATTATTCATATTTTATTTATATTTTTGCTTTGCTTTTTATATATTAAATTTATTGACCTAAATACCTTCATTTTGTTAGCCATATCTTTTCACCAAATACTAACACAAAAAAAGTCCGCATCTAAATTAGCGGACTTTTATGACTATAATATATGATTTTTTACATAAGCTATTCTATTTAAGCAAGTTTCTTTTCCTAAAACTTCCATTACTTTTGGTAAATCTGGGCCATGCATTTGTCCTGTCAAAATTATTCTTGACCCCATAAATAAATTTTTCCCTTTTATTTTATACTCTTTTTGTATCTCTTTAAGCATTGTTTGACCAAACTCAGCATTTAATATTTCTGCTTTTTCTATTTTTTCTTGTAAGGCATCTATTAAAGTAGGTATATGTTCTAATTTTAGGAAGTCACTTCCTTCTTCAGTTTCTATCTCTACATTATCTCCAAAGAATATACTCGCATGCTCAGTAACTTCTTTTACATATTGTAATTTTTCTTTAAGCACTGATATCATACTCTTTAAAAATTCATACTTACTAGTAGCTTCTGCTTCTGTTATAAACCCATCTTCTATTAAAAATGGTATAGCTAAATCTGTTAGGTAAGCATCATCACCGTCTTTTATATAATGTTGATTAACCCAGTTTAATTTTTCAGTATCGAATACCCCTCCACTTTTAGATACTCTTTCAACAGAGAAAGCTTTTTCTAACTCTTCCATTGTAAATAACTCTTGATTATCTTCTGGAGACCAACCAACTAATGCTACATAGTTTACTAATCCTTCTGGTAAATATCCTTTTTTCTTAAAATCTTCAACTGCTACATCACCTTGTCTCTTACTTAATTTTTTCTTTTCTTTATTAAGTATATTTGGTAAATGTACAAATACTGGCGCTTCCCATCCAAATGCTTCATATAAATAAACATGTTTTGGAGTAGATGATACCCACTCTTCTCCTCTTATAACATGTGTAATTTTCATTAGATAATCATCTACCACTACTGCAAAATGATAAGTTGGGAATCCATCTGTTTTCATCAAAACTTGGTCATCTAAATCATTAGTATTGAATTCCATGTCTCCTCTAACTAAATCAGTAAATTTAATTATATGATTTTCTGGTAATTTTAATCTTATAACATATGGTACTCCTGCTTTTATATTAGCTTCTACCTCTTCTTTAGATAAGTTTTTGCAGTGACCATCATATTTAGCAGTTTCTCCTGCTGCCTTTTGAGCATCTCTTACTTCATCCAATCTTTCCTTTGTACAGAAACAATAATAAGCTTTTCCACTATCTAAAAGTTGTTTTATATATTCTTGATATATATCTAATCTTTGAGATTGAATATATGGTCCATATTCTCCTTTTTGTATTACTTTTTCATTATCATCTAATATAACTCCCTCATCATGATTGACGCCAGCCCATTTCATAGCATTAAGCATATTTTCTATAGCACCTTCTACCAATCTACTTTGGTCTGTATCTTCTACTCTTAATATATATTCTCCGCCCATTTTCTTTGCAAATAAATAGTTATATAAAGCAGTCCTTAAACTACCTATATGTACAAATCCTGTTGGACTTGGTGCAAACCTTACTCTTATATTCATTTTTACTTCCTCCTGATATTTTATTCAATATAACTATAATATTAAACTAGTACATTGTTTTGCAAGTTTATTTTTAATCAAACTTAATAATAATATCCTTTTTATTCAAAAATACACATGTTTATTATATCAGAAAATACTAGATTTAATTTCATAAATCTTTCTTTTAATCCATTTATTTTTCCAAAAATTAAAGGTATTATTTATAACTATTCATAAATGCTTCTTGTATATGTTTCTTGCGATTAGAATCGTCTTTAACATCATTTAAAGATAAAGTTTTACTTTTAAAATTTTTAATCTTCTCATTCATATTATTATCACCTATTAAAATTATTATTAATCTTAACAGAATAGTAAAAAATAAAAAACTGGGATGTAAAGTATTAAATACTTTACATCCCAACTAAATTATTTTTACATTTATTTAAATATATGATTCTAGTATGCTTTTGCCATTACTACCATATGCTCTGCTTCTTTTCCACAATATACACACTTGTGACCTAAGTTTTCTTGTTCAAAAGGTAAGCATCTTATAGTTGCTCCTGTTTCTTCCTTAACCTTTGCCTCACATTCAGCATCTCCACACCACATAGTTTTTATGAATCCTGGTTTTTCTTCCAAAGCTGTTCTAAATTCATCCATATTTTCAACTACAGATGTGTTATCTTCTCTATGTTTTCTTGCTCTTTCAAACATATCATTGTGTATAATATCAAATAAATCATATACAGCATCAGCTAATCCTTCTAAAGGCATAGCACTCTTTTCTAGAGTATCTCTTCTAAATATCATAGCTTGATTATTTTCTATATCTTTTGGTCCAATTTCAATTCTTATTGGTACACCTTTCATTTCCCACTCATTAAATTTCCATCCAGTTGTATAGTTATCTCTATCATCAACCTCTACTGTTACTCCTTTAGCTTTTAAATCTGCATATATTTTATCAACAGTTTCCATTACATTGCCTTTTTTAGCAGCTATAGGAACTATAACAACTTGTATTGGAGCTACTCTTGGTGGTAATACTAATCCTCTATTATCACTATGAGTCATTATAAGCCCACCTATAAGTCTTGTAGATGCTCCCCAAGATGTATGATATGGATTAGCTAAGTTGCCTTCTCTATCTGCAAAAGTAATATCAAACGCTTTTGTAAAGTGTTGTCCTAAGAAGTGACTTGTACCTGATTGTAATGCTTTCCCATCATGCATCATAGCTTCTATAGTATATGTTCTCTCACCACCTGCAAATTTTTCACTTTCACTTTTTTGACCAGATACAACTGGCATTGCAAGTAATTCTTCACATAAAGCTTTATATATTTCTAATTGTTGTATTGTTTCTTGTTGTGCTTCTTCTGCTGTTTCATGTAATGTATGACCTTCTTGCCATAAGAATTCAGATGTTCTTAAGAAAGGTCTAGTTGATTTTTCCCATCTAACAACTGAACACCATTGATTATAAAGATATGGTAGCTCTCTATATGATTTTAGCCATTTAGCATACATTGTACATATTATAGTTTCTGAAGTAGGTCTTACACATAATCTTTCTTCTAGTTTTTTATTTCCTCCATGTGTTACCCATGCAACTTCTGGAGCAAACCCCTCAACATGCTCTGCTTCTTTGTTTAATAAACTTTCTGGTATCAATAATGGAAAATAACAGTTTTTATGTCCAGTTTCTTTGAATTTTTTATCCATAAATTCTTGCATTTTTTCCCATAAAGCATATCCATATGGTTTTACAACCATAAATCCTTTTACTGGTGCATAATCAACTAAATCAGTCTTAGTTATAACATCTGTATACCATTGTGGAAAATCATCTTCCATCTTTGTTATTTCTTCAACAAATTGTTTTTCATTTTTTGCCATCTTAATTACCTCCTCATTTATTATGTTTTTATACAAAAACACCCTTTTATCTTTTTATATAGATAAAAGGGCATTTATAAAGTACAACTCTGATTATCTATACAGTAGCTTTCTTTAAATTATTATCCTAACTTAACATTGTTTTTGATAAATTCTGCTTTTACTTTTTCACTTATTTCTTCTATTTTAATTAATTCTTTATCTTCTTCGTATCTAAGTTTAAATTCTACTTTACCTTCATCAATATTTTTACCTACTGTAATTCTCATAGGTATTCCTATTAATTCTGAATCATTGAATTTAACACCAATTCTTTCATCTCTATCGTCTAACAAGACTTCTACACCCATATCTTGTAAATCATTATATATCTTTTCAGCTAATGACATTTGTTCCTCATTTTTCATATTTGCTGGAACTATCACAACATGATATGGAGCTACTGATAAAGGCCAAATTATACCTTTTTCATCATTATGTTGCTCAATTATAGCTGCTGCTGTTCTTTCTACACCTATGCCATAGCATCCCATTATTATAGGTTTTGATTTACCATCTCTATCAATAAAGTTTGCATTCATAGCTTCTGAGTATTTAGTTCCTAACTTAAATATATGTCCTACTTCAACACCTCTAGCTATTTCAAGAGGTTTACCACATACTATACATTTGTCACCTTCTTGAACATTTCTAAAGTCTCCAACTGTGCCCTCAAAATCTCTTCCATAGTTAGCATTTCTTATATGATACTCAGTCTTATTAGCTCCAACAACTATATTTCTTTGCTCAACAATTTCTTTATCTATAAAGACATAATCAGCATTTACTCCTATTGGTCCAGCAAACCCAACCTCTGCATTAGTTACTTTTCTTACAATGTCGTCTGTAGCAAGTGCAAATTCTATAACAGAACCTATTGCATTAGATACTTTAACTTCATTAACCTCTCTATCTCCTCTTACAACAACTACAACTGTTTTCCCATCTGCTTCATATACTAAAGTCTTAGCAAATTTATCTGGAGAAGCATTTAGGAATTCTTCTAATTCTTTTATTGTAGCTGCTCCTGGTGTATGAACTTCTTCTAATTCCTTCATTTCTTCTTTTTCTGATACTGCATTACAAGACTCTGCTCTTTCTACATTGGCTGCATAATCACATCCACTACAGAATACAACTTCATCTTCTCCAACTTCTGATTTAACCATAAATTCAGCTGATGTAGAACCTCCTATAGCTCCTGAATCTGCTTGAACTGGACTGTTATCTAATCCGCATCTATCAAATATACTTACATATGCATCAAACATATCTTGATATGATTTATCTAATCCTGCTTCATCTACATCAAAACTGTATGCATCCTTCATTGTAAAAGTCTTAGTTCTCATAACACCAAATCTTGGTCTTCTCTCATCTCTATACTTAACTTGTATTTGATACAAATTAAGTGGTAATTGTTTATATGAAGTAATCTCTTGTCTTATTATGTCAGTAAAAGCTTCTTCATGTGTTGGCCCAAGGCAGTACTCTCTTTCTGTTCTATCTTTTAACCTAAACATTTCTGCACCCATAGCAGTCCATCTTCCAGATTCTTTCCACAATTCTGATGGAAGTAAAGCCGCACATAGTATTTCTTGACAATCTTTTTTATTTAATTCTTCTCTAATTATTTGCTCAATTTTTTTAAATACCCTTAACCCCATTGGCAATTGATTATAAACCCCTGAAGTCATTTTTTTTATCATTCCTGACCTTACCATTAATTGATGGCTTGTAATTTCAGCATCTGCTGGAATCTCCTTCAATGTTGGCATAAACATTTTAGATATTTTCATTAATAAATTCCTCCTGAATATTGTTTTCCTGAAAATACAAAAAACCTCTCATCTCTATACAAGTATAGAGACGAAAGGTTTGATTTCCGCGGTACCACTCTAGTTAGCTATATAAATAGCTCTCTTTAGGGAATGTAACGGTTCCTACCGTAAAGATTTTTATACCTTTAAGCTAAAAGACAGGTTCAAAGACTTCCTCTTGAAAACTCTCACCTCTGTTTTCTCTCTGTGAAGATTTCATCATTTTACTATTTCTTTATCATAGCTAATTTTATATTTATATTAATTTTACTTAAATTCACATATTATAGATATTCTATATAGGCCTATTATTTGATATCCATTAAACTTATTACTAATAATATATTAATTATTCTGACTTGTCAATAATAATAAACAAATACTTTGTGAAGCTATTCCTTGTTTTGCACCTGTAAAACCAAGACCTTCTTCTGTAGTTGCTTTTATATTTATGTTTTCAATATCTGTATTTAAAACTTTTGCTATATTTTTTCTCATATTCTCAATGTGGGGAGCCATCTTAGGACTTTGAGCAATTATAGTACTATCTATATTTCCAATTTTATACCCTTTACTTGTTATTAGATTATATACATGTTCTAGTAATTTCATACTATCTATTCCCTTATATTTTTTATCTGTATCTGGGAAATGCTTACCTATATCGCCTAAAGCTAGTGCCCCCAAAATAGAATCCATTATTGCATGTATCAATACATCAGCATCAGAATGACCTAGTAAGCCCTTATCATGTGGTATCTCTACTCCACCAATTATAAGTTTTCTTTCTTCTGCCAATTTGTGTACATCATATCCCAATCCTATTCTCATATAATTCTCCTTCTACTATTCACTTCATCTCTTTTTTCCATGTTTAATATTTGTTCTGCTATATTTAAATCTTCTGGACTCGTTATTTTTATATTTTCATAAGAACCCATTACCATCGTAACACTTTGCCCTATATTTTCTACTAGCATTGAGTCATCTGTTCCATAATAGTTAGTCTTATACGCTTGTTCGTAAGCATTTATTATAAGATTATATTCAAAAGTTTGAGGGGTTTGTGCCGCCCACAATAGTCTTCTTTCTGGAGTTTCTTGTACTGTACCATCAGATACTATTTTTATAGTATCACTTACTGGTACACCTACAACTACGGCCTTTTTTTCTTTAGCCATTTTTATAGATTCATTTATTATTCTGTGGTCTACAAAAGGTCTCGCTCCATCATGAATAAGTACTATATCACAATTTTTATCTAGTTTTTTTAATCCATTATATATTGAGTCTTGTCTTTCTTTTCCGCCATATGCTATTTTTATATTTTTAAAGTTATATTTATTTATTATATTTTCCTTAAAAAAATCTTCCTCTTCTTTTTTTATACATACCACAATTTCATCTATATTTATATTTTCGTAAAAAACTTGAATTGTATGCGCTATGATTTCTTTTTCTCTTAATTTTATGAACTGCTTATTTACGTCTAAGTTCATTCTCCTTCCACTTCCTGCCGCAACAATTATAACACTATACATGGTATCACCTCGTATTTTATTTTTACCTATCATTTATTAAAACTTTTAATGTTTTTATATTTTAACCATCTGATTAATTATATATTAAATTTTCAGTTGTATAAATAGGTAATATCCATTTTCTAACCTAAAATATGTGCATCTGTTGCAAATTATATTGATTTTTCAATAACTTCATCTTTTTATTTTACAACTTTGTAACAGTTTGTATATCTATAAAAAATGTTTAAACCTCTAGATTGATATAAAACAAGTTTATCAATCTAGAGGTTTTGTATTAGAATATTAAATTAATTAAATCTATGTAATTCGGATAATTTTCTAAAATATTGTTTTTTATTTCTTGTTTATCAAAATCTACTTCTATCAATTTATCCATATTTACTATACCATCTATACAAGAAATAAAACATTTTGATATTTTCCATTTATTAACATGTAAATTAATTTTCCTTCTATTGTCAATTGGTAAAACTATTTGAAACTTAGGCGTTTTATTATATATCCATTCTGTTTTTTTATATTTATCTTCTACCAGATTGTATACACTTTTGATATCATCATCGTCTAATTCAATTTCTTTTATATTTTTTATATTATTTTTTATATAATCAACACAATAATCTAAAAAATAGTTTATATCTTTTTTGAGTAGAAAATTAATATTTGTAACTTTACTTGAAACAGACTTAGTTGCCTTTGATTCTGTTGATTTATCTGAATTTAAATACTTAGTTAATTTATTTAAATCTGAATCATAAAGAAGAGTTCCATGATAAAGAGAATTTTGCCTTTTTATAGATTGTGCAGAACCAGAAATTTTTTTACCATTTAAAAATAAATCTTTTCTTTCTGTTATAGATACATTTAATCCCAATGATAAAAGCATACTTTGCATAAATTTAGTATGTTCTAAAAAATCGATTTCATGAAGATTCCTATTTTTTTGTATAAATGACATATTGATATTTCCTAAGTCATGATACACAGTACCTCCACCAGATATTCTTCTTAAAATGGGAATTTCACCATTTTCAATAACATCATAATGTATCTCCTGATATGGATTTTGATTTTTTCCTATAAAAATAGATTCTTCATTTCTCCATATGATTATGATATCATCATTATATTTCTCATTTAAAAATAGATACTCTTCTAGAGCTAAATTAAAGTAAGGATTGGTGTTTTTGTTTAATAAGTAATACATAAAAATTCAGACTCCTTTTATATTTTATCTTACTATTTATTTTAAATTAAAATAAGTTTATATAGTATTTAACTTTAAATTATTCTTTCTAAATCATTAAACCTATTATAACATAATACAACTCCTTACTATTACTGAACATCTGTGTTTTTTATTATTCTGAGAGTTTTATTAAATTTACTTATCCTGACCATACACATTAAGAAATACATTTCTAGCCCTTTGAACTTCTTCATCTGGTAATAATACTGGTGTCCCAATTGATTTTGCTAAATAATATACTTTTGCTGCATCTTCTAACATTACAGCTGCGGTAAGTGCATGCTTTACAGATGGACCAACTGCAATTACTCCATGATTTGCCAAAAGACATGCTCTCCTATTACCTATTACATCAATAACACATTTTCCCATCTGATTAGATGTTGGTGGTGAAAATTTTGCAACTGGAACTGAACCTCCTACCTCATTTGCAAGAGTTGTACTTGCACACTCTATAGACTCATTTAAAATTGCAAAGCAACTTGAATATGTAGAGTGTGTATGTATTATACTATTTATATCATCTCTATGTTTATATATATATAAGTGGTCTGGTGAATCTACTGATGCCTTCCATTTACCATCTACAGTATTTCCATCTATGTCTATTAAAACAATATCACTTGGTGTAAGATTTCTATAATCCATTCCACTTGGTGTGATTGCTATATATCCAGTTTCTTCATCTCTTCCACTTACATTTCCTCCTGTCAATGTAACTAAATTATAGTTTAGAAGGTCTAAAGACGCTTGTAATACCTCTTTTCTCAAATTTTCTAATAACATTAGCTAAATCCTCCCATTTATTAGAAACATAGTTCTATATGTTCCTGTTATATATCTTACACAATAAGATTTTATTTCCGCTATTTTGATTGAAAATTCTAAAAAATCTTTATAATATTTAAACTTATCTCTTTATACTAAACATAAGCCAATTTTAATTTGAAATTTTCATTTTTTATAGTTCATTACTCTTTAATCTTTTATTTCTAAATTTTAATGATTCTGGATGCAAACATTCTTCTAATTCAATAAAATAATTATATAGTTCTGTATTGTCATTAAACATGTTTGTTTTTATCCAATATCTCCCCTTAATAAAACTACCATCATTAATTTTTAGATACATTTTTTTGTCATGAAATTCTCTTATTCTTATTTTTTTTATATCTTTAATTTCATACTCATGTATAGAATTAAATGAACTAAAATATATATATTTATTGTCCATAGTAATCATGTTAGGATTACTTGAGGATACAAAAGTATTAAATATTCCATAAGTACAAATAACTATCATCAAGCTATATATATTAATACTAGGATTTATATAATTATTAAATAGTGCATAAATCAATATTAAAATCATAAAAATCCCTGGTATTATTACACTAACTATATATCTTTTAGAATCATATATATATTTTTTCATAATTTATACACTCCTTAATAAAATTACATTTAAGCTTCATCTTGTGTAGATAATACTTTATTTTCCTTTATTATTCTACTTCTATTATAGATAGCCATCCCTAAAGCTATAACTGCCAAAATTATTCCTCCAATTACTTTGTAATTCATAATTTCTACAAATACCCAGCTTAATGGATTTGCTCCATCACAAATACTTGAAATCATAGTTGCTCCTTCAGGCATTTTAAAGCTTGCATTTAAAGCCATTTGAGTAAATAGTGGTGCTAAATTAGTTGCTATTAATAGCCCAGAAGTAATAATAACTATTCCTATTATTAAAGTTCTAAATACATTTCCTTTTGTAATTGGAACGATTAAAACAAGTGCAAATGGTATTACAGCTAAATCTGCAAATGGTAAAACTTTATTACCTGGTAATATAGCTGCTATAACTATAGTTAGAGGCACTAGTACTAATGCAACTGACAATGTAACAGGGTGTCCTATTCCTACTGCGGAATCTAAACCGATGTATATTTTACCTCTATTTTTAAATCTCTTTTCAATAAATTCTTGTGCTGCCTCTGATACTGGCAACAAGCCTTCCATTAATAAAGCCGCCATTTTGGGAATTAGTATTAAAACAGCTCCCATAGTTATCCCTAACTGCAATATACCTTTTATGTCATACTTGGCTGCAATACCAATTATTATCCCTATTAAAGACCCCATTATTAAAGGTTCTCCAAATAGGCCAAATTTTTTTTGTAATGTATCAGCATTTATTTCAATTTTATTTATCCCTGGAATCAAATCTAATACTTTATTTACAACTATAGCAATTGGAACAAATGCTTGTGTAAATCCATGAGGAAGAGATATACCTGGCATCCCTAAGTATTCTTCTATCCCTGGAGCTGTTAAGTCTGCCATTACTAAAACAATTACCATATTTGCTACTGCTGCAAATACTCCCCACATAACACTTTGCGTAGCCCCTGCCACCAAAGCTCCTGTAAATGCAAAATGCCAGTAATCCCATATATCTACATCGACAGTTTGAGTTGTATTAGTAATTAACATAACTATATTTACTACAAGTCCTATTGGAATAATTAAAGCACCCACTGTTGATGCAAAAGCTATAGCTGATGCTGCTGGCCATCCAACATCTATTATGGATAGGCTTAATCCTAAGTTCTTAACCATTTGTTGTGTAGCTGGACCTAAGTTATCTGTTAACAAAGCTATAATAGTATTAAGACCTATAAATCCAACTCCTACTGTTAAACCAGCTCTTAAAGATTTTCCAAGCTTTGTACCTAATATCAAGCCAAAAATACATATTATTATTGGCATCATTACTTGTGCACCCAAACCAACAATGAAATTTAATATCGCCATCTAAATTTCCTCCTTCATTTAATTTTCAGTCTCTAAAACCGCAAGATTTTAGAGACTATTTCATTTAAAAATTCAAATTATAATTCTAATTTTTCAAGAACTTCTTTGATTAATTTATCCATTCCTACTCCAGTTAAAAAAGGCAGTCCATTTATTACAGGTGTTTTTATACTACTAGATATTTGTGTAGTACAGATTATTAAATCATAATCTGGTGCTTTTGAAGCTACCTCTACTACTTTACATTGTGTAATACTAACCCTATCTAATTTACCAGCTTCTTCTAATGCCTTCTTTAACTTGTTTATAGCAATTGTTGAAGTACATACTCCTGTTCCACATGCAACTAATATTTTTTTAGCCACATTATTCACCTCCATTAAAATTATTTTATTTTTAAAGATATCTGTAATTAGAAATCTTTGATAACTTTTTATATTTTTAATACTATTTTTGTATGTTTAATTATTCAACTTAGAATTTAATAAATTACTTAAACTTTCTTCTCTTAAATCAATAATATTATTTAACATATTTTCATCTTGGAATATGGTCATAAGTCTTTCTAATAGTTGTAATTGCTCTTGTGGCTCTTTAACTGCCAGCATAAATATAACCTTTACATCAATTTCAGTGTCATCTGTACCCATCATTATGAATTTTACAGGTTTATTTAATATGCCAATAGCTATCCCTGGTTCATTTACATGGACTATATCTGTATGCGGTATTGCTACTCCATAGATTCCTGTTGGCAGTCCTGTAGCATATTTTTTCTCTCTTGCTATAACTGCTTCTATATAACTTTCTTTTACATATTGTTCGTCAAACAAACGTTGTCCTAAAAACTTCAAAGCATCTTCATTACTTGATACTTCAATATCTTTAAAAATTAAATTACTACTGATTATTTGCATTGACTCCATCTAATATCATCTCCCTAATAAAATCTCTATCTTTAATGTTTTTAATTTTTTTAAATTCATCTGTTTCTATAAATGTAAGTAGAGTATTCAATGGATTAAAACATTTCTGGTCTACAGCTAGTAGAAGTATTATTTTTACTTTGTTTTTACTCCATACAATAGGATTTTTTAAGATAGCTATGCTTATTGCTGGTCTGATTACATCAATCCCATCTGTATGAGGTATTGCTATTCCGTCTGACAACTCAGTTGGAAATAAATTATCTCTTTCCACTACTTTTTTATAGAAATTTTTTGTTACATAGCCTTTTTCTCTAAGTTTTTTGCTCATGTATTTAAGTACTTCTTCTTTTGATTTAATTTCTAAATCTACAAATATGTCTTCTTTTTGGATTAAATCAGATAATTCATATTTTTTATTTGTTTTAGCAATTTGATTTGTATCAATTAAGTTATTTATTTGATTTAATTTTGTTTTATCATTAATGTCTACTAGGCTAAAAAATGGGATGTTTGGTATCTGAGGGTCAATTGTTCCAACTATTGCGATTACATTTTTTTCATTACTTATTTGTTTTATCTCTAAATCAAGACTTGGATATTCAATCATACCAATAGTCTCTATATCAACCTTTTCATTTATCCCTTTAATGCTTTCCTCTAAACTTTGCTTTATCTTGCAAGCTCCTCCTAATCCAGTAATACATAATGTTACAATTATAGGCTTTCTATTGTCTACTTTTGAGTTGTTCTCTTTGCTAACTTTATCTTTTACTAATGGCTCTATATTTTTAACTTCATCAACTATCTCATCTATTGTTAAATCTGGTAGAACTGCTCTTCGTATGACTTCTATACAGAGTAATGTATCAAATCTAGATATTGTTCTTATATCAATCCCTGTTTTTCCAGAGATAATATCTCCAAAGTACGAAAGGGAACCCATATCAACTAATATAATTACTCCTCTTCCTTCATCAATATCTTTTATTACAGTAGTAGCTTCTTCAATCATTTCTTCTGGCTTTTTCTCAAATGGCATATCCAAATACCTTGCATGATTAATACCTAATAACTTATTGGTAACCTCACATACAGATGACGCGACTCTTCCATGAGCCATTAGAAGTACACCTATCTTTTTTTGTTCAGAAATTTCTCCTCTACTACTCATTTTAAAATATATTGCTATTATACCTATTTCTTCTTTTGGCAAATTTATATTGTATCTTTCCTTTAAATGTTGTGCTACATTTTCTGCTACAGAATACTCTAATGGATAGTTTCCTATTATCTCTTTTAAATGAGCATTTGATATTACTTTTCCTTCTTTTAATCTTTCAAAAGCTGCTTTTAAATGAATTGCTAGACATAAGTGTAGATTTGGTTCTAATGAATTAAGATACTGTGATGCTATTTTGATTACTTCACAAGTTAACTCTACAATGTATTTTCCAACAATCGGACTTATATCAGGTAAATTCTCAGTGATAGAAACTTTCTTAACTTGTTTTATGTACTTCTGAATACAGCTTTCTAATTCTCCTCCAACAATCCTGTTAATAACACCAAAGTCTAAACCTTGTTCTAATAAATCAATGTGTCTCCTTTCAGTAAGCTTGTATATTTCATCTGGGAAAGTATATATATCTTCATTTTTCTTTTCTATCTCAACTTGAAGGTCTGAATCTATAATTAAATCTCCATCTACATAATTTTCTATCTTTCCTCTACAATTTCTTATCCTTATTAGACCTTGTTTCACATACCCAGGTACATCTGATATATTTATAGTTACTTCTTTTTGTTTATTTGTAAGTTGATTTAATAGTCCTCTAGCACAAGCTACTTGAATATCACTTCTAAGCTGACCTACATTTCCTATACAATCGTAAAGCATAAGAGCTTTTAGGACATCTGATTTTATGTGTATGTTGGCTCCCATTCGTTGGGCTTCTATCAAGAAAAAATTGTTTATAATGTCAAATCTTTCGTTTAATGGTCTTGCAACCAATTCTGGGATTTCAATTGTCACAGGTATACGTCTTTTAAAGGTATTAAGTAAATGAGAATCTATTGGCTCAGAAGTTGCAGAAATAATCATTACATTTATTTTATTTGTAAGCTTTGTTTCTCCTAATTTTCTAACCATTCCTTTATCAATCAATTGAAAGAGTATTTCTTGACCTTCATAAGGCAATCTATGTATTTCATCTATAAACAATATACCCCCATCTGCTTTTGATACTAATCCTTCTTTAGTTTCATCAGCTCCTGTAAAAGCACCCTTAACATGACCAAATAATTGAGATAACAAAAGTTGTGGATTTTCTGAGTAGTCTGCTGCATTGAAAACTATAAATGGTGCATTTTTAGGAAATCTAGATGATTCTACTGCAAAGTTATACATGCACTCTGCTAACTCGCTTTTTCCAACACCAGTTGGACCCATAATAATAGTATGCAACCCATGGGGAGGATAAAGTATAGCTGCCTTAGCTAATTTGACGATTGTACTTAAACTTCCAGTACTTCCTATTAATTTATCAAAGGCCACATCTATTTTTTCTTCTTTAGCATTTAGTTCCTCTTTTTTATCATCATTTTCTTTATCATGTTTTAAATCACCAGAATCTTGGATTTCTTTTAAATACTGTATAACTGTAAATCTTGATACAGTAAATCCAATACTATTTAATCTTCTTGTTATATCATTTTTATTTATATTTTTTTCTTCTTTTACAATATCTTTTATAGCTTTAATCAAAACAACTTTTCTTCTTTGTCTAGAATCTTCTATTTTTAATTCATTTCTTAAAAAGGTAACGTCTTCTCTTCGAATATTTAACATACTTGAAATTGCTTCATCTGTTAAAGGATTTTTCTTATCTTCATTTTCAATTAAGCTTTTTATTCTTTGCCTCATTTCTAATTGTCCCTCCTTACTATTTATATAAGCAACTTACATGCCACATAGTGTTTTTTTTGTGCCATTTTTTACTTCATAAACTTATAACGTTTAAATTAAGCTATTCTTTTATTTAAATATTAAGAAAATTTTTTTTATTTTTCACAAATAATACTTTCGTAAAAAACAAAAAAATCTTTTCTCTTAAATTTTTCTGTAATAAATCTAAAATGACACCCTTATTCTATATTACTATCTTTTTTGTACAACAAAAACTACAAATAACCTTATGATATATTTTTCCAAAAAGAAACCCCTTTTGTATAAATAAATACATTTATACAAAAGGGGTATGGCTAAGTGAGTTTTTAAAGATTTTATATATTATATAAACTTAGGTTAATAGCTTATTTTTTTGGTAAATGTAAGCATTCACCACTTACATCTGCTAAAGCTTCCATCAGAGCTTCTGAAGTACATGGGTGACCAAAAATCAAGTCACTAGCTTCATCAGCAGGTATTTCTAATGCTTTAAATGATGCTGCATGATTTATAAGTTCTGCTACACCATATCCAAACATATGCACACCTAAAATTTCCCCATACTTAGCATCTGATATTACTTTTACATATCCTTGCTCTTGTCCAGAAGCTAAAGCTCTTCCATTTCCAGCAAAGTTAAATTTACCAATTTTTATATTATATTTTTGTTTAGCATCTTCTTCTGTAAGTCCAACTGATGCAACCTCTGGAACTGTATAAACACAACTAGGTAATGCACTTAAATCTGCTTCTTCATCCATACCTAAAGCATTTGAAGCTGCTACTTCTCCCATTTTAAAAGCTGCATGAGCTAGCATTATACCTCCAGTAACATCACCTACTGCATATACACTTGGTACACTTGTTTCCATTTTACTATTTACAACTATTGAACCTCTATCTATTTTAATATCTAAGTCTTCTACACCAGATAGATTAGCTTGTCTTCCTATAGCATATAGACCTAAATCTGCCTTTATTGGTTCTTCTCCTTCAATACATACTATTATTTTATTTCCTTCTTCTTTAAATTCAGAAACTTTCTTTTCAGTTAATATAGTTATTCCCTTTTTCTTAAGTGAATCTCTTAAAGACTGGCTCAATTCTTTGTCCATTCTTGGAATTATTCTGTCTTCCATTTCTATTATAGTTACTTTAGAACCTCTTGAGTTGAATATCTCTGCAAATTCACAACCTATTACTCCACCACCAATTATTACTAACTCTTCTGGTACTATGTCTAAATCTAAAGCTTCTGTACTAGTTATTATTAATTTTGATTCTATTCCTTTTATTGGTAAGATTCTCACCTTAGAACCAGTGGCAATTATTGTATTTTCTGTATCTAAAACTTTTCCATCTGATAGTATTACTTTATGGGCTTCTTTAACAGTAGCTTTAAGATTAAAGACATCTACACCTCTGCTTTTTAACAACCCACCAACACCAGCTGTAAGTTTTTTTACTACTCTATTTTTATACTTTATAGCCTTTTTTATATCTTGTTCCTTATCAACAGATACTTTTACACCTCTTTTTGATAATTGTTCAATTTCTTCTAATATTTCTACTGTTTTTACATAAGTTTTTGTAGGAATGCAACCTCTATTTAGGCAAGTTCCTCCTAATGTGTCCTCTTCTACTAATGCAACTTTGCCTCCTAATATAGCTGATTTTAGTGCTGATAAATACCCTCCAGGTCCTCCACCTACTACTACCACATCATAATCATGATTACTCTCTTTTTTAATTGTCTTTTCTTCTTTTATTTCTATTTTTTCTGTTTCAACAATTAAATCTTCTTTTGATACGTTTCCAGATAAGTATTTAGCCTTTATTTCTTCTTGCTTTTCTCCCTTTTCTGCTATTACACCTATTACTGTAAATACTGGTAATACTTCTCCTTCTTCTTTATGTATAATTGCAGCAAGTATACCTTCTCCTTCTGATTCTATTTCCATGTTGACTTTATCTGTTGTTATCTCTAGTATAGGTTCTCCAATTTTTACTTCTTCGCCTTCTTGTTTTAGCCAAGATACTATAGTACCTTCCTCCATAGCTACTCCAGCTTTTGGCATTATGACTTCTACTGACATAGGCTATCCTCCTATTTATTTTTTATATATTTTAGTTAATCATCTTATATTCATACAGATATCTTTTACATACAATAATTTTAAATCTAGTAAAATTAAATACATCTTTTTATGTGGTCTATTCAATCTATTTACATAAAGAGTAAAATATCAAAACCTATACAAGCATTGCTAATGGATTTTCTAATAATTCTTTTAAATCTTTTAAGAATTTTGCTGCTACTGTACCATCTATTATTCTATGGTCTGATGTTAATGATAAATTCATTATAGGTTTTATTTTAGCCTCTCCATTTACTGGCACAAACTTATCTTGAGTTGCTCCTACCCCAAGTATCGCACTTGAAGGCATATTTATTATAGGTGTAAATGTCGTTATACCATACATTCCAACATTGCTTATAGTAAATGTATTACCTTCTTGGTCTGCTGGTAGAAGCTTTCCTGTTTTTACTTTTTCAGCAAGTTCTTTGCTTTCTTTAGCTATTTCTTTTAGCGATTTTTCATTTACATTTTTTACTACTGGGACATATAAACCTTCATCTAGTCCAACAGCAATAGCTATATTTATATCTTTATATCTAAATATTCCATTATCTGTCCATGCTGAATTTAATGCTTGATGCTTTGGAAGTACTCTAGATACAGCCATTACTATTAAATCTGTCATTGTTAATTTTACTCCAGTTGATTCTTTTACTGTATCTATTAATTTTGCTCTAAGTTCTTTAAGTTCTGTAGCATCTACCTCTATATTGAATGTAAATACAGGAGCACTGAAGTAGCTTTCTGACATTCGTTTTGCTACAGTTGCTCTCATTGGATTTGGCTTTTCGAACTCTCCTTCTACAGTATTAAACGTACTTAAATTCTCATGTTTTGATTTTATTTCTTTTGTTTCATTAGATTTAGATACATCAGTTGATACGATAGTCTCTTGTGTATGTGCCTTTTCTATATCTGCTTTTTTTATTTTTCTATTGTATCCAGTACCTACAACATTTTCTAAATCTATATTTAAATCCTCTGCTATTCTTTTTGCTAAAGGAGTTGCTTTTACTTTATTATTTTCTAGATAATTTAACACATCCACTAGATGTATTCTTCCATTTTCTCCACTTCCAATCAGCCTATCTAACTCTATATTGTCTTTTCTTGCTTGGTTTTTGGCTGCTGGTGTGGCTTTTACTTTATTTGCCACCATTTCTATCCCCCCTTATCTAACAATTAAAGATTTTATTGCATCTTCTATTTCATCAATTCTTGGGACTACTGCTTTTTCTAGCTCTGGATTATATGGTATTGGCACATCTTTTCCACATATTCTTTTTACTGGTGCATCTAAATAATCAAATGATTCACTTTCTGTTATTAATGCTGATATTTCTCCACCTAGACCACCAGTCTTAGCTGCTTCATGGCAAATTAAAACTCTACCAGTTTTACATACACTCTTTATGATTGTCTCTTTATCTAATGGATATAAAGTTCTTAAATCTATAATTTCTACATCTATATTTTCTTTTGATAGGTTTTCTGCAGCTTCTTCAACACTTTGTAACATCCTTCCATAAGTGATTACTGTAACATCAGAACCTTCTTTTTTAATATCTGCCTTTCCAATATCAATTACATAATCTCCCTCTGGGACAATTCCTTTTTTTCTATATAACAATTTGTTTTCAACAAATATTACTGGATTATTGTCTCTTATAGCTGCTTTTAATAATCCCTTAGCATCTGCTGGTGTTGAAGGTGCAACCACTTTTACTCCTGGTACATGACAAAACCATGCTTCCAAACTTTGTGAATGTTGTTCTGCTGAACCAGTTCCAGAACCTCCAGGACATCTAACAACCATTGGAACCTGAGCCTTCCCACCAAACATATATCTCATTTTTGCTGCTTGATTTACAATCGCGTCCATAGATATTGTAACAAAATCCATAAACATTACTTCCATAATCGGTCTTAACCCAGTTGCCGCTGCACCTGCTGCTGCACCTGCTATAGCTGCCTCTGATATAGGAGTATCTCTTACTCTTTCTGGGCCAAATTCATCTATCATTCCCACTGATACGCCAAATGCTCCTCCATATATCCCTATATCTTCTCCCATAAATATTACATTTTCATCTCTTCTCATTTCTTCTGACATTGCTTCTTTTATTGCTTGTGCATATGTTAATTCTCTTGTACTCATTTTTATTTTCCTCCTTTACTATTTTTAGTCTGCATATACATCATCTAATAAAGATTCTATTTTTGGATTTGGGCTATTTTGAGCAAATTCTACTGCATCTTCTATTGATTTTTTAGCAAAATCTTCAATTATATCTAATTCATTTTCATTTGCCATATTATTTTCTATAAGATAATTTCTTAAAAATTTTATAGGGTCTTTTGCCTTCCACGATTCTATCTCTTCTTTCGTTCTATATACATTTGCATCTGATTTTGAATGACCTAGCCATCTATAAGTCCTACTTTCAATTAATACAGGCCCTTCCCCTCTTCTACATTTTTCAGCAGCTTTTTGTACTGTTTCATATACTTCTATTGGATTATATCCATCTATTGATATTCCTTCTATACCATAAGATGCTGCTCTTGTTGCAACACTATCTATATTCATGTGACGTTTTATACTTGTTGACATGCCATATAGGTTGTTTTCACAATAAAATATTATTGGTAATTTCCATATTGATGACAAGTTTATTCCTTCATGAAATGTACCTTCATTTGATGCACCATCACCAAAACTACATAAAACTATTTTTCCTGTCTTTTTATATTGTTGTGTAAGTGCAGCGCCAGGAGCTATAGTAAGACCTCCACCTACGACTCCATTTGCTCCTAAGTTACCTGACTCAATATCTGCTATATGCATTGAGCCTCCTTTTCCTTTACAAAATCCAGTTTCTTTTCCCATAAGCTCAGCCATCATTTTATTTAAATCTATTCCCATTCCTATAAATTGGCTATGACCTCTATGAGTTAATGAAACCAAATCTCCTTTTTCTAATGCCATTACTGCGGCTACACTTGAAGCTTCTTGACCTACTGATAAATGAGTTGTTCCATGTACCATACCTCTTGCAAAAAACCAACTAACTTTCTCTTCAAACTTTCTAGCTTGATTCATTCTCTTATACATTTCAAGTAATGTTTCTTTTGATAATGTCATATCAATTCCCTCCTATTAATTTTTATCTATATTTCTATTAGTCACAATCTTCTAATAATTCAAGTGCTAAACTGTGATTAATTGCTAAGCTATTTATAAATTTGGCTTTTAATGATGCTTTTATTGCTTCTATCTTTTCATCTCCTGAAGCAACACCTATTGTTCTTTTTATCTTTTTTAAATCATTTAGTTTTACCCCTAGTACCCTTTGATTAAATTCAAGTATAGAAGTTTTTCCTTCCTTATCAAAAGCTTGCAAACAAATTGCGCCTATTGAGTTATACTTTTTTAAATCATCTATATCTTCTTCATGCATATATCCAGAAGCCATTATCGTTGAGTTTAAACTCATAGGATTTCCTATACCTACAATTGCAATAGTTGTTTTATCTATTAAGTCTAGTACTTCTTTAATTTTTTCATCCTTACAAAGCCTTTCTTTTGTAGATAAATCAGACATCACAGCAGGAGCATGTAATAACTTAAAATCTCCTCCAAAAGCTCTTGCTAAACTTACAGCTATTTGATTTGCGTGTATATCTATTTCATTATCTCCAATTCCTCCTAGTAAAGGTATGAACGTAACATTTTTACAGTTGCTTTTTTCTACATATCTAGGAATTTCTTTTAGAGTTGTTCCTATGGAAACCCCAATTATATCATTTTCTTTTACTACTCTGGTAAGATATTCAGACACAGCTCTTGCTAATTCTTGTTTTTGTGTTAATGAGTCTTGTTTATCATCTACCACTATTACTTCTTTCAATTTATATTTTCTTTCTAAATTTCTTTCTATTTTTTGATAGTCATTTTTTAAAACATCAACTATTTGTATTTTTACTATTCCTTGCTCAAAAGCTTCTTTTAATATTCTTGATATTGTTGGTCTTGATATTCCCAATTGATTCGCTATTTCTTGTTGATTCAAATTATCTTCATAATAAAGTGAACAACACTTCATCATTAACCTTAAGTCTCCAATTTTTTTCATTTCCCTTCCTCCAAAATCAAGATTTTTCAATTATTTTTACATTTGTTCAATGATTTTACTTAATTTCAATAACATTATAGAAGGGGTTCGTATAAAAAGTCAACTGTTTTTTTTGTATAATTAAAAATAAGTTATTACATTAAATTAAGGAATACTTTTTTTTATTTCTTGTTTGACCACTTTACCTGATAATTTGCTCAATAAGTATTTTGTCTAAAGGAAATTATACAATCGCCAAAAAAGATTTTACTAAAGATGGTAAACTAAAATTGTACTATTTTATGTATAAAGAAATTATTATAAATATAAAGGCATTAAGCAATAAACTTTAAGAAACTGAGATTGAACGAGAATAACTTGAAGTTTCAAAAACTCATTGACTTGCTGATATATCACATGATTTGAAAACACTATTATCATATATCACAGGATATTCATATCTAATGCTTAATAAAAACCACCGCTTTAGTGAAGAAGAAAGTATAATATTTTTAGATAATATATATAAAAAGTGAGTATATAATGAAAAGTTAATAGACAATTTAAGTCTGACATTTTTTATAGATTTTTCTGGAAAAATACAGCTTAAACATACACAATTTGAAATGATTGCCTTTCTTCAAAACCTTATTGCCAATGTTGCCAATAATCCAAAATCTGAAAAGCAGATATTTGGATTTCATACAGATTTAGAACATTTACATTAATACTACTGACAATGGTGTTTGAATAAACACGGGGAAAAGGTACATCATTTCAAATTACATTAAAACAAGATAAAGTTTAAATTATTATATAAAAATCCCAAGTTAAAATAAACTTGGGATTTTTGTGTAATAATTAATTTTTGTAAAATTTTTTCTTTAAAGTTATTTTGTCAAAATAAATTCAAATTAACATATCATCAATATTTATATAGAGACTATATGTAACTTATTCTTTTAATACTATCAGATTTATACTTAATATAATCATAGCTACAATTACATAAATAAAAGCTGTAGCTGATGACACAATTCCAGAATCATTTACTAAAAGAGTTACAAAGCATCCTGCTATTGACGCTATAAATCCTTTAAATACAATTGGGTATTCATCAATTAATTGTTTAAAGTATCTAATCTGATTAATCATAAGAACTAAAATTACTCCAATTCCAGTTAGTAGTATATTTACCCATGCACTGGTTTGAGCTAGCTTCAAGTTCATCTCTATCTTTCTGCCAAATGTTTGTATTATTTCTCCTGGTCCATTAAAGTAAACTTCTTTTACAAACATACCTAAATGTGAGTTACTTCCTGAAATCATATCTATAGCTACAAAGGCGCCTAAAACAAGCAATACTGCTACACCTAATAATACAACTTTTTTAAAGTCTATTTTTACATTATATATCAATAGTATAAATAGTAAAAATGCAACACATTCAGAAATAGCAGTTCCAACATTTGCACCCATAACTGGAGATGCACTCGTAATTAAGATAACTAAAGAAAATACTATTACAGACCACTTTGGTATCTTTTTATATGTAAGCAAAATCGCAAATGTAAATATTGCACTACCTATTGCCACTCCTTGATATTCATTTCCTACTCCGTAGTATCTAGCCCCAATTATACAATCATAACTCATTACATTACTTTTCATTAAATATGAACCAAATGCAGAATCAATAACCATAATCAATATAGTTAAACCTGTAAAGAATAACATATTTTTTAAATCATTCTTTATCAGAACTTTGCTTATTAAGTATATAGTAAGTGTTATTATAATTATTCCTAAAGATATTGCTACTGGTGTTTTAAAATTCATTATTGGAGTTATCATAAATGATAATGGCATTACTATTCCTATTTTTAGAAATTCTTTTAATATAAAAAATATTGTTTCTTTGTGATTTTTCGATATATGCTTTCTAAATAGAATTAGAATCATAGCAACTATCCATGACAAAAATACTATACTTACAAATCCATTAAGTATTGTAGACCTTATGCTTGAAACAGATACTATCTTTTGGTATTCATCCATCAGATACTCTTTATTATCATCTCTGTTAATAAGTTCATACTTCTTTCCAACCATATTTTGATTTTTTATATCAAAGTTATTTAATATCTCAGCTCCAACATCTAGATTAGTAACAATACCTTCTCTTCTAGTAGTTGAAGATGATAACATCCCTTTTCCATTGCCATTTAATTTTATTATTGGAGAAAGCCTTCTTTTATTTTTATAATCTAAATCACTTGGAAATGCACTAGCTATGTAAACAGTATCATTTTCTCCAACCATAGAAAATATATTTTTTAAATATTCATCTATGTTTTTTTCTATCTTGTCTTTCATGTTTTTATATGTTTTTTCATTCAAGTTAGATTTATATAAATCTAACCTATATGTATCTCCAAGTTCTACAAAAACTACATCACTATTTTTATAAGCTTCTTTAGTTTCAGCAACAAGCTTAGTGTAATCAGTTGATATTCCATAAGGCATAGATAAATCTTTTTTATTGATATTATCTACATTTCCGTAAGAAATTCTACCATACTCATCCATAGCTGTTAGGCATAAGTTTCTATTTTTTACAAGTTTACCATTTTCAACTATATCTGCATTTCCTAATACAGATGTTTTTAATTTATTTTCAGATAAACTTTGACCTAATGAACCTAATGTAGAACCATATTCTCCAAAGTTTAGATTCTCATTTATTGACATATTTATAGTCAAATCATTTATACCTTTTGCTTTCTTACCTGTAGCTGATTCAAAAACTATATTTCTATCTTTGCTTGAGCTTTCAAAATTAATATCTTCTTCATTAGCTACATTGGCTCTTCCACCAGCACCCATACTGGCATATGACCTTCTATCATCACTACCTTTATCGCCTCTTATGTTCATCAAGCCAATATATCCTCTATCTTCTAGCTCTTCTCTCAATGATTTTATTCTTAACATATTGTTCATACTAGTTCTATTCATATCTATAAATATTACTTTTCCATGCGTTGGTATATCATCTGCAAAGCTATACTGGCTCATCGATGTTAATATTATGATAAATGTTGCTAAGAAAGATATAATCTTTTTTCTCATAAATTCTCCCTGCTTTCTGATTTAAATCCTCACACTTAAGAATACATTAAACATTGTCGTTATAAACAAATAAATTTGGACCATCTATTTATAATAAACAGCCCAAATTTTAGGTTTATTTGAATATATCAATTTTTAGGTTTTGCAAATATCATTCTACCAGCAGGAGTTTGAAGAACAGAAGTTACTAAAACTTTTATAGTCTCATTCATATGTTTTCTTCCTCCATCAACAACTATCATAGTTCCATCATCTAGATATGCAACACCCTGTTGAGCTTCTTTTCCTTCTTTAACCACTTGGACAACCATATCTTCACCTGGTATTGCAACTGGTTTTATAGCATTAGCCAACTCATTTATATTTAATACTTCAACACCTTGAAATTGAGCAACCTTATTTAAGTTATAATCATTAGTAACAACTTTTCCATTTAATACTTGGGCAAGCTTTAATAATTTACTATCAACTTCTGCTATATCATCAAAGTCCCTTTCACTTATTTCAACCTCTATATTTAATTCTTTCTGAATTATATTTAATATATCCAGACCTCTTCTACCTCTTACTCTTTTCAAATCATCTGAAGAATCTGCAATATGTCTTAATTCTTCCAAAACAAAAGCAGGAATAATAAGTTTTCCTTCTATAAATCCTGTTTTACAAATATCAGCTATCCTTCCATCAATTATTACACTTGTATCTAATACTTTTGGAGGTATCGCCTTTACTTCTTTTTTATTATCTTTATCCTTATCCTTATCTTTAATAGGATTTGCCAATCTTCCTAATTTTCCAATATTAAATAAATCATTTTTACTTTTAAGCGCAACTTTCATTCCAAGATATCCTAGGAATAAATATAATAGTAATGATAATATTCCACCTACTATTGGTATTCTATTTACTAGCCCACTTAATAAATATGCAATTACAAATCCTACTATAAGACCCATAGATCCTAATAATATATCTGTTTGAGGATATTTTGATAGTTCTTTATCCACAACTTTAGCAATTTCTTTTGTTCTATTCACAACCCATGGCTCTATAAGATATCCTAAAATAGCTATTACTATACCTGCTACTACAGCTGCTATATAACCATAAGTTTCTTTTCCAAATGTTAATATTTCAAAATCTCTCATCAATGTTAAATAGGTCGTTATACCTATCGTAAATCCAAGTAAAATAAACAATATCCTTGTTACTTTCCTTATCAATGCTTCACCCCCTAGTTATACTTATCTATTATAGACCAAAGTGTATATTATATTCAAGAAAAAAGTAGTAAAATTCACTTAAAATTCATTATATGTGTCTATCTAATAATACTAATTGTTTCATTTTTATAAGTCCATTTTTTATATATGTTGCTCTTATTTCACCTATTCCTTCAACTTCATCTAACTCTTCAATAGACGCATCCAATATTTCTTGAAAGTTTTCAAAATAATTTACTAAGTTTTCTATTATTGCTGTTGGTAGTCTATGTATTTTGCTAAGAATTCTATAGCCTCTTGTTTTTATAGGCATATCCATACTTTCTGAAAATCCACTATACCCTAATAGTTTTGCCATATTAAATAATTCTATTAGTTCTTCTGAATTTAAATTTTTAACTTTTTTCATAAGTTCTTTTATTTCAGTATTTTCTTTGTTATAATCTTTGAATATTAATTTCTGATCTATTCTAGTTGTACCCATTAATTCCTCTAATTGCATGCTTACTAAAGTTCCTTCATCCCCCAATTCTATCACATATTTTTCAATTATACTTGTAACTCTCATTACCATTTCCATTTTCTGCATGACTAACGCTACATCATAAATAGTTACCAAATCATTAAACTCTAAAGCATTTAAATTAGTTATAGCTTGGTCTAATACTGTTTTATATTTTTCTAAAGTTTGTATTGCTTGATTTGCCTTAGTAAATATCTTAGATATATCTTCGACCACATACTTCTCATTTCCTCTATAAACTGTTATAACATTTCTTCTTTGTGAAATTCCTATGACTATAGCACCAGTTTGTTTTGCTACTCTTTCTGCCGTTCTATGTCTAGTTCCAGTTTCTGACGTTTCTATAAAGTAATCTGGTATAAGTTGTGCATTAGCAAATAATATTTTCTTTACATCACCACTTAAAACTATCGCTCCATCCATTTTGGCTAATTCATATAGATATGATGGTGAATACTCTGCATTTATAGCAAATCCTCCATCTACTATTTTCATTACATCTTCATTTGTTGCAATTACAATTAAACCGCCAGTCTTAGCTCTTAGCACATTGTTTAGGCCTAATCTAAGAGGGGTTCCAGGAGATATCATTTTTAATGCATATAGCATATTTTTGTTATCCAAAAAATTCTCCATATTTATTGATTCCTCCCAAGTACTATATTTATAGCTTGTCTTAAGTTGTCTACTGGCCATATTTCTATACCTTTAGTATCTTTTACAACATCATAATTACTTCTAGGAACTACTATCTTTTTAAAGCCAAGTTTTTTGCACTCAGCAATTCTTTTTTCTATAAAACTTACTGATCTAACTTCTCCTGTAAGTCCTACCTCTCCTGTAACAGCTATATCTTCATCTATAGGTATATTTCTAAAGCTAGATGCTACAGAAATAGCTATTCCTAAGTCAATCGAAGGTTCATTTATCTTTATACCTCCAACTATATTTATATATACATCTTGGTTTTGTATTTGCAGACCAACACGTTTTTCTAAGACTGCTAATAACATACCAACTCTATTATAATCTACTCCTGTAGATGTTCTTCTTGCTATACCAAAACTTGTTGGTGAAACTAATGCTTGTAATTCAAGTAGCATTGGTCTTGTACCTTCTACAGTGGATATTATGACTGAACCTGCTACATCTTTTGGTTTTTCAGATATCAAAATCTTAGATGGGTTATCAAGCTCTACTAATCCCAAGTCCCTCATTTCAAATACTCCAAGCTCATTTGTTGAACCAAATCTATTTTTAACAGCCCTTACTAATCTATATGTATTATATCTTTCACCTTCAAAATATAAAACAGTATCAACCATATGCTCTAATAATTTTGGACCTGCTAGTGAACCTTCTTTGGTTACATGACCAACTATGAATGTTGAAATTCCCATTTTTTTAGAAATCTTCATGAATTTTGAAGTACCTTCTTTAATTTGGCTGACAGTGCCTGGTGCTGAAGATATTTCTGGACTAAAGACAGTTTGAATTGAGTCTAGAATTATTAATTGTGGATTTACACTTTCTAAATAAGATTCAATTATACTCAAATTATTTTCAGCAAATATATATAAATTTTCTGAATTAATACCTAATCTTTTTGCTCTCATTTTTATCTGTGATTCTGATTCTTCTCCAGTTATATATAAAACAGTCTTTCCTAAATTAGCTACATTACTAGAGACTTGAATTAAAAGTGTGGATTTACCTATACCAGGGTCTCCACCAACAAGTACTAGAGAACCTTTAACTATCCCTCCACCAAGCACTCTATCTAATTCTTTTATATCTGTTGTAAACCTTTCTTCTTCTTTACTCTCTATTGAAGTTATACTAACTGGTTTAGATGAAGATTTATCTATTATAAAGACCTCTTTTTTTGTGCTTTTTTGATCTACTTCTTCTACAAATGTATTCCATTTTGTACACTCTGGACATTTTCCAAGCCACTTAGCTGTTTCATATCCACAAGATTGACATACATATTTAGTTTTTATTTTTGCCATATTTTAATCATCCTTAATTTATTATTATATACTATAATTTTAGCATATGTGAAAGATAATAGGTAAAGATTAAAAAAAATAATTAAGGGCAATGAATTATTTTAGATTCATTGCCCTTAAAATTTTCTTTAAACCCTAAAGCTTATATCTATAAGATTTTAAAATGCAACTCTATTGAATTATTTAGTTTCAAAAACTATTTTTTCATCTTTAACTTTTGCTATTATATTACTTCCTTTTTTTACATCGCCTCTTAAAATCGCTTCAGATAACTCATCTTCTAGTTCTTTTTGTAAGGCTCTTTTAAGAGGTCTTGCTCCATATTCCAAATCAAATCCAGATTTAGAAATTAATTTTATAGCTTCATCACTCATTTCTAGTTTTATATCCATATCTTTTAGTCTTTCTTGTAATTTATCTACCATTAAAATTACTATTTTAGATATATGCTCTGTATTTAATGAATGGAAAACTATTATATCATCTATTCTATTTAAAAACTCTGGTCTGAATCTTTGCTTTAATTCACCCATTATGTTTTCTTTCATTTTTTCATATTGAGACTTTTCTTCTTCATCTCCTTTAGCTATACTAAACCCTAAAGTTTTTTGTCTACCAATTGTAGATGCACCAACATTTGATGTCATTATCACAATAGTATTCTTAAAGTCAACAGTTCTTCCTTTTGAATCTGTTAATCTACCATCATCTAGAATTTGTAATAGAATATTAAACACATCTGGATGAGCTTTCTCTATCTCATCAAATAAAATAACTGAATATGGGTTTCTTCTTACTTTTTCAGTTAATTGACCTCCTTCATCATGACCTATATAACCAGGAGGTGAACCTATCATTCTTGATACAGCATGTTTTTCCATATATTCAGACATATCAATTCTTATTATTTGATTTTCATCTCCAAATTGCACTTCTGCTAATGCCTTAGATAACTCTGTTTTCCCTACTCCTGTAGGTCCTAAAAATAAGAATGAGCCGATTGGTCTATTAGGGTCCTTAAGACCTGCTCTCGACCTTCTTATTGCCTTGGAAATAGATTTTACTGCTTGCTCTTGACCTATAACTCTATTGTGTAAGATTTCTTCAAGTTTTAAGAGTCTATCAGCTTCTTCCTCAAGAATTTTATTAACAGGTATTCCTGTCCATAAACCTACTACTTCAGCAATGACTTCTCCATCAACTAAATCAGAATGTTTAGATGACTTATTCCATTTTTCTCTAACATCTTCTAATTGTTTTTTAAGTATACCTTGTTCATCTCTTATTTTTGCTGCTTTCTCAAAATCTTGGCATCTTACTGCCTCTTCTTTTTCTTTATCTATATTTTCTATTTCTAATTCTAATTTTTTTATTTCGGCTGGAGGAGTATTTTCCTTTAGCCTCACTTTTGATGCTGCTTCATCAATCAAATCTATAGCTTTATCTGGTAGATATCTATCTGATATATATCTAGTTGATAATTCTACAGCTGTTTTTATAGCATCATCAGTTATTTTAACTTTGTGATGAGCTTCATATTTATCTCTCAATCCTTCTAATATTTTTATTGAATCTTCTTTACTTGGTTCATCCACCATAACTGGTTGGAATCTTCTTTCTAGTGCAGAGTCTTTTTCAACATGCTTTCTATACTCATCTATTGTTGTTGCACCTATAACTTGTATTTCTCCTCTAGCTAATGCAGGTTTTAATATATTTGACGCATCTATAGATCCTTCTCCTGTAGACCCAGCTCCTATTATTGTATGCATCTCATCTATAAATAAAATTATATTTCCATTTTTAACAACTTCATCTACAACTTCTTTAATTCTTTCTTCAAATTCTCCTCTATATTTAGCACCAGCTAATAATGAACCCATCTCTAAAGAATACAAAGTTTTACTTTTTAGTGTTTCTGGAACATTTCCTAATGCTATATTTGTTGCTAAACCTTCAGCTATAGCTGTTTTACCTACTCCTGGATCTCCTATTAGTACAGGGTTGTTTTTAGTTCTTCTACTTAATATTTGTATAACTCTTTGTATTTCTTTTTCTCTTCCTATAACAGGGTCTATTTTATTTTGTTTTGCATATAGTGTAAGATTTCTTCCATATTTATCGAGAATCTTGGACTCTGTTTGATTTTGGTTGCCCGTGTAACTATTTTCTGATTTATATTGATTATTATCACTCATACCCATCATATCAATTGTTAATTGGGCTAGAGTTCTGTCATTTACACCTGCATAGTTCAAAACTTTATTAGCTATTCCTTCTCCTTCTTGAATAATAGCTAATAATATATGCTCAGTTCCTATATAATTTGTTTTTAATTTATTTGCAAACATTCCTGATAGTTCCAATATTTGTTTACTTCTTGGGCTTAATACTATGTCTTCTGGAATTCCTTCGCCCTTACCTTCCATATCAATTATTTTGCCTTCTAAATAAGCCTCTGTAAATCCAACTTTACTTAGAACTTTGGCGGCTATTCCTTCTTCTTCTTTTAAAAGCCCTAAAAGTATATGCTCGCTTCCAACAATATTATGCCCTAAGTTTTTAGCAGACTCAAACGCTAAATCAATTGCTTTTTTAGCTCTTTGTGTAAATCTATTGAAGTTCATAATTTATCCCTCCTCTTAATTTTTCCAAAGTTTCTCTAATGTATGTTGCTCTATTTATATCTCTATTTTCAACATCATCACTCTTATACATTATTGACTGATGTGCTGGTTGTATACCTATCATAAGTTGTTCTATAGCTTTTAAATCTAGTTTTTTTATATAGTTCATTTCTATTCCCATTTTTATATTTGATAGATGGCTCATTGCCTCTGAACTACTCATTACCCTTGAATTTTCAAGTGTTCCTATTGACCTAAATATTTTATCTTCTAATTTTATACCCAATCTTTTTTGTAATATTTCTCTGGCTTTCACTTCTTTTGAAATTGCATCCTTTGTAAGACCACTTACATTCTCTATAATATTAGACTCTGTTCTTCCAAGCGTAAGCTGATTAGATATTTGGTATATATTTCCCAATGCTTCTGTTCGCTCTCCATATATACCTCTTATTGCTATACCTATTTGTGATGAAATCTTATAAAGTTCATCCATATAGCCTAATTGACTCAATGCAGGCAAGTGCATCATTACAGAAGCTCTCATTCCAGTTCCCGTGTTAGTTGGGCAAGATGTTAGATAACCCAACTTTGTGCTAAATGCATACTCTAAATTTGATTCTAATAAATCATCTATCTCATTTGCTATGTTATAAGCATTTTCTAAATTTAAATCATCACACATAGTTTGTATTCTTATATGGTCTTCTTCATTTATCATTATACTTACAGTTTTATCTTTTTTTACTATAACAGCACTTTTATCATTTTCTGCTAAGTCTGGACTTATCATATGCTCTTCAACCATGAGCATCTTTTTAGATTGATCTAAATCTTCAATCTTATAGAAATCAAACTCTTCTTTATGTTCTAAACTAGAATTCATAAATGCATTTTTTACCTTTTCTATTATTTCCATAGCACACTCTTTATCTAACCTATTTGGAAAAGGATAATTGCTCAAGTTCCTAGCCAGCCTAACTCTTGATTTCATGACTATATTCTCTTTCATAATATCACTCCAATCTTAGTCAATAGAGCCTTTCAAATACTTAATCTTATCTCTAAATTGAGCAGCTAATTCATACTCTTCATTTTTTATAGCTCTATCCAAATCTTCTTTTAATTCTCTAATCTCATTTTCTACACTTATTTTATAAAAAGATTTTTTAGGTGCCTTACCTATATGTTCTATATGACCATGTATATTTTGAAGCATTGGATTTACTTGACTACTAAATGCATTGTAACATTCACTGCATCCAAATCTTCCATTATTCTTAAATTCACTATATGTCATATTACATTTTTGGCAAACTAACTTTTCTTCAAGCTCTTTTTTAGGTTGAAATCCTAGGTTAGAAAATATATCCATCATTGAAAAAGGCATATCTAAATTAAAATTCATCTCTGTATTTTCTTTAGCACATTCACTACACAGATACATTTCTGTCTTTTCTCCATTGACTATTTTATTATAATATACAGATGCTTTATTTTTATTGCATTTTTGACATAGCATAAATTATCACTCCTCTATACTAAATACTCCTATTATTATATTCTTTAAAACATTAGACCTTACCTTCTCTTTTAATTCATATACTGGCATACATAATGATTTATCATCTATTGCATATAATATTAGTTTTAATTCTCTTTCACTAATTAAGTCTGATTCTCTCAAACTTTCCACCAACTCTTTTGCTTTCTTATAGGATATTTGGCTTCCTATTCTTTCGTTTAGTATTTCTCTAATATGTCCATCTTTGCTTCTTCGTATTTTTTCTATCTGAACATATCCTCCGCCACCTTTTTTGCTTTCTATATAATAACCTTTATCTATGGTAAACCTTGTTGTTAAAACATAATTTATTTGTGATGGTGCACAACTAAACAAGTTTGCTAGTTCATTTCTTTGAATCTGTATACTATTATCCTCTTCCATCAAATCTTTAATAAATTTTTCAATTATATCTGTCATAGTTGCCATTTATATCACCACACACCTTTTTATTTTGACTTTCTTTGACTACTATTTTACACCTATTATTTAAATTTTTAAAGCCCTAAATTGTGTAAATTTATTTTTTTCATAATAATTTAAATGAGGTGTCCATCTTTTGTTAAGTATAATCTTCTACTTCTTACATTTATAACAATTAAGTCTTAAAATTATTGGTTATTAATTGATTTTTAATGTATCTATACCTTGTATTTGTAAATATACCTTCATATCATTATTATTAAACATTTCTAAAAATAATAATATAAAAAGATACTTTCTTTTATTAAAACAGTTTAAGAAAGTATCTTTTATTCTTCACATTTTTTATTACTTTAATTTGGTTTTTTCTTGTTTTTTATAAAAACACATAAAAACTAGATATACACTTCTTTAAAATAAGTATATACCTAGTTTTAATTACAAAATTATTTTACATAATAGATGGATATTAATTATTTAATGTTCTATCTTCTTTATTACTTTGCAGTAGCTAGTCCAATTATTTTTTCTGCAAATTGTGATGGAACCTCTCCATATCTTTCTAATTCCATTTCAAAATACCCTCTACCTTGTGTCATTGCTCTTAAATCTATTGCATATTTAAATGTTTCTGCTTGTGGAGCCTCTGCAAATATTATTTGTTTTCCTTTATTATCTGGCTCCATACCAAATATTTTACCTCTTCTCTTGTTTATATCTCCCATAACATCTCCCATATATTCTTCTGGAACAGTTATCTTAAGTTTCATAATAGGCTCTAATAATATTGGATGAGCTTCCTCCATACCTTTTTTAAATGCTGCACTTGCTGCCATCTTAAAAGCCATTTCAGAAGAGTCTACATCATGGTATGAACCATCATAAAGTGTAGCCTTTATATTTGTAACAGGGAAACCAGCCAATACTCCTTTTTGCATAGAATCTTTTAAACCTTTTTCTACTGCTGGTATATATTGTTTTGGTACAGACCCACCAAATATTTCTTCTGTAAATTCAAAATCAGATTCACATCTTTCAAATCTTATCTTTACATCTCCATATTGACCATGGCCACCTGATTGTTTCTTATGCTTACCTTGTACATCAGCTGTTTCCTTTATAGTTTCTCTATAAGGAACTTTAAGGTCATTTAATTCAACATCTACCCCGAACTTATCTTTCATTTTATTTTTAATTGTTTTTATATGAAGCTCCCCTTGTCCTCCTAAAAGAGCTTGTTTTGTCTCTGTATTTCTATACCAATGTAATGTAGGGTCTTCCTCTACAAGTTTGTTTAATACAGCAGCTACCTTTTCTTCATCACCCTTATTCTTAGGATTAACAGCATAATATATTTGTGGTTTAGGGAAGTCTATCTTATCTAAAGCTTCTGCATCTTTATCTACAGATATAGTATCTCCTGTCTTTAGAGAATTAACTTTAGTTACAACTACTACATCACCAGCCTTAGCTTTGTCTATTTCAACTAACTCACTATTTCTCAATGTATATATGTTAGCTATTTTTTCTTTTATGTTTTTGTTTATATTAAAAACTTCTTTATCTTTAGAAATTGCACCTTGAGTAATTTTTATATATGACATTTTTCCTACAAATGGGTCAACCATAGTTTTAAATACTAATCCTTTAAATGGCTTACTCTCTTCTGTAAATATAGGTTCTAGATAATTTGATATTGTATCTAATATTTCTTTTGTTCCTATATTATTTATAGTTGAACCACATATTACAGGTATAATATCTCCTCTTTGTATACCTATAACAATACCTTTTTGGATTTCTTCTGTAGTTAACTCTTCTCCATTAAAATACTTATCTAATATTTGGTCATCTGTTTCTGCTATAAGTTCCATTAAAGCTTCTTTTACACTCATAGCTTGTTCTTTAAATTCACCTTCTAAATCATCTATATTTTCAAATACATTATGTAACTTGACAAAGTTTTTATCTTTGTATATAGGACTTATCATTGGAACTATCTTATTATTGTATTTTTCTCTTAACATTGCTATTGCATCTTTATATCTTGCTTTTTCATTATCTATTTTATTTATAAACATTATCTTAGGAATACTCTCAGTTAGTTCTAATGATTTCTCTGTACCAACTTGAATAGGTGCTGTTGCATCTATTACTATTATTGCTGCATCACTTGCTCTAAGAGATGATACAACGTCTCCGCTAAAGTCAAAATATCCTGGTGTATCCAATAAGTTAAACTTATAGTCATTATATTCTATAGGTATTAATCCCATACTATAAGTCATATTTACCTTGTCAGTTAATTTAGGTATCTTATTAGTGTTTGCTGTGTAAGCTATAGTTTCGATTAGATTTGTTTTACCACATCCGCTATGTCCTAATACTGCTACATTTCTCAACATATTACTATCATAAACCTTCATATAAGCACCCACCTTTTAAATTTATGTATTTTCTCTTAGCTGTTATTTCCTAAGAAATAGTCTAGAAAATGTTTATTATTTTTAGAATTTTTAGATAACATTTTCCTTACTAGCTTTATTTCTACATAGGGATATAATTTTCCTCTTTTTTTTAACAAATATTTAATTTAAACAAATAAAAACACTCTAAATATTTAATAAAAATATTTTAGAGTGTTTTATAAGTTGTTTCAATTCAATTATTTCATTATCATTAATAGTTGTTTATCTTCAACCATATCATCTTCTTTTACTTTAATTGATTTAATTACTCCATCAGTTTTAGCAACTATTATAGTTTCCATTTTCATTGCTTCTATAACTATTAATGGTTGATTTGCTTTTACTTCATCTTCTTCTTTAACCATTATTTTTATAACTTTTCCTGGTATACTTGCTCCGATTTGAAGTGGATCATTCATATCAGCTTTCTCAACATTAGTAACTTTTCCAGAGAAGTTTCTATCTTTTATTTCCACTTCTCTAACCATTCCATTTAATTCAAAGCCTATAGTTCTAAATCCATCTTCTTTAACTTCACCAATTTCAACTAATCTTATTGTTAATACTTTACCTTCTTCTATTTCTACTTCACATTCTTCATTTTTATTTAATCCATAGAAGAATACATCACTTTCAAGTTTAGATATATCATTATAATGTTGTAAATGTTTAATATAGTCTTCATAAACTTTTGGATATAAAGCATAACTTATAACATTTCTTATATTTGCATTTATATCATATTTTTCATTTAGATATTTTGCTATGTCATCAAAATCTTCTGCTGGTAATAGTGAACCAGGTCTTACTGTAATAGCTTCTTCGCCTTTTAAAACTACTTCTTGTAAATCTTTTGGGACTCCACCTTCTGGTTGACCAATCATACCTTTACAGTAGTCTACAACAGAATCTGGGAATGATAAGTTCTTACCTTCTTCTATTATATTATTTTTATCTAATTTATTTTTAGTCATAAAGATAGCTAAATCTCCTACAACTTTTGAAGATGGTGTTACTTTTATTATATCTCCTACAACTTCATTAGCTTCTTTATATTTTTCTTTAACTTCATCAAATCTATTAACTAATCCTAAACTATCAGCTTGAGGTTTTAAGTTTGTATATTGACCTCCTGGTATTTCAAAATTGTATATTTCTGCACAAGAGTTAGTTAAGTCACTTTCAAATTTATTATAGACTTTTCTTAAATCTTTATAGTATTTTCCTAATTCATCATATCCAAATAAATCTATACCTGTATCTCTTTCTGTATTTTTAAGAGCTTCTACTATTGCATTAAGTGATGGTTGACTTGTAAGTCCTGCCATAGATTCTAATGCAGCATCAATTATATCTACACCAGCTTCTGATGCCATCAAACAAGTTGCCACACCATTTCCACTTGTATCATGAGTGTGTAAATGTATTGGTGCTTTTACATTTTTCTTTAGTTCTTTAACTAATGTATAAGCAGAATATGGTTTAAGAAGTCCTGACATATCTTTTATTGCTATTATGTCTGCTCCTAAACTTTCTAACTCTTTTGCCATCTTAATATAATATTCTAAGTCATATTTAGTTTTAGTCTTATCTAATATATCACCTGTATAACACATAGTTGCTTCAACTATTTTTCCAGTTTCTAGAGCTGTATTAATAGATGGTTTCATATTTTCAACCCAGTTTAATGAGTCAAATATTCTAAATACATCTATTCCTTGTTTAGCAGACTCTTTTGTAAATTCTTCTATTACATTATCTGGATAGTTTTTATATCCAACTCCATTTGATGCTCTAAGCAACATTTGGAACATTATACTTGGTATTTCTTCTCTTAGTTTTTGTAATCTACGCCAAGGTGACTCTTTTAAGAATCTATATGCAACATCATAAGTAGCTCCACCCCACATTTCAAGTGAGAATAAATCTTTTTGATATTTTTCTGTTGGTTTAGCAGCTTTTAATAAATCATATGTTCTTAATCTTGTTGCCAATAATGATTGATGTGCATCTCTCATTGTTGTATCTGTTAATAATAGTCTTTTATCATTTTTTATTTTTTCTATATATGCAGATTTACCTAACTTATCAAAAAGTATCTTACTTCCTTCTGCCTTTGAACCATCTTTATTCATTCTTGGTTCATGTAACGCATCAAATAATGGTTTTTCTTGACAAGCGTTATCATTTACAATTACATCACCTATAAATTGAAGTAATTTTGTTCCTCTATCTTTACTTTCTGTTATTTCAAATAAATCTGGATTTTCATCTATAAATTTAGTACTACATTTACCATTTGAGAATATAGGATTATTTAAGACATTAACTAAGAATCCTACATTAGTCTTAACACCTCTAACTCTAAGTTCTTTTATAGATCTTATAGTTTTGTTTATTGCTCCTTGGAATGTTCTATCCCAAGATATTGTCTTAACCAGTAAACTATCATAGTGAGGACTTATGTTTGCTCCTGTAAATCCATTTCCACCATCTAGTCTTATACCAAATCCTGAACCAGTTCTATAAACTTGAATTTTACCTGTGTCTGGCATAAATCTATTTTTAGGGTCTTCTGTAGTTATTCTACATTGGATAGAATACCCTCTTATTTCAACATCATCTTGTGATTTTATATTTATTTCTTCACTATCTAGGCTGTATCCTTGAGCTATTAATATTTGACTTTGAACTATATCTATTCCTGTAACCATTTCTGTTACAGTATGCTCAACTTGTACTCTTGTATTCATTTCTATAAAATAATGACCACCATTTGCATCTACTAAGAATTCTAGTGTGCCTGCATTAGAATAGCCTACATATTTTGATAACTTGACTGCATCATCACATATTTCTTTTCTTACTTTTTCATCTAATGAAAATGCTGGTGCATACTCTATTATCTTTTGATGTCTTCTTTGAACAGAACAATCTCTTTCGTATAAATGAACTATATTTCCATAGTTATCCCCTAATATTTGAACTTCTATATGTTTTGGGTCAGCTATATATTTTTCTATGAATATAATATCTTCACCAAAAGCTTTTCTTGATTCACTACAAGCAGTTTCATATTCAAGCTCTAAATCTTTTTCATGATGTACGATTCTCATACCTCTACCGCCACCACCATTAGATGCTTTTATCATAACAGGATAACCTATTTTATTTGCAACTTCTTTTGCTTCTTCAGTACTTCTTATTGCTTTTTCCACCCCTGGTATAGTTTGAACATTAACTTCTTTTGCAATTTTTTTAGAGTTTATCTTATCCCCCATCATATTCATTACTTTAGATGATGGGCCTATAAAAGTAATTCCATTTTCTTCACATTTACGAGCAAATTCTGCATTTTCTGCTAGAAAACCATATCCTGGATGTATAGCGTCAACTTTTTTTCTCTTTGCTAAGTCTATTATTCCATCCATATCTAAGTATGCATCTATTGGACCTTTGCCTTCCCCTATTAAATATGATTCATCTGCTTTTGTTCTAAATAATCCATATTTATCTTCTTTACTATATATACCAACACTTTTTATCCCCAATTCTGAACAGGCTCTAAATATTCTTATAGCTATTTCGCCTCTATTAGCTACTAGTATTTTATTAAACTTTTTAAGCATACTCTATTCTTCTCCTTTATTGTTTGTGTAATATTAAAGATTATAGACTAAAATACTTTATTTTTGAAGATGTTTAAGCAAGTTCCTTAATTAATAAGATAAATTTATAAATATATATAATTTTTAGACTGTATAAACTCAATTTACCTCACTAAAATTAAGGGGTTTTTTATGGGATTTCAGACAAACTTGTGTGAAAATTTCTACAATTGACCTTATTTTATACTATTTTCTTCTCTGTTTACATAATTATTTTCATCTTTACGTAATATTTCACATACTTTTCTCAATATAGTTCATATCTTAATCTATCTGTCTTAACAAACGTTTTATTACATCAGAAAGTTTTAGATGACCTAAATCTGCATATGCTATAACTAGTATTATTTTTACTACTCCTTCTACCCCATCTAATTTATATGCTCTAGCATTTATTATTGTGTACTTTGGCATAAGTTCTTCTAAACCTAGTGCAAGTTCATCAGATAAAGTCATATATTCATCAAATTTTTCCTCATCAGATAAAGTCATATATTCATCTTGCTCACTTATAATAGTATCTAAATAATCCATATTTATACTTAACTGATAAGCTATTACGTCCTCTCTTTTTGTGCTTTTACTCAAATCCTTTTCAACTTTGAATTTACTATTCTTATCTATTATTATTTTAAGTTCTTCACTATCAACTATTTCATTTCCTATAATTATATACAAACTTTTTACCTCCTAAATATAAATCTTTTTTAATCAAAAATAAAACCTCTAGTAAAATTACTAGAGGTTTGCACTGGTGGGATTAACAGGGCTCGAACCTGTGACCCCCTGCTTGTAAGGCAGGTGCTCTCCCAGCTGAGCTATAATCCCTCGATGTTTATATGGTGCGCCCAAAGGGACTCGAACCCCTAACCTTCTGATTCGTAGTCAGACACTCTATCCAGTTGAGCTATGAGCGCATTTTATTGGAGGCGACACCCAGATTCGAACTGGGGATCAAGGAGTTGCAGTCCACTGCCTTACCACTTGGCTATGTCGCCACCTTTTTGGTGATCTATCCGCGACTCGAACGCGGGACACCCTGATTAAAAGTCAGGTGCTCTACCGACTGAGCTAATAGACCATATTAGTTGGGGTGGATAATGAGAGTCGAACTCACGACCTCCAGAGCCACAATCTGGCGCTCTAACCAACTGAGCTATACCCACCATATATCTTCAAATTTAATGTGGTGGGCCATCAGGGACTCGAACCCCAGACCTACCGGTTATGAGCCGGGCGCTCTAACCAACTGAGCTAATGGCCCACATTAAATTTTTAGTAGCGGTAATAGGAGTCGAACCTATGACCTTTCGGGTATGAACCGAACGCTCTAGCCAACTAAGCTATACCGCCATATTCTTGGTGCCCAGAGGCGGAATCGAACCACCGACACGGGGATTTTCAGTCCCCTGCTCTACCGACTGAGCTATCTGGGCATTTGGCGGAGAGGGTGGGATTCGAACCCACGGCCCCTTTCGAAGTCACTGGTTTTCAAGACCAGCTCCTTAAACCACTCGGACACCTCTCCATTGGTGATCTATCCGCGACTCGAACGCGGGACACC
>NZ_JACVWH010000021.1:0-44925 GCF_020658495.1 Clostridioides sp. ES-S-0048-02
CTAGAAAACAAAATCTATATAACTGTGTATTTACAAAATTATAATAATCGTATGAACTACCGATATAAGCAGTCAACATATGTGTACACTTATTCATTTTATCTCTAAACATATAAATTATTATCCCGCTAAAAAACTTTCATAAAAACAAAAAGAACTATATATTTTTGGTAACTGGATGACATAATTTATAAGAATTTTATGAATCTTAGTCCCTATAGCTTTGCGTCAATAAATTTCTATAGTTTTGCTGATTTAGTTTTATTCTACAATTACAATGATATATTAGAATTAATTATTATTCAACATACATGTCAGAAAATTAAAAATTTTAATAGTTATCTTAATAATATGAAAATTATTTCGCCTTAAAGAACAAAACAAATGGGTTGAATATATGGTAAATTTTACCTGTAGTTTTTGTATAAAAAAGCTCCTATTATTAATTTAAGCTAGATTGAATTTGAGGAAGTGACATAAAAATGGAGCAACAAGAGGTAATAGACAAACTACGTAGAGGAGAATTGATATTGATGGAATATGTGTGGAGGAAAAAGTCTATTCTATCTAAAAAAGAAATAATATTAGCAATGCAGGAGAGGTATAAATGGAGGAAAAGCACTACAGAAATTTTACTTAAAAGATTAGTAAAGATGAAAGTATTAAATAAGAAAAGAGCAGGTTTTAAATCAAATTATAAGGTACTAGTAACTAAAAAAGAATATTTAAGTGCTAGAAAAGAAGAAAGATATACAAGTAGAGATAATAACTTTTTTATAAGAATATTTACAACGATACATAAAATAAATAATGTTATAGAAGAAAAATCAAAAAGATTTATAAAAAATATGCAAAACATAGCAAAAAGATAATTTTATGTTTATATAGAAAGAAGGAATATATTATGTTGAATAAAAAATTGCCAGATGCAGAATTGAAACTCATGAAATTCATTTGGAACTCTGGTTATAAAACTGTAATATCAAAAGATGTTGCAGATGAGATAGAAAAAACGTATGGCTGGAAACATACAACTACAATTACACTTTTAACTAGACTAACTAAAAAGGGTTTTTTAATATCTCAGCGAATTGGAAAACATGTACACTATACAGTATTAGTTAAAGAAAAAGAATATCTAAAATTGGAAGGTAAAAGAATTTTTGGAGGTTTACATAATAATCCTCTCTCAGAACTAATTTCAAAGCTACATAATGGAGAAGAAATAACAGAAGATAAAATAACAGAAATAGGGGACTGGATAAAAAGTTGGAAGGATGAAGATTAATAGATGAAAGGTAGCGACTAATATAAGTGCTACCTTTTTATTGTTGTGGATAATTTTGTGGATAAGATGTGGAAAAGTTATGTAAAAAATGTGGATAAAATATTTTACTGACATTTAACTGACATAAAAGTTAGGATTTAATTTTCAAATGTTGAAATACCAATGAAAAATCACATAAAAACAGAAAAGATATTATTTTAATAAGGAATAATAAATATATAGATTATAAAAGGTTAAATCTAGTTAACAAATTTTAATAGCAGATATAAATAATAAATTACGTGTAGTACGTATTATTACTTATATCTGCTATTTTATTGTTGCCAAATATAGTTAAATTGTAAAGTAAATGTCAAATATAGTCCAAAAAGTAAAATTAATGTTAAAAAAGTGAATATAATTTTACACTTGTTTAACTTAAACCTAATATAGATTTAACTTAAAAAAAGTAGAATAAAAATATAGAAAATTTAATAATGACGAACTTATAAAAATTTAAATTTTAAATACAGAACGAAAATAAATAGGTATATTTTAATGGGAGGATATTATGATAGTAAAATCTAGGTTAGTAGGTTTAGAAAAAAATGACAATAATGGAAATAAGACTAAATATATAGTCGAAAAAGTAGCAAAAAATATATTTCTATTAAGTGCTTTAGTAGCAGTCGCAAGTTTACTTTTGATAATAGGATTTGTATTTTATAAAGGGTTAAGACCTTTTATATTTGAGGGATACTCATTTATAGATTTTTTAACAGGTGCGGATTGGGTTCCTTCAGCTAATAAGTTTGGAATATCATCTATGATAGCAGCATCAATAGTTGCTACAATTGGTGCACTTGTAATAGGAGTACCAATTGGAATATTAACATCTGTATTTATAGCAGAAGTAGCACCTAAAAGATTAGCAAAAATAATGTCACCAGCAGTTGAACTTCTGGCAGGTATACCTTCAGTACTATATGGGGTGTTTGGCCTTGCAGTAATAGTTCCAATGATACAAAGTATATTTAATCTTCCAAAAGGACAGAGTTTATTAGCAATAATAATAGTATTAGCAGTAATGATGCTTCCAACAATAATATCTGTATCAGAAACAGCTATAAGAGCAGTACCAAAAGCATATAAAGAGGGTTCATTAGCACTTGGTGCATCAAAAATAGAAACAATATTTAAAGTTGTATTACCAGCTGCAAAGTCTGGAGTATTAGCAGCAGTAGTACTAGGCGTAGGAAGAGCTTTAGGAGAGACAATGGCAGTAATACTTGTTGCAGGAAATTCACCAGTTATGCCAACTTCTATAACAGATAGTGTAAGACCACTTACAACTAATATAGCACTTGAAATGGGATATGCATTTGGGACACATCAAGAAATGTTATTTGCAACTGGAGTAGTATTGTTTACATTTATATTAATTTTAAACTTAGTTTTAAATAAACTTTCAAATAAGGCGGTAAATTAAGATGAGAAAGTTCAGAGAGAATATATTGAAATTATTAGTATATCTATCAGCATTATTTACAATAGTATCATTAGTAGTTATAGTAGGATTTATATTTATAAAGGGAATCGGAAATATGAATTTTAACTTCTTATTTAGTAATTATTCAGCATCAGGTGATGGTGGTATATTCCCAATGATAATTACAACATTATATACTGTATTGGTTTCTATAATTGTAGCAACACCAATAGGAATCTTAGCAGCTATATATTTACAAGAATATGCTAAAAAAGGAAAAGCAGTTACAGCTATAAGGTTTGCCACTGAAAGTTTGTCAGGAATACCATCTATAGTTTATGGGTTATTTGGAGGAATTTTCTTTGTAGTTACCTTAAAAATGGGATATTCAATAGTTGCAGGGTCACTTACAGTTGCAATAATAATATTACCAGTAATAATTCGTACAACAGAAGAAGCTTTAAAGACAGTTCCTCAATCATATAGGGAATCATCTCTAGCATTAGGAGCTACTAAATTTCAAACTTTATATAAAGTAGTACTTCCAAGTGCAGTACCAGGAATTTTGTCAGGAGTAATATTGTCAGTTGGTCGTATAATTGGAGAATCAGCTGCTATACTACTTACAGCAGGTACTGTAGCTAAGATGCCAGGAGGAATATTTGATAGTGCAAGAACACTAACTGTACACTCATACTTACTAACTAAAGAGAGTGGAGACATAGCGACAGCAGCTAGTATAGGTATTGTTTTAATAGTAATTGTATTAGTATTAAATATGTTAGCAAGATTTGTTGCTAAGAAGTTAAATAAGGCTAATTATTAAATTTAAGAGGTGTGAATGATGGAATTAATCAATAAAATAAAAATGAGTGTAAAAGATTTGGATTTATTTTATGGTGACAAACAAGCTCTAAATAAAATAAATATGGATATAAAAGAAAATAAAGTTACTGCCTTAATAGGTCCATCTGGATGTGGAAAATCTACTTTTATAAGAACATTAAATAGAATGAATGACCTAATAGAAAATGTAACAATTACAGGGACTATTTCCGTTGATGGAGAAGATATCTATACTTCAGATGATGTTATAAACCTTCGTACAAAAGTAGGAATGGTATTTCAAAAACCCAATCCATTTCCTATGAGTATATATGATAATGTTGCATATGGACCTCGTACGCATGGGTTAAGAGATAAAAAGCAACTAGACAAGATAGTAGAAGAAAGTTTGAAGGGAGCAGCTATTTGGGAGGAAGTTAAAGATAGGCTTAAATCATCTGCATTAGGATTATCTGGAGGACAACAACAACGTATATGTATAGCGAGAGCAATTGCTATGAGACCAGAAGTTATACTTATGGATGAACCTACATCTGCTTTAGACCCAATTTCAACATTAAAAGTAGAAGAACTTATAGAAGATTTGAAAAAGGACTATACAATAGTCATAGTTACACATAATATGCAACAAGCTGCTCGTATATCAGATGAAACAGCTTTTTTCCTAAATGGAGAGGTTATAGAATTTAGTGATACAAAAACTATGTTTACTACTCCTGTGGATAAAAGAACAGAAGACTATATAACAGGTAGATTCGGTTAAAATATATAACTATAAAGGAGTTAGACAATGGTCAATAATAGTTTAGATATAAGTATTGATACTTTAAAAGAGCAGACAGTACTTATGATGGAAAAATGTGAAGAGGCAATAGAAAAGTCTGTAACTTGTATGATAGAAAAAGATTTAGAGGGTGCAAGAAAAGTAGTGGATGATGATGAAGAAATAAATAAATTGAGAGAAGAAATAAGAGATAAAAGTATAGAATTAATAGTGCTAAAACAGCCAATGGCGAGAGACTTAAGATTTATTTATTCTTTGGGAAACATATCAATAGAATTAGAACGAATTGGAGATTATGCAGCGAATATAGCTAGAGAAATGTTGAAAATAGGTGGAGAAGCTTATATAAAAGAGTTGATAGATATACCTAAAATGGCAAAGGAATGTAAAAATATGATGTCTCAAACTAGAGAGGCTTTAATATCATTTGATGCAAGTATAGCTTATAATGTTGGAAGTAAAGATGACATTGTAGATGATTTATATGAGCAAGTACAAATTGATTGTTTAAAAATAATGCATGAAAATTCAAATACAATAGATCAAGGTGTAAAACTTTTACTTATAGGAAGATACCTTGAACGAATTGGAGACCATATAACAAATGTATGTGAAAAAATAATCTTTGCAATTGAAGGTAAAATGGTAGAGATAGGATAAAAAACTGCTTTATAGCAGTTTTTTTATTGTCTAAATTAAAAAGCAATTGTTAAAAAAATGCGATTAATGGGTAAATTTAAAAAATTGTGATATACTAGGAACATATTAAATATGAGGATGCGTATTTTATATAAGGTGCTTTTAGGAGGTGGAAATTTGAAACTTCAAAAGATGGGTATGAGGACTATAAAGACAGGAATTAGTGTAACTTTATGTATGCTTCTTGGTAATTATTTAGTTGAGAATATGTTTTATTCTCTAGTAGCATGTATAATTTCTGTTCAGGACACAGTGAAAGGTTCTTTAAAGACAGGAATCAATAGAGTAGAAGGTACTATTTTGGGTGGTATAATAGGATTTTTATTTGCTATCACCAAAGCAGGAGACCCATTTTTATGTGGTCTTGGTGTAATGTGTTCAATATATCTATGTAATCTGTTTAAAATAAAGTCAGTAGTTGTTGCCTGTGTCACTTTTCTAGCCATACATCTAGGTGTAGGAAACAATGACCCCGTATACTATTCTTTACACAGGGTATTAGATACATCTGTAGGAGTTTTATTTGGTGTACTCGTTAATTATTATGTTGCTAGACCAAACTACCTAAATAGTGTTATAGATGAGTTTAAAAAAATAGAAGAACTTTCAATGTTGCTTATTGAAGAAAAAATACTTAGAAAAGAAAATCTAGATGTAGAAAAATTTGAAGAAGAAGTAGAAAAATTGGAAGAAATATATTCAAAACTTATCGACGAGCTAGACTATAGTTTAAGTGAAACCAATATAGAAAAAATAGAAAATGCCTTAAGGATATGTAGAGAAATCCACTTTCACATGCAATCTATAGAGTTACTAGAAAATAAACTCTATTTAAAAGAGCATACATATAAATACCTTAAGAAAACATATGGTGTGGATGAACTGGATTGGAACGTAGATGAAGAAAAAAGTCCAGTGTTTAACTATCATTTAATGAAAATAATGCTTGAAATAGAATTATTGAAAAAATTAAATAAGTCATATCAATAATAGTCAATAAATAATAAATAAAAAATAGTATCTTTGTAAATATTAAACATATATAAGTTTAATTTACGGAGGTACTATTTTTTATGAATACTATAAATGATAATTCTAAAATATTAGAAAGATACAAAATGAAGCTTTTTGGAGAACTTGTAAAGGCAGTATGGAATGAGGATACAGAAGATATTGAAAACTTGCCTGAAAAAATTTTAAGTGAAGAGTTAAACGAAAATTTAGATAGTCATTTTGATAATCAATTTGACAAAGATACTATGGTGAATTTAATCAGGGTAACTATGGGATTGGATGTAACAGGAGATACAGATAAAAACCTAAAAGATGCATTGCACGAAGCTGTAAATTTGGATGAAGTAAAAAGACCAATAATATCTATAATATCAGATGCTTGTAAATATTGTGATGAAAATAATAAAGAAGATGAGTCATGCAATATAAGAAATAAGCATATTAATTGTAATGAGGAAGATACATGTAGTGCCTGTGGTGATTGTGTGTCAAGATGTAAATTAGGTGCGATATCAGATAAGATTGAATTCATACCAATGATAAAGCTATTAAAAGATATAAAAAGTCCCGTATATGCAATAGTCGCACCAGCTTTTGTAGGTCAATTTGGAAAAGATGTAAGTCCTGGTAAGTTAAGAACTGCATTAAAAAAGATAGGATTTGAAGATATGATAGAAGTTGCTTTAGCAGCAGATATGCTTACTGCAAAAGAAGCATATGACTATTATGAGCATATGAAAAAGGACGAAGAAGGATGCTTTATAACTAGTTGCTGTTGCCCTATTTGGGTTAGCTTAATACAAAATAGTTTTCCTCAAATATTAGATAAGGTATCACCATCTGTGTCACCTATGATTGCTTGTGGTAGAGCTGTAAAGATTTTAAATCCAGAGGCTAAAGTTGTATTTATAGGCCCTTGTATGGCAAAGAAGAAAGAAGCAATGTTGGAAGATATAAAGGATGCAGTTGATTTTGTACTTACGTTTAAAGAATTACAGGAAATATTTGATGCATTAGAACTAAATCCAGCAGTAATGGATGAAAGTAATAGAGTAGAAGCATCTCTTTCAGGTAGAGTTTATGCTAGAACAGGGGGTGTAAGTAAAGCAGTCAAATTATCAGTTAGAAGAATTGATAAAAACATAAAGTTTAAAGAAAAAGCATTTGAAGGAACAAAAGAATGTATGGATGGTCTGAAGAAAGTTTTAAATAAAGAGATAGAGGCTACTTTCATAGAAGGAATGGGTTGCGTAGGAGGTTGTGTAGGAGGTCCTAAGCGTATTTTAAGTGTAGAAGAAGGTACTAAGAATGTTGATGAATACAGTGAAAGTACAAATATGGAAACACCATTTGATAATTTAAATGTTCTACAATTTTTAACTTCTATGGGAATAAAGAGAGTAGAATCATTGGGAGAAAAAGAAGAAGAACAAGTAAAGAAAATATTTAGCAGAGACATAAAAAGTAATAAGAAGGACAATAAATATAAAAAATAATTTTTTTAGTTTGAGTTTATGTTTTTATAAAAAGGGAGATATGGGGGATGAAAATTAAAGATAATAAAACTGTTTTTCATGTAATTATACGTGTATTTCTTGTAGCTGTTTTAATTTTAACTGGGACATTATTAGAAGAAAAAATTAACAATGTTCCAGTTGAAAATCTCAATACAAAAGATAAAACTACATTAGAATTACTTTCTCAAAATAACACTTTAGGAGAAATTATATATAAAACATCTCAAGAAGAGAGGAAAGGACCAGGAGCTACATCTGAAAAAGTTGCATACATAACAATAGATGATGGACCATCAAAATATACAAATGCGTTGCTCGATATTTTAAAAGAAAATGATGTCAAAGCGACATTTTTCATGCTTAATCAAAATATGAAAAACCACAAAGAAGAGGTGAAGAGAGTCTTAGAAGAACAAAATTCGATAGGATTTCATAGTGTAAGTCATGATATACATAAGTTGTATAAGAGTCCAGAAGTAACAGTTGGAGAATTTGACACATGTAATAAAACGCTACAGGATATAACTGGTCAAAGCTCAAAGTTAATAAGACTACCATATGGAAGTAAGCCATATATGCCAGAAGGTTCATACGATAAGCTTATGGCAAATAATTACCTAATTTGGGATTGGAATTTAGATACACAAGACTGGAAATCGTCCACAAGTCAAATAGTTAGTAATATTTTATATTATGGAAGAAAAAGAGATGAATTAGTAGTATTAATTCATGAAAAAGAACAAAGTGTAAATGCTTTAAATAATATGATAAGAATTTTAAAAGAGAGAGGATATACTATATTGCCAATTACAGAGAATGTTATGCCTAAAAACTTCTGGCAAGAAAACCTATAGTGAACTTTAAAAAATATAAAATAAAGCATTTATAAAATATAATACATAACTTAATTACATTTAAAATATTATAGTTAAAATGTCATATAGGAAAATAACATATAAAGTGAAACTAACATAAAATTGATAAAATAGTAGTAAAAATGTCAATAAAGTAATAGAATAATTATTGACTATGTAAAACAAAATAATTTAAAAAAATAGTATAGATTATAATAATTAGCATAGAATATAAAAAATGATAATTGGGAAAATTCAGAAAAAATAAAATAAAAATAATTGACAAAGAGAATAATATTTGTATATAATAATATATAATATTAAAGACTAAGAAGAAGAGGAGTAAGTAAATACTACTAAAAGAGAGGAAAATTCACTGGCTGTAAGATTTTCTAAGTATAAGGTTTGCTGAATGTAGCTTTGGAGTTTCTAAACTGAACTATTAGTAAGTTTAGACGGTTAGAATCGTTAAATTCTTTGAGAGTCAAAGTTATTAAGATTGTCATTAACTATTAATTTAATTATGTGTTGATGAATTTTTAATCTTTGGAATTAAGGTGGTAACGCGAGCTTTTCGTCCTTTTAAAAGAGGATGAAAGGCTCTTTTTTATTCCCAAAAATATTTAAAAAATTTATTTATAAAAATATAGGAGGCAATACAATGGAAAATACGAACTTATCAAAAACTTATAATCCTAAAGATTTTGAGGCTAGGCTATATAAAAAATGGATGGATGAAGGGTATTTTAAATCTAAACCAAACCCAGATAAAAAACCATTTACAATAATGATGCCGCCTCCAAATATAACAGGTCAATTGCACATGGGACATGCTCTTGACCATACTCTTCAAGATATACTTATTAGATGGAAACGTATGGATGGATATGAAGCTTTTTGGCTTCCAGGAACTGACCATGCTTCTATAGCAACTGAAGTTAAAGTTGTTGAAAGAATAAAAAAAGAAGAAGGTAAGACTAAATACGAAATAGGAAGAGAAGAATTTTTGAAGAGAGCTTGGGCATGGAGAGACGAATTTGGAGGAAAAATAGTTAATCAGCTTAAACAATTAGGAGATTCTTGTGATTGGGATAAAGAAAGATTTACTATGGATGAAGGTTGTAATGAAGCAGTTATAGAGTTCTTTGTAAACCTATATGAAAAAGGACATATATATAGAGGGAATAGAATAATAAACTGGTGTCCAGACTGTAAAACTACTTTATCAGATGCAGAAGTTGAGCATGAAGAGCAGGATGGAAACTTTTATCATATAAAATATCCATTAAAAGATAGTGAAGACTTCTTGGAAATAGCTACTACTAGACCTGAAACAATGATAGGGGATACTGGTATAGCTGTGAATCCAGAAGATGATAGATACAAACACTTAATAGGAAAAACAGCAATACTTCCATTAGTAGGAAGAGAACTTCCAATAGTTGCAGATAGTTATGTAGATTTAGAGTTTGGAACTGGTGCTGTTAAGATGACTCCAGCTCATGACCCTAACGATTTTGAAGTAGGTTTAAGACATAATCTTGAGCAATTAAATACAATGAATGAAGATGGAACTATGAACGAAGTTTGTGGAAAATATGAAGGTATGGATAGATTTGAGTGTAGAAAAGCCATCATAGCAGACTTAAAAGAACAAGGATATCTAATCAAGATAAAAGAGCATAATCACAATGTAGGAACTTGTTATAGATGCCATACAGTAATTGAGCCTAGATTATCAGAGCAATGGTTTGTTAAGATGGAAGAACTTGCAAAACCAGCTATAGAGATTCTTAAAAAAGGAGAATTAGAATTTGTTCCAGATAAATTTGATAAAACTTATTTACAATGGTTAGAAAATATAAGAGATTGGTGTATATCAAGACAATTATGGTGGGGTCATCAAATACCAGCTTACTATTGTCAAGAGTGTGGAGAAATAGTAGTTGCTAAAAAGATGCCAGATAAATGTCCTAAATGTGGAAGCACTCATTTTAAACAAGATGAAGACGCACTAGATACTTGGTTTAGTTCTGCATTATGGCCTTTCTCTACCCTAGGATGGCCAAATAAGACAGATGCATTAGATTATTATTATCCAACAAGTGTACTTGTTACAGGATACGATATAATATTCTTCTGGGTAGTTAGAATGGCATTTGCAGGTATGTTCTGTATGAATGAAAAGCCATTTGACCATGTACTAGTTCATGGCTTAGTAAGAGACTCTCAAGGTAGAAAAATGAGTAAATCTTTAGGAAATGGTATCGACCCATTAGAAATAATCGAGCAATATGGAGCTGATGCACTAAGATTTACATTAACAACTGGAAATTCCCCAGGAAATGATATGAGATTCTATATGGAAAGAGTAGAATTTGCTAGAAACTTTGCTAATAAATTGTGGAATGCATCAAGATTTGTATTTATGAATATTGATGAGGAGATAATTAAGAATATAAATAGAGAAAATGTAAAAGATAATTTAACTCTAGCTGACAAATGGATAATATCAAGAGCCAATAATATTGTAAAAGAAGCTACTAATAATATGGATAAATTTGATTTAGGGATAGCATTACAAAAGATATATGATTTTACTTGGTCAGAATACTGTGACTGGTATATTGAAATGGTAAAACCTAGATTATATGGAGATGATACAGATGCTAAGTCTGCTGCTTTATATACATTAACTTATGTACTTGAAAAAATATTAAAATTACTACATCCATATATGCCATTTATAACAGAGGAAATATATACTCATCTTCCTACTGTTGAAGGTTGTATAATAGTATCTGAATGGCCAAAATATAATGAAGAAGATAATATGGTTGATGAAGAAGAAATGATGAGTTTATTAATGGAAGGTATAAGAAGTATAAGAAATGTGAGAGCAGAAATGAATGTACCACCTTCTAAGAAAGCTAAATTAATAATAGTACCAAGTGAAGATAAGATAGAAACTATTGAACTTGGTAAGGATTATTTTATAACTTTAGCATCTGCTTCAACTGTTGAGATAGCAAAAGACAAATCAAATGTACCAGAAGATGCAGTTGGTGTAGTTATTGATGGTGTTGAAATATTCATACCTCTTAATGAATTAGTTGACTTTGAAAAAGAAATTGAAAGGCTATCTAAAGAAATGAAAAAGTTAGAGGGAGAGATAAAGAGAGTTAATGGAAAACTTGCAAATCAAGGATTCTTAGCAAAAGCTCCTGAAAGCTTAATAGAAGAAGAAAAAGCTAAAAAAGAAAAATTTGAAGAAATGATTAAATCTGTTGAGGAAAGATTAGCAAATTTAAAAACTAAAGTAAAATAAATGTGTGGGATAAAAACATACAAAGAGTACTAAATATGTATTCTTTGTATGTTTTTCTTTCTATGTAGATAAATATGATGTTATAATTTTTTAGAGATATGTGATATTTTTATCTTATTATGACTGTATTAATTTTATATTTTTGAACTTTATAATCAATAAAAAATTGATATATTATAATATTTAATATAGGATAATAAATACATGTTGCGTTTGTTTTCCTATATTTTTTATGTTGTATAGTTAAAAAAAAAGATAAATATGTCAAAAAATAAGTTTATATATCAAAAATAATTGTTATGAGTAATTTAATCGACAATTTAAATTTATATCAAAATTTAAATATAAAGCTAGTTAGATACAGTTTGTAAATTGAAATAAAGTAAACTAAATGATATTTTAGATTTGGAGGTGATATTATGTTTAGGGTAGTTATATGTGATGACGAGAAAATACAAAGAAGCATACTAAAAGAGTTTGCAGAAAAACTGTTGTCTGAAAGGTGTCTAAATTATCAAATATTGGAATTTTCCTGTGGAGAAGATTTACTCTCCAAATACCCAGAAAAAATTGACATTATATTTTTGGATATCCAAATGAAAGATATTAATGGAATTGAGGTGGCTAAAAAAATAAGAAAATTTGATGAAAAGGTAGAGATTATATTTACGACAGCTTTTTCAGAGTATGCCCCACAAGGTTATGAAGTTCGTGCTTATAGGTATTTAGTAAAACCTATAGAGTATAGTAATTTCGCAATGGGTGTAAATCTTTGTATTGACAACCTTCAAAGAAAGAAGGAGCGTTATATAGTTTTGTACAATAAAAAAGGATTTAACAGAATACTGATAGATTCTATTTTGTATGTTGAAACTGTAAAGAGAGATTTAGTTGTACATACATCAGGTAGAGATTATAAAGCTAATATGAGTATGAAACAAGCGGAAAAGTTATTGTGTGAAAATGGCTTTTTTAGATGTCATACAAGTTTCATTGTTAACTTGAGAAGAATAGAAGATATTGGTGACAATATGATTACTATTAATGAAAAATTTATACCTATTAGTAAGTACAGACTTAAAGATTTAAAAGCAACTTTAACAAGCTTGTTATGTGATATAATGTATTAATTTTGAAAAAGGTAAAGAAATATAGTAAAAAATATTTAATGTCATCACAAAGCTATTGATTCAAAGCTGTCTTAATGTAGAAGAAATTTTCTATATTAAGACAGTTTCTATTATGTAAAGTGGTAATTTAGTAGTTATCAATATTGTTTTATATGTAAGGTATCCCAATTATAATCTGTATTAATTTAATTTTTAAATATTAACCTCAATATAGTATATTTTATATTTTGTACTATATCATATGTTGTATATAGTATTATAATATAATTCCAAATAAAAATATGGATATTGCACCTACAGCTATTGATACTGCAATAGATTTAAATTTATAAGCTACTAATAGTACTATTATGCCTGAAATAATCTTAGGATTAGTAAATGAAAGGTATAGATTATCTCCATTAAAGAAAATATCTTTTGCTATTAGTGAACTAAGTATAGCAATAGGTATAAATTTCATGATATCTTTAATAGATTCAGGCATATCATTTTTTGAGAATATTATCATAGGTAAAATTCTTGGAATATAAGTAACAATTGCCATGCCTAAGATAACTATAATTATGTAGTTATTATTCATAGTTGCCTTCCTTTCTATGTGTTAATTTTTGAATATAAAAACCAAATAAAGCAGATAAAATAGATGCTATTATAATAACTAAACTATTCTTAAAGAAAGTATATAAAACTACTGATAATAATATAGAAAGTATAGAAACAAGTACATATATTTTATTTTTAATTTGATTAACTATTAGAGTAATGAACATAGCTGTCAGCAGAAAGCCAGCAACAGAATCGCTTATATGAACAATCTCTCCAAGAAATGCACCCACGAAGCAACTTACAGCCCATACTATTATACAAAGGTTATTTAAGTATAAAGCATGTGTATCAGTCCAATTTCCATAAGTATATTTTTCTAAGTTTATAGCAAATGTTTCATCTGTAACACCATGACAAAAATACATTAAAAATTTCATGTTCTTATTTTTTATGTGCATATGTAAGTTAGAGCTCATTAGGAAGTTGCGAAGATTCAATATAAATGTAGTTAAAATTATTGAAGTAATACTTCCGTTTGAAGCGAGCATAGAAGCAGCTACAAATTGTGAGCTACCAGCAAATACTATAAATGACATAAACAATATATAGAAGGCTGGTAGACCTGATTTTTGAAGCATAATACCACAAATAAGTCCTAAGGGAATATATCCTAGAAATATTGGGATTGATGCTAGAAAGCTTTCCTTTAAGATTTCTCTTTTTGACATGTCTTTTTTCAAATACAATCACCCCTTAAAAATAATGAATATTTATAAAATTCTATAAATAATTGTTTCATTTTATTATAGCTATTTTAGCTAGTTATATCAATGATTAAGATGGTAGCCTGTAAGTATCAAAAATTCACTTATAGTCTGTAGAACTTATGGTAATGATTTTATAAATAGTTTAATTCTATTAAAAGATTTCCTTTTATGCAATTTATTTATTGAAATATGATATAATGTATAGATATATGGTATTATTTAACATGCAAGAGAAATTTTATTTGATTGGATTTTTTAGATACTAACAAAATATAGTTTTTTAATATTACTTACGGATATTAATTTTTAGAATAGTGCTTAAATGGGTTGTACAACATATAAAGATAATTATTCCCCTAGATAAATAGAATTAAGATATATAACATTTAAATTACAAAATATGAAATATAATTAATTGTGAATAATAAATAATAAAATATACAAGGGGATTGTCTAATAAAAAAGACAGTCCCCTTTTTACAAATAATTCTAAAATGTGATATAAATCTAAAAATTTTATCGTAATATTTAACAATTTAATGACAATAATTGATATAATTAAGATGAATTAAGTATATAGTGTACTTATTTTACGTTTTTAGCAACAAATATAGCATTTAAAAGATAAATTGTGCCACATAAATTAAAGTTTAAGATGAACTATTAATGTAGATATATTAAAAACTTTTAGTAATGGAGAATATATGTGATATGAATAATAAAGTTAAGGTTGCAGTATTAGATACAGGAATAGATAAAGAACATGATTACTTAAAAGATAACTTAGTTGGAGGAATTGCTTTTGAATGTATGCATGACTATATCTTTATATCAGACAAATTTGATGATGAGGATGGTCATGGAACTGCTTGTGCATCAATAATAAAAAAGGAGTATGAAGATGTAGAACTATTTGTGATAAAAGTTTTAGGTAAAGATAGTATTGCAAATATAAAGGTTCTTGAAGAGGCATTAAAATACCTTTTGGATACTAATATAAGACTGATTAACTTAAGTTTATCAGTTATAGGTGTAGAAAGTGTTAAAGGTTTATTTGAAGTTTGCTATGAATTGTTTAGAAAAGGAAAGATAATAGTATGTTCCTTAGCCAATAACTTTGACTTGAGTTATCCAGCTATGTTTAACAATGTTATAGGTGTAAGGGCTTCTACTTTAGATATAGAGAATTCTTTTTGGTACAATAAAAAATATGATGTTCAATGTGTTATGGATAGTAATTCATATATAAGTTGTGATATAAATAATTCTTTCAGATTGCCACCAAAATGTAATAGTTATGTAGCTGCAAAATTTACTGGGAAAATAGCTAAAATATTGTCAGAAGAACCAAACATAACAGTATCTGCGTTAAATAAAAAACTTGAGTCTCTAGCAACCAAAAATTGTTGGAGTAGTCGTGATTTAGATAAGTATAGTAGGATTCCAGATTTTAAAGTGGATTTATATGATAAGGAAAATGCTCTGCTTATGGAAGTTGCGGATGTTATTAGAGAGTGTTTAAATACTGAAGCTGAGAATGAAAAATTATTTCAATGTAGTCTTTTTAATAAAGAGATAGGATTAGTTTATGATAATTGTTTTAATCTATTAGAAAAATTAGAGAAAAGATTTGATTTGAAATTTAATTATATGGATATATCAAAATATGACTTAGTTTCAATATATACATTAACTGAATTAGTAGAAAGATATAAAAATACAAAAAATAAATAAAAATTTATTAACTAAATTTAATGTAGAAGGTGTTAGATTATATGTATTCTTTGTCAGTAGATTAAAAGTTAAAAATATACTATAATTAGATAACATAAAATAAAATGCCAATACAGGGGGAATTAGATAATGAAATATGAAGAAGCATTAGAATATATATCACAAACCAATAAGTTTGGTATAAGATTAGGGTTAGAGAATATTGGAAAATTATTAGAACTGTTGGGAAATCCACAAGAAACTTTAAATATAATACATGTAGCTGGAACTAATGGAAAAGGTTCAGTGTGTTCTTTTATTTCTAATATATTAAGAGAAAGTGGATATAAGGTCGGCTTATACACATCTCCATATCTAGAAACTTTTACTGAGCGTATAAGAGTAAATGGAGAGAATATACCACAAGAAGATGTTGCTAGAATAATTGGTTTAATAAAAGAAAAGATAGAAGTCATGGTAAGCCAAGGTTATGCATATCCAACTGAATTTGAAGTGGTTACTGCAATGGCATTTTATTACTATTCTGAGCAGAAAGTAGATTTTGTAGCTTTAGAAGTTGGATTAGGTGGAAGATATGATGCTACAAATATAATAACAAAATCACTTGTAAGTGTAATAACATCTATAAGTTTAGACCATACAGGAATACTTGGAGATACAATAGAAAAAATAGCATATGAAAAAGCTGGTATAATAAAGGAAAATGGAATAGTACTTGTATATGACCAGACTGATGAAGCAAAGGATGTTATAAAGTCAGTTTGCAAAGAAAAAAATGCAAAATACATAGAAGTTAATTTTGATGATATAAATATAAAAAAATCAAACATAAACTCTCAAATATATGACTGTAATATAATGGGAGAAACTTATAAGAATCTTGAAATAATGTTGATAGGTGAACATCAAATAAATAATTCTATATTGGCAATGAGTGTACTAAAATATCTAAAAGATATAAAAAAATTAGATAATATAAGTGAAGAATCTATAAGAAAAGGTCTTATAACTACTAAATGGCCAGGAAGAATAGAAAAGATAAAAGAAAGTCCAATATTTATAATAGATGGAGCACATAACGAAGATGGAGCAAAATCTTTAGCAAAAGCACTTGATAAACATTTTAAAGACAAAAAACTAACTTTATTAATAGGCATGTTGGAAGATAAAGATATTGATGGTGTCTTGGACATACTAATGCCTAAATTTAGCAAAGTAGTGACAACAACTCCTAATAATCCAAGAGCTATAAATTCAGATATATTAAAAGAAAAAATATTAAAATATGTAAGTGATGTAACATCAAAGCATGAAATAGAAGATGCAGTTAATTATACATTGGAAATATCAAACAAAGATGATATTATAATAAGTGCAGGTTCTTTATATATGATAGGCACAGTTAGAACTTTGGTAAAGAAATTATAATCTTATAAAATAAATACATAGATATAAATATATGGATATAAATAAAAGATATATAAAGAGGAGTTGGCTAAAATAATAGACAACTCCTTTTTTAATGAAATCAGTTTTTAGATTAGCGTATCACTATATATTAGTAATATCTATATAGATTGACGAATAGCTTTAGATAATTGGTCTGGACAAGAAGTACCCTTACCTCCACAATCAATACCATTTAATTTATCAGCAATTTCAAGAGCATTTTGACCAATTATTAAACTCTTAAGCCCTAATAAATTTCCATTACATCCGCCTATAAACTCAGCATCAACAATCACATTATTTTCATCAACTTCAAAAAACATCTCTCTACAACAAACACCACTTGGGTTAAAAGTAACCTTCATAAAAAAGACCTCCATTAATTATTATTTCATTGTGTCAACATCAATAATAATACCAAATATATGTATAATAATGCAACTATAAAGCATAATACAAGCTAATAAAATAATATATTATTGTAGTATATGTATTGTAGAGAGGAGGGGTTATGTGAAAATCTATATTTCTAACTACCTATCAAAGAGCATTAGTATAGTTGATTATTCTACACTTGAACTAGAAAAAGAAATAGTATTAGAGGATAATATATATCCACATCATTTTTGCATAGAAAAGGAAAAAAATTTGATATACATACCTAGTTCGAGCAATGGAATACTATATGTTTTAGACTTAAGTAATGATAAAATAATTGATACTGTTTCTATAGGAGGAAGTCTTAGTCAAGTTATGCTTAGTGATAATGAGCTATTTGTAGCAAATGAAGATTCAAATAGCATATATGTGTTGGATAAAAATACATTAAATCCAATAGGAATCATTGGTGTTGATAATATGCCACATGGATTTGATTTTGACAGAGAGAGTAAAAAGTTATATGTACCATGTATAAATTCGATAGTATGTATAGACACAATAAATAAAAGTATACAAAAGAAAATCAATATGGACTTTAGAGCATGGCATATAGCACTTGATAAACAAAAGAAAGAAATGTATATATCAACACTTGATGGAAAGCTTGTAATAGTTGATGAAGTAAGTATGGATATAAAAAAGGTATTATATGAATTCTTATTGCCAGTAGAAATAAGGTTTAATTATAGTGGGAAAAAAGTTTATGTTGCTGACTTGGGTTATAATAATGTAAGAATTTTGGATTATACAACAAGTAAATATATTGGAAATATTGAAATAGATGGAATTCCTCAGGGATTAGAAATATCTAAAGATGAAAAGTTATTATTTGTATCAGATACTCAAGAAAACTCAGTTAAAGTATATGAAACTGCAAATAATAAATTAATAAAAGTAATCAAGGTAGGAAAAGAGCCTACAACTATAGTTTGTTTGTAGGCCTTAATGTATGTCTCTTATAAGTAAGTCGATAACTTCAGCATACATATAAGATGCATTGTTTTTCCAATTGTTACAAATAAGTTTTGCTTGTTTCTCTGATGAAACATTTAGATTTAAATCTATTAAGTTAGATTGATTTTCTATGACTCTAAGATTGACAATAAATTCATTATCACTTTGTTTTACGAAGCTAGATTTTACTTGAGTATCTGCTAGTAAATTTTCTTTATTAGAATCTATATACTTGTCTATTTTTTCAGTAACACTAGTAGGTATTCGATTAAAAAAGTATTCTAGACTTTCTACACCTCTTTGAGTAAGAGCATAATATTCTCTGTCAGAGTCTTTATATGTAGTCAAAAACTTAGATTCCATAAGCTGAGATAAAAGCTGTTGTAATGAAAAGTAATTCATCATTTCAGTCTCTAATACTACTTGAGTTATTTGAGAATTAGTTAAATCCATTTTAATTTTTTCCAATATATACAAAATTAAAAGTTTGTGATAAGCTAATTCTTCAGATGAGTTTTCAAACATAAATATCATCCTCCGTCAAACTATTTCTATATATAATATATTAAACTAATTTATACAAAATTAAAAGAATAATTTGTATAGTATCATTAATCTTTAACAAATTAGATAAAATTAATTTTATAAATGAAGACAAGAAAACAGGGCTACCAATCGGCAGCCCTGTTGATACCCAGGTGTCAAAATTTACTATCTATTTTCCAGCCATTTGTCTTTCAGCCATTTCAACTAATTTCTTAGTCATGTATCCACCAACATATCCATTTTCTCTAGCTGTTAAGTTACCTTTGTCTATGTTTTCATAGTTAGATAAACCTATTTCGTTAGCTATTTCTAATTTCATTTGATTTAAAGCTGCTTTTGCTTCTGGCACTACTGTTCTGTTTGAATTTGACATAGTAAATTTCCTCCTTAAATAATTAGTTTATGATGTCTAACAACACTTTTATTTATGTGATGTTAATACTAATTTCTCCAAAATAAAAATAATATATACAGAAAAATAAAGGTAAAAATGTAAAAAATATAAAAAAATTAAAAAAAGTAGTATTTTAAAGGATTTAATTGGCCTAATATAGAGTTTATTTTTTTATTTGTTGTCCTATAAATTAAATATTACAGTACTTTTTTGAACTAAAAAAAAATAAATTTTAAATATAGAAGAATTTATTTAAAAGGGGGAACAGTATGAAAAGAGAAGTTAAGAGAACTAAAGCTTTAATATATAGTGTTTTATTTTTTTCATTATTATTGGTACTAATATTTGCTCTTGTTTATGGAATAAAATATGTGTGCGCTAAATCTGATAACTCAAAAATGCCTATATATAGAGTTGATACAAATGAGAAAAAGATAGCTCTGAGTTTTGATGTTGCTTGGGGAACTGATAACATGGATGATATTCTTAAAATTTTGGATAAACATAACATAAAAGCTACTTTTTTTCTAGTTGGTAGTTGGGTGGATGATAACAAAGAAATTGTTAAAGCTATAGATGAAAAAGGACATGAGATTGGAAATCATTCGAATACACATGCTAATTTAAAAGAGATATCAAAAGAGGATATAAAAGAAGAAATAGAAACTACATCGGAAAAAATATTTAGCATAACAGGTAAAAAGACTAATCTATTTAGACCACCTTTTGGAGACGTAAACAATAAAGCTATGGACATTTGTGGGGATTTAGGTTATAAAGTAATTAAGTGGGATGTAGATTCGATAGATTGGAAAGAGCTTGGCCCAAATCATGTAATTGAAAAAGTAATAAAAGAATCTCAGCCTGGTTCAATAGTTTTATTTCATGCTAATATAAATGATGTAGATAACTATTTGGACACCATAATAAATAGACTTAAAAAAGATGGATATAGCTTAGTAAAAATATCTGATTTATTATATAAAGACAATTACATAGTTGATTCTAATGGAGTACAAAAACTAAAAAATTAATAATTAATAAATGTATATTTTTAGCAGTGTTGTGGAAAATTATATAGTATATGTTAGAAAAGTGTCGATAAAAAGACGGTGTCTGTTTTTTGACACTTTTTTATGTATGTATGTAATATCAATAATTATAGATTAAATCAGTAAAAAAAACGTCTAATAATTGACTTTTTTTTATTGGGTTTAAATGATTAAATTGAATTATAAACGCTGTAAGATAGTATTTTCAAAGGGTATAACTTTGTTTAAAAGTTGGCATAGAAATTGCTTTGATAATAAGCGATATGTTCTATAGAAATAAACAATATGTTAAAGTCTTGTAATAGAAAAACAAGATTAATATTATTTGAACAGCTTATAAAAAAAATTAATATATTTAAGGGGGCGTACTAGTTGAACAAACTATATTCTATTTTATTAAAACAACACGTTGGTGGTCCAGATAAGCCAGTAGTAAGTGTTGGAGATGTAGTAAAAAAAGGAACTCTAATCGCAGAACCAGCTGGATTAGGAGCAAATATTTATGCCAGTGTTAGTGGAAAAATAAGTGAAATAAATGACCAAGCTATAGTAATTGAAGCTGATGAAGCACAAGATGATACTTTTGAACCATTAAAAGGAGAAAGTATACTTGACTTAATTAAAGAAGCTGGAGTTGTAGGAATGGGTGGAGCAGGATTCCCTACTCATATAAAATTAAACATAGATTTAAAAGGTGGAACAATATTAGCAAATGCAGCTGAATGTGAACCTTTACTAGCTCATAACATAAAAGAAATAGAAGAAAATCCAGAAATAGTTTACAAAGGTATAAAATATGCTATGGAAGTTACTAATGCTGGAAAAGGTATGCTAGCAATAAAAAGCAAACATCCAGAAGCAATAGCAGCATTCAAAAAAGTAATAAAACCAGGAGACAATATAGAAGTTGCTGAACTAGTTGATATGTACCCAATGGGAGAAGAGAGAGCTATAGTAAGAGATGTTCTAGGAAAATTACTTGAGCCAACTCAATTACCTTCAGAAGCTAATGCAGTAGTAATAAACGTAGAAACATTAACTAGAATAGTAGAAGCTGTTGAGCAAAAAAGACCAGTTATATCTAAAAATATAACTGTAGTTGGTCAATTAAACAGTGGAAAAGAATCTATAGTATTTGAAGATGTGCCAATCGGAACTACTGTTGGAGAATTAATTGAAAGAGCTGGTGGAATAAAAGGTGAATATGGTGAAATAATCCTAGGAGGACCTTTCACAGGAAAAGCTACTACTTTAGATACTCCAATAACTAAAACTAGTGGTGGTATAATAGTTACTATGCCATTTGTTAATGAAAAAAGAAAAATGGGTCTTTTAGTCTGTGCATGTGGACCTAACGAAGAAAGAATGAGAGATATAGCAGCTAAAATGGGCGTTACTGATATAGTATCAGTTCAAAAATGTAAACAAGCTCAAGAAATAAAAGGTGCATTAAAATGTGAAAATCCAGGACACTGTCCAGGACAAGCTCAAAAATGTATAGAATTTAAAAAAGCTGGAGCAGAAGTTATATTAATAGGTAACTGTACTGACTGTAGTAATACAGTAATGGGTTCTGCACCAAAATTAAAATTAGGTGTATATCATATAACTGACCATGTAATGAGAACAGTTAATCACCCATTAATAAGAAGAATAAAAGGTGACGTAAGATTAAAAATAAAATAATTAATTAATGTAAAATCATATATTAATTAATGTAAAATCATATAATAAAAACATCTTTAGAAGTGAGTCTTAAAAATTACTTCTGAGGATGTTTTTTTATGTAATATATAAGTTAAATTTATAAAATATATAAATTAAATGGAAAAAATAGACAAAAATTAATCTATATTGTATAATAATGACAATAGCTATTAAAATTATATCAGACAAAAATAGTAAAGCTCAAGTATGTGATTTGTGTTGACATATATAAATTAAATTTAGTTAACTATCCAATAGAGTAAAAGTTTTTGTGTTATTTAAAGATACTCCATGGTATCTTTTTTAGTATAGAAACGAATTTTTGTCTTATTTTTGTCTTATATTAGAAAAATTATTTTGAAATATTAGTTTGTATTTTAATACATTCATAAAAAGTGCACTTAAAGAGTTAAAGCATTGAACAAAATATTAAAAAAATAAAAATTACAAAAACCTATTTATAGAAACTTTGAAGTATATCTTAAATTTGGGCACTTAAGGGATATATGGAGTTAGTAGTGCAACCTGCTATAAATATAAATAGGAGTAACTTTTAATTATCAAAAATATATAAACAGATATAATAAAGTACATAAATCATAGTAAATATAAATAAATATAAAATATATTTTTGAAATAGCTCCCTACATTCATAAAGAGTGTAGAGTGGCAGAACATCTGCCCAAAACTCCTTTAATTGCTGGAAGTTCCTAAAGCTAACTAAACCACAACATAATCATGAAATAAGGATAGATGTGATAGAGTGTTTATTTGATAGATACTTGATGGTTACGAAAGTAGAAAAAATTAGTTAGATAGCATAAGGTTAAATCCTAAGTGCCTTAAAAATGGATAATCAGCAGGTAAGCTTCGAAAAGAAGAAACTTCAACGACTAGAGAGAAATCTCGTACCTACAAGTGTGGGGAAATGGGGAGTACCTAATTATTAGGTAATGATATAGTCTGTGCTTAATAGAAATATTAAGAAGTTCATTAGAGAACTGGTTAGGATTAACGACCCTAATTGAACACGCTAAAGATGTATTGTGGAATCAAATCTATACAAGAATATAATATTTTGAATTATATTAGATAGATACAATATATATTTTTAGTATCAGGAGAATTTTGAAAGTAAAAATTAAAAAATCAAGCATAATTAGTTTAGCCATCGCTTTTAGTATGGTATTTGCTACATTTACGCCAATAGTATCTTACGCTGCTGAAATGAAGGGCAAAGATGTAGTTCTTGATGGTGAGAAGACATCAGAGGGACAAACTCCAGAAGGAGAACAACCATCAGAGGGACAAACTCCAGAAGGAGAACAACCATCAGAGGGGCAAACTCCAGAAGGAGAACAACCATCAGAGGGACAAACTCCAGAAGGAGAACAACCATCAGAGGGACAAACTCCAGAAGGGGAACAACCATCAGAGGGACAAACTCCAGAGGGAGAGCAACCATCAGAGGGGCAAACTCCAGAAGGAGAACAACCATCGGATGAACAAACTCCAGAAGGGGAACAGCCTTTAGAAGAACAAACTCCAGAAGAAGAACTAGTAGTAGAAGAAATGAACTTAAAGCAAAATATTGAGAAAATTCTTGATATGACTTTATCTCAGATAACTAAAATTGTATATAATTTCTGGGAAGATGAAGAATCTGTAAAAACAGATGAACAATCAGAAATTAGACAAGTACTTACTTCAAAAGATCAAAATTTACATCTATGGTATGATAAAAAAGCAAAAGTAAAAAATACATGTTTACTAAAAGAAGATGGTTCAAATAGACCTTATTATGATATAAGATTTGATGATATTACAAAGACGTTAACTTTTGATTATATAGTAGAGGGTCTTATAGGCGCAAGTACTAAAGATAACAAATATATAATAGATGGAGAAGATGGAGAACAAACTGCATTTTGTTATAATAATCATCTAAAAGCTCCAACCAGTGATGGTAAGAGTCCATATTTACCAGCAGAAGATTTTAATGGTCAAGAAAATAAAAATGAAGATGCAATTAAATCTATAATCTATGCAGGTTCTGAATTTGATGGATTTGGATATAAACAACAGTTCAATTTAGGTGGAGAAGAAAATGAAGGTGCAGTTTATTCAGCAACTCAAAGTGCAATATGGATTATGCTTGGACAAGTGGATGAACAAGCAAAACTTAAACAATATCAAGGAAGTATAAACTTTTATGATATACTTATAGAAAGTGCAAAGACTGAAGAAGAAAAAGCTGAATATCAAAAAGGTAAAGAACAAGCAATAAATATAAAAGCTTATTTAGAAGCATTGTTAGATGCAGGTCATAAACAACTAAAACCAGATGATACAGGAAAACCTAGCCTAAGCAATGGTTCAACTGATATTAAATTTGATAAAAATGAAGATGGAACTTATGAAACAGAAGCTATAGCTTTAGTGGGTTATAGTGGTGTAGTTAAGTTAAGATTGCCAAATGGAGTAACTGCCTATGACGAAGAGGGTAATATAATAGGTACAGGTGAAGTAGAAGTTTCAACACAACATAAATTTAAACTTAAAAGTGTTGAAAAGCCAGATTCAAAGGCTAATATCTCTGCAGTATCTTATGATTATATTTTCCCTAAAGCTATTCAATATTATAAGTCAGTTTTTGATTTTGGAGAGAAAGACCATTCATCTTTATTACCAGCTAGTAAGCAAAATTTATTGAGTTATACAATAGAACAAAAGAATGGTGAAGAAGTTAACTTTAATATAGGTTTACCAACAGATGGAGGTTCAGATGTAAATCCACCAGTGCCACCAACAGATGATACTGTAAATCCACCAGTACCACCATCAGGAGGAGGAGATTCAAATGGACATAAGCCATCACCACCAACAGATGACACAGTGATAAATCCACCAGTGCCACCAGCAGATGATACTGTGATAAATCCACCAGTGCCACCAACAGATGATACTGTGATAAATCCACCAGTGCCACCAACAGATGATACTGTGATAAATCCACCAGTGCCACCAACAGATGATACTGTGGTAAATCCACCAGTACCACCAACAGGTGATACTGTGGTAGATACATCAGTACCACCAACAGATGATACTGTGGTAAAATCACCAAAAACAGGTGACGAAACTCAAATAATGTCATATGTATTTATTGGCATAATTGCAATTTGTGGATTAGGGTATCATTGTAAAAGAGCAAAAAATTAATCTAGATTATTATTTATTAAGTTTAAAAATACATTGTCTCAAATTGATTTAAAAATCGTTTTGAGACATTTTTTTTGCGTAAGTATAACTTATTTTAAAGTGTACACTAACTGTTTTATGAATAGAAAAATGGTTTGAAGGTGAAAATAGTATTGAAAAAGTAATGTACTAAGTATATAATTCATTTGATTTTATTTGTATGAATTATAAGTCAATTTTAGTGATTATACAAATTTAGATATTAATCTCTTAAGAAATTTTAATATTAATTATTCAATAAATTATTATTATAATATGCTAGAATAAATATATATAAATAAGTTTTGATGAGGTACTACTATAAAGGGGGGACTTTATGTTTTCGATACCAGAAGTAAAAAAAGTAGAAGAAGTAATGGATACAAAATTTACAACTATAGACGAAGACACAAAAATAGAAAGTGCAATAAAAGAAATGATAAGAAGTAATACAAAAACTCTAATGGTAATAGATTCATCTAGTGAATTAAAAGGAATTATATCTATGACTGATATACATAATCTTTATGAGATGCATAAAAAATATGAAGGCCAACCAGTAAAACTTATAATGAAAAAAGATGTTATATATGTCAGTGAAGGCTTAACCTTAGATGAGTGTAGAGATATAATGATATTAAAAAATATAGGTATTCTTCCTGTGCTTAGAGATAATAAAATCATTGGTGTCTTGAAACAAGAGCATATTAGAGATTATTTATACATGCATTTAGAAGATTATGGATTAACTTTAAAATACATTATAGGTCAGATTAAAGAAGGAATTTGTGCTATAAATAATGAAGGTGTTGTAATTTTATGGAATAATTTTATGGAAGAAAGGTATGATATAAAGTCTGAAGACATAGTGGGTCGACCGATGAACGAGTTTTTGGAAAATACTATTTCAGAAAAAGTACTAAATAGTAAAGTCGGTATGAGTGATTTATATTTTACTGACAAAAAAGAAAACATGTATGCATTAGTTCATGCAAATCCTATATTTTATAAAGAAGAATTCATTGGTGTTGTATGTACTGAAGTAGACGTTACAGAAGCTAAGATATTAGCTCTTGAACTTGAAAAAGTAAATGATACATTAAAATATTTAAAAGATGAAGTAAAAAATTTATCTAAAGGTAGCTTTGACAAGATTTTAGGTAAAAGTTATAAATTGGAAAAATCGAAAGCGATTGCAAAACAAGTAGCTAGAACCAACAGTAGTATATTCATTTGGGGCGAAAGTGGTACAGGTAAAGAAGTATTTGCTAGAGCTATTCACGATTATAGTGAGAGAAAAGGTCAATTTATACCTGTTAACTGTAGTGCTATACCAAATGAATTATTTGAGAGTGAATTTTTTGGTTATGAATCAGGTGCATTCACTGGAGCAAGTAAAAAAGGTAGAATAGGTATATTTGAACTTGCGAAGGATGGAACAGTATTTTTGGATGAAATCGCAGATTTACCTCTTAGTATGCAAGCTAAATTGCTTAGAGTATTGCAAGAAAAAGAAATAAGACGAGTTGGTGGAGATACTACAATAAAAATAAATCCTAGAATAATATCAGCTACTAATAAAGATTTAGAAAAAATGGTAAAAGCAGAAAAATTTAGAGAAGATTTATATTATAGATTAAATGTTGTAGAAATAAAAATACCACCTCTTAGAGAGAGAAAAGAAGATATAGGATTATTAGTGCATAGTTTCTTGGAAGAAATATGCAAACAAAACAATAAGCCTGTTCTTACAATAAGTAAAGATGTAATTGATATATTTCAAAATTATAGATGGAAAGGGAATATAAGGGAATTAAAAAACACAATTGAAAATATTGTTGTCCTATCCCAAAATCCTAGAATAGAAGTAGATGATGTACCAAGCTATATGATGGATTCTAGAAATAACAATACAGAGGAAGAAGAATATCCTCTAGATTTGACGAAAGCTACTCAAAAGATTGAAGTAAAAAATATAACAAAGGCACTTAAAATGTCTAATGGAAATAAAGCTAAAGCTGCTAAAATATTAAACATACCAAGAACTACGTTATATTATAAGATAGATCAGTATAAAATAGATGTGTCTAAAATATGACACATGACTAAATTTTGACAAAATAATAATCTTTAATTTGAAACCAAGCAAAATCAATGTTTGGAGTAGTATGATATATGTGACTGTGTTAAAAAAAATAAAAAAGTGTTGATTAATTGACACTTTTTTTGTTTTGAGAAAATGTTTCCAAACATAAAAAACAGGGTGTTGTAAATAAATAGTTATATAATATTTGGCTAAAAATAGCGATAGAGGAAGGTTGTATTATAGAAAATATCTTTTTGTTAATAAGTTGGCATAGGAATTGCTTATATATAAAGTGACTTCAAATGAGAAAAAAATAGTATTAATTATGACGATTTATGTAAGTTGAAAAGTTTTAACACTTAGGGCTGTTAGTAGGGAACAGTAAATATGTTAATTATTAAGAGTGTTAGGGCATCAATATAAATTAAAAATCAAATGAAGGAGGCATTTTATTATGTCAATAACTTTAGAAACAGCTCAAGCCCATGCAAATGATCCAGCAGTATGCTGCTGTAGATTTGAAGAAGGAACAATAATAGCACCAGAAAACTTAGAAGACCCAGCAATATTTGGAGATTTAGAAGATTCAGGATTATTAGTTATTCCAGAAAATCATTTAACAGTTGGTCAAGTATTAGGAGCTAAATTAACAAAAACTTTAGATGCATTATCTCCAATGACTACAGATAATGTAGAAGGATATAAAGTAGCAAAAACAGATGCTGAAGAATCTGCTAAAGAAGTAGAAGCTCCAGTAGCTCAAGTAACGCCAGCTCAAGGTGCTACAGTTCAAGCTACAACAGGTCAAGTAATAAAAATACACATAAAAGAAGGTAAAGATATAAACTTAGAAATACCTTTGAAAATAGCTGCTCAAATGGGAGTAGTACCACAAAAATAATAGTTGAAATATAACTATTAAAGCCGGTTTTAATTTACTTGATTCCTCAGTTAAGGGGTTACCTGTTGAGGAATCGAGATTTAAAATAATAAATAAGAAAATAATGTAAGGAGGTATTTTATACTATGTCAATAACTTTAGAAACAGCTCAAGCCCATGCAAATGACCCAGCAGTATGTTGTTGTAGATTTGAAGCGGGAACAATAATAGCACCAGAAAACTTAGAAGATCCAGCAATATTTGCAGACTTAGAGGATTCTGGATTATTAACAATACCAGAAAATGGATTAACTATAGGTCAAGTACTAGGAGCTAAGTTAAAAGAAACTTTAGATGCTCTATCTCCAATGACTACAGAAAATGTAGAAGGATACAAAGCAGGAGAAGCTAAAGAAGTAGTAGAAGAAGCAGTAGTAGAAGAAGCTCCAGCAGCTTTAGAAGCAGTAGTGCCAGTAAGCACAGGAGTTTTAGGTGAAACAGTTAAAATACACATAGGTGAAGGTAAAGATATAAGCTTAGAAATACCTTTATCAGTAGCTGGTCAAGCGGGAGTTGTTGCTCCAGTAGCAAACGTTGCTGCTCCAGTAGCAGGTGCAGTAGCAGAAGTAGCTCCAAAAGCTGAAGAAAAGAAATTATTAAGAAGTTTAACTAAAAAACACTTTAAAATAGACAAAGTTGAATTTGCTGATGAAACTAAAATAGAAGGAACTACTTTATACATCAGAAATGCAGCAGAAATATGTAAGGAAGCTAATGACACTCAAGAATTAGTTGTTGATGTTAAATTAGAAATAATAACTCCTGATAAGTATGAAACTTACAGTGAGGCTGTATTAGATATACAACCAATCGCTACTAAAGAAGAAGGCGAATTAGGTTCAGGTATAACAAGAGTTATAGATGGAGCTATAATGGTATTAACTGGTACAGATGAAGATGGAGTTCAAATAGGTGAATTCGGTTCTTCAGAAGGTGAATTAAACACTACTATAATGTGGGGTAGACCAGGTGCTGCTGACAAAGGTGAAATATTCATCAAAGGTCAAGTAACAATAAAAGCTGGAACTAACATGGAAAGACCAGGACCTTTAGCTGCTCACCGTGCTTTTGATTATATAACTCAAGAGATAAGAGAAGCTTTAAAGAAAGTTGACAACTCTTTAGTAGTAGATGAAGAAGTAATCGAGCAATATAGAAGAGAAGGTAAAAAGAAAGTTGTTGTTATAAAAGAAATAATGGGACAAGGTGCAATGCATGATAACTTAATATTACCAGTTGAACCAGTTGGTACATTAGGAGCTCAACCAAACGTTGACTTAGGAAACATGCCAGTTGTATTATCTCCACTTGAAGTATTAGATGGTGGTATCCATGCATTAACTTGTATAGGACCTGCATCAAAAGAAATGTCAAGACATTACTGGAGAGAGCCATTAGTAATAAGAGCTATGCAAGATGAAGAAATAGATTTAGTAGGTGTTGTATTTGTTGGTTCTCCACAAGTAAATGCTGAGAAATTCTATGTATCTAAGAGATTAGGTATGTTAGTTGAAGCTATGGAAGTTGATGGAGCTGTAGTAACTACTGAAGGTTTCGGAAACAACCATATAGATTTCGCATCTCACATAGAGCAAATAGGTATGAGAGGTATACCAGTAGTTGGTGTAACTTATTCAGCAGTTCAAGGTGCTCTAGTTGTTGGTAATAAATACATGACTCACATGGTAGACAATAACAAGTCTAAGCAAGGTATAGAAAATGAAATATTATCAAACAATACATTAGCTCCAGAAGAGGCTATAAGAATCATGGCTATGCTTAAAAATGCTATTGCAGGTGTAGAAGTTAAAGCTCCTGAAAGAAAATGGAATCCAAATGTTAAGTTAAATAACATAGAGGCTATAGAAAAAGCTACAGGAGAAAAAATAGTATTAGAAGATAATGAGCAATCTTTACCAATGAGTAAGAAGAGAAGAGAAATATACGAAAAAGACGAAAACTAAAATTTAGATAATAACTAAGATTTAGATAACAATATAAATTTAGATCCAAGTTTAAAATAAGTATAGAGAGGTAAAATTATAATGGATAGATTAAAATATATCTCATCAGAGACTTTTTATGAGGGTGTTATAGTCGAAATCATGGGTGGTGGAGTAACTATAGACCTAAAAGGTAGACTTGGACAATTTAAAATACCTAATAGAATGCTTATAACTGACTACGAACTTAAGATAGGTCAAGAGGTTGGATTCATGCTAAGCTATCCTGAGGTATTAAGTCCAGAACCTAATCATGAGTATGTAGAAAATATTAGGAGAGAAAAAGAAAAGCAAGCAGAAATGCAAGCTAAAAAGAAGCAAGAAGAAGAAAAATAATAATAATTAATCGTTTGAAAATAGAAGGGAGAGGAAATATATGAGCCTTACAACAGTACAAGGACTTCAATCTGAAATATTTGTTCCAATAACACCTCCTCCAGTTTGGACTCCTGTAACTAAAGAATTAAAAGATATGACTATAGCTTTAGCTACAGCAGCTGGTGTTCACTTAAAATCTGACAAGAGATTCAATCTAGCAGGAGATACTACTTTTAGAGCTGTACCTAACACAGCTACAGTTGATGAAATGATGGTATCACATGGTGGATACGATAATGGAGATGTAAATAAAGATATAAACTGTATGTTCCCTATAGATAGATTACATGAATTAGCTGCAGAAGGATTTATAAAAGCAGTAGCTCCTATGCACTATGCATTCATGGGTGGTGGAGGAAACCAACATGTCTTCACTGAAGAAACTGGTCCTGCTATCGCTGCTAAACTTAAAGAAGAGGGAGTAGACGGTGTAGTCATGACAGCTGGCTGAGGTACTTGCCATAGAACTGCCGTGATCGTGCAGAGAGCAATAGAGGAAGCTGGAATACCTACAATAATAATCGCAGCTCTTCCTCCAGTAGTTAGACAAAACGGAACTCCTAGAGCAGTTGCTCCATTAGTTCCAATGGGTGCTAATGCTGGTGAACCACATAACATAGAAATGCAAACACATATATTAAGAGATACATTAGAGCAATTAGTTGCTATACCATCTGCTGGTAAGATAGTTCCATTACCATACGAATATAAAGCTCACGTTTAAAATGTAATTTATATTTGAAAATACAAAACCCTTCTCCTACATAATTAGGAGAGGGGTTTTAAGAACAAAGGTGGCTATTATGGAAGAAAAAATAATGAGAAGACTTGTTATAAAACCGTTTCATATGAATGAAGTTAATTTCGGTTCAAAAACTTCTATAAAGAAAGATGTACTTACAATTGATTTATCAAGTATAGATGAAATAAAAGCAAGAGAAGATTTAATAACAGATATAAAAGTAGATATTATAAAACCTGGAGACTATGACAGGGAAATTAATACTATTATGGACATTATACCAATATCAACCAAAGTTTTAGGCAGATTGGGAGAGGGAATTACACATACTTTAACTGGTGTATATGTAATGCTAACTGGTGCAGACGAAGATGGAAATCAAATGCATGAATTTGGTTCTTCAGAAGGAATTTTGAGTGAACAAATGGTGTTTGGTAGATATGGGACTCCATCAGTTGAAGACTATATAATCCATGTGGATGTAACTCTTAAGGGAGGTTTACCTTTTGAAAGAACACTTCCACTTGCAGCATTTAAAGCATGTGATGATTTTATACAAGAAATAAGAACGTCTTTGAAAATGGAAGACGGAAGAAATGCTACTCAAGTTCGTGAATATTTTGACAAAATTCGACCAAATGCAAAAAAGGTTGTCATAGTAAAACAAATAGCAGGTCAAGGGGCTATGTATGACAATCAGTTATTCTCAAAGGAACCTAGTGGTTTTGAAGGAGGAACATCAATTATAGATATGGGAAATGTACCTATGATTATATCTCCTAATGAATATAGAGATGGTGCCCTTAGAGCTATGACTTAAGAGAGGTGGATATTATGGGAATAGGACCTTCAACAAAAGAAACATCTCTTCATCACTTTAGAGACCCACTTTTGGATATAGTTGAAAGTGATAAGGATGTAGATTTACTTGGAGTAATAGTAGTAGGAACTCCAGATGGAAATGAAAATAAAACTTTTGTAGGACAGAGAACAGCTGCTTGGCTGGAAGCTATGAGAGTAGATGGAGCTATAGTCTCTTCAGATGGTTGGGGAAACTCACATGTTGACTATGCTAATACATTTGAAGAAATAGGAAAAAGAGATATACCTGTAGTTGGAGTAACATTTAATGGTACTCAAGCTAAGTTTGTTGTAAGCAATCAATATATGGATACCATAGTTGATATGAACAAATCAAAAGAAGGTATTGAGACAGAAGTTGTTGGAGAAAACAACACAAATGAGATTGATGCTAAAAAAGCTTTGGCATTTTTAAAATTAAAAATGAGAAAGCATGGATAAAAAATTTAAGTAAGGGGATGAGTTTTGTGGGAATTTCTACATCAATGAAAAACACATCACTTCAGATTTTTAGAGACCCATTACTTGATTTAATAGACAATGATCCTGACGTAGATTTGCTAGGAGTAGTTGTAGTTGGTACATCAGAGCACAATGAATGGAAATCCTTTTTATCAGCCAGGCTTGGAAGATGGGTTGAAGCATTGCGACCTGATGGAGTGATTATAACCTTAGATATGGCAGGAAACCAGCATATTGATTTTACAAATGCTATATCAGAGTTTGTAAAATCAGACATACCTACAGTAGGTCTTACTATTATGGGAGCAGATGGTCTAGTAGTTACCAATCAGTACTTAGATAAAGCTACCATAATTGATTATAAAAAGACAACAGGCTACATAGAAACAGAAGTAGTTGGAGACAATCACTTGGATGAAGTTGATGTAAAAAAAGCATTAGCTTTTCTAAAACTAAAAATGCGTAAAAACGCAAAATAAACCTAAGGGGGAATTTGATATGAAATTTAGCAGAAGTATACAAGCTATAGACTCTCATACAGCAGGAGAAGCAACTAGAATAGTTGTAGGTGGAATACCTAACATAAAAGGAAATTCTATGCCTGAGAAAAAAGAATATTTAGAAAAAAATCTAGATTATTTAAGAACTGCTATAATGTTAGAGCCAAGAGGACATAATGATATGTTTGGTTCTGTAATGACTCAACCTTGTTGCCCAGATGCTGACTTTGGAATAATCTTCATGGACGGTGGCGGATACCTTAACATGTGTGGCCATGGTACAATAGGAGCTATGACAGCAGCTATAGAAACAGGTGTAGTTCCAGCAGTAGAGCCTATAACTCATGTAGTTATGGAAGCTCCAGCAGGAATAATAAGAGGGGACGTTACAGTTGTAGATGGAAAAGCTAAAGAAGTATCATTCTTAAACGTACCAGCTTTCTTATATAAAGAAGGTGTTGAAGTTGACTTACCAGGTGTTGGAACAGTTAAATTTGATATATCATTTGGTGGAAGCTTCTTTGCTATAATACATGCAAGTCAATTAGGTTTAAAAATAGAACCTCAAAATGCTGGTAAATTAACTGAACTAGCTATGAAACTTAGAGATATAATAAACGAAAAAATAGAAATACAACATCCAACTTTAGCTCATATAAAAACTGTAGATTTAGTTGAAATATATGATGAGCCAACTCATCCAGAAGCTACTTACAAAAACGTAGTTATATTTGGTCAAGGTCAAGTTGACAGATCTCCATGTGGAACTGGAACAAGTGCTAAATTAGCTACTTTACATGCTAAAGGTGAATTAAAAGTAGGAGAAAAATTCGTATATGAAAGTATATTAGGAACTTTATTCAAAGGTGAAATAGTTGAAGAAACTAAAGTTGCAGATTTCAATGCTGTAGTACCTAAAATAAGTGGTTCTGCTTATATAACTGGATTTAATCACTTTGTAATAGATGAAGAAGATCCACTTAAACATGGATTTATTCTTAAATAGAAACAAATAAATTGGGAAATTAAAATAGAATAGTAACCTCTTGCTGGTTACTATTCTATAGCTTTTAGGCTATAAGATTCAGAATATATAAAAAAATAAAAAAACAGGAGGATGGATTATGGTAGCAATCTTAAAGGCATTATACGTAGTATTCGCAGCAATCTTTGCAGTTGTATTTGGTAAAGACGTAGCTAAAGCAAACAAAGAGGGGAAACTAGAAGAACAAAGTACTCCAAAAGTTGCTGTAACAGGATTTATAACAGATTTTTTTGATACATTAGGAATAGGCTCATTTGCTCCAACAATAGCAATGTCAAAAGCTTTAAAATTAAACATACCAGATAAGAAAATGCCTGGTACGTTAAACGTAGCACATACTATTCCAGTTGTTACTGAAGCATTTATATTTACATCAATCATACCAGTTGATGGTGTAACTCTAGTATCTATGGTTGTAGCAGCAGCAGTTGGTTCATATATAGGTGCAGGAATAATAGCTAAAATGGACGAAAGAAAGATACAAATGGTTATGGGTGTGACTCTAGCATTAACAGCAATATTAATGTTATTAGGTCATCCTTGGGTTAATGTATTACCAGGTGGAGGAAATGAATTAGGTCTTACTGGTGTTAAGTTAGTAATAGGTGTAGTAGGTAACTTTATACTAGGTGCTTTAATGACAGCTGGTATAGGACTATATGCTCCAGGTATGGCAATGGTTTACTTCTTAGGAATGTCTGCAAAAGTTGCGTTCCCAATAGTTATGGGTTCTTGTGCATTATTAATGCCAGTTGCAAGTATGAAATTCATAAAAGAAGATGCATATACTAAAAAAGCATCAGTTATAATAGCTATCTGTGGTTTAATAGGGGTTTTCGTAGCAGCATATATAGTAAAAACTTTACCAATGGATATATTAAAAGCATTAGTAATAATAGTTATAGCTTACACTTCTGCTACAATGATAATGGCTGCAAATAAAAATAAAAAGACTGCTTAGTATTTATTAAATATTACAGCTAACAATAAAAATTATAAACTGCTTTGGAACGTTAATATTAATGTTCTAAGGCAGTTTTTTATTTATTAGATATAATTATATAAAGCAATTAGTGTGCCAATTATACAATATATATATATAAGTTTAGTAAATTAAGTATAAATATAGCTATATTTTCTAAAGTTAAGGTGTAAACTGAAGTTAAATATTTAAATTTAATACTAGATATAAGAAAAAAAGTTAATATATTGATGTATATTAACAAAAATATTAGTATAATAAGTCGAATATAACTTATAATTGAAGAAAATTGAGTTTATAATGACTTGATAGTTATCTGAATCATTTGAATTAATTTGAAATATTGATATTGCTTATGTGTATAAATTAGCCTTGAGTTATATATGACTTAAAAGTAGATAAGGAGTAATTTAATAATTAATTTTGATTAAAATAAATAATATATTGTATGAATCCATAATAGTTTTACAAACTTTAAATCAAAAGATTAAATGAAATTTATAAATAAATAAAAAGTTTTAAACAGCAATCAAAGATTTGTAATAAAATACATCACTCACAAATATATTTATTATATAAGCTGATACCAGAAATATAAGAATTAACAATTGTGGAGGGATAAAATATGATAGCTGTTAAAGATGAGAATAACGTAGTAAACTTAAGAGGGGAGTTAGACAATAAGCTAGAATTTAGTCATGAGATATTTGGAGAGAAATTTTATAATGTGAAAATAAAGATAAACAGACTAAGTGATTCCTTTGATACACTTCCTATGACTGTGTCAGAGAGACTTCTTCAAGATATTGATATCAATAAACAAAATTTAGTCAATGTTGTAGGTCAATTGAGATCATATAATAAAACCTTAAATAATAAAAATAGATTAGTGCTTACAGTATTTGTTAGAGAAATAAAGGCTATAGAAGAGGAAAATAAAGACCCAAACAGCATATTTCTAGATGGGTATGTATGTAAAGAGCCTGTGTATAGGAAAACTCCTTTAGGCAGGGAAATAACTGATTTATTGGTAGCTATAAACAGACCTTATAATAAATCTGATTATATACCATCAATAGTCTGGGGGAGAAATGCAAAGTTTGCAAAAAACTTAAAAGTTGGTGATAGAATACAGCTTTGGGGTAGAGTTCAAAGTAGAGAGTATGAGAAAAAAATAGATGAGGATAATGTAGTGAAAAAAATGGCATATGAAGTATCTATATCAAAAATAAAAAAATTAGATGAAAATAATAATGATTAAATATTAAAAATATATTGTTTTTTCATTAAAAAAACTAATAAATTTGCTATAATAATATATTAAAAATAAATAAAGATTGTTTAAAAAAATACTAATGAAATATCTCTTGAATAGTTGCTCGCCATTTATTATAATGTAATCTGTACATAATTTATAATTGAGAAAATGAAGAGGTGAAGCATTGTGAAAAGCATATTATATCAGATAAATAGACAGCCAGTTAAAGCTAAATATACATCTGATGAATTAGAATGTTTTTTGGATACAATTGAGTATAATGTAGGGGATAAAATATTGCTTGTTGGCCATATAGGAAACCTAGGCAAGAGATTAAGAGGTCTTGGTACTTCTGTGACTATACTAGAGAATAGTAACTATGAAGATGTATGTTATTCTTTAGTATATAATGAAAATTGCAATGTAGTTAAAGGTAAGTTAGAGTTTTTGCCGTTTGATGATAATCAGTTCAACAAGATAATAATAGTAGACCAATTTAATGTTATTACAGATTGTGAAAAAGCTTCATCTGAAATACAAAGAGTTTTAAAAGGTAATGGAGAGGTTATATTAGAAGATTTAAACTTAAAAAATTTAAAAGTTAAACTAAACTATCTTAAGCATAAATTTTGTGGTTCTGTAGCAAAGATTCACTATCCACATGAAGTATTTAATATATTTTCAAGATTAAATTTTGATGGTATGATTAAAGAGTCAAATAAATTAAAATATATTTATGTGGGAAAAAGAAGATAAATGAGTTAAAATATAAATATGGATATAATATAAAAGACTAGGTTAAGCCTAGTCTTTTGTTATAAGGAGATGTAGATATGGAAATAAATTATGAGTTAATAATAATTGTTATGCTCTTTGTAATCCTAATGTCAATTCAATTTACTTTAAATAAGATATATTTAATCCTTAAGGAAATAAGACAAATACTTATGTTAAGAAAAAATAAGGAATGATAACTATGATAGATTTAGAATATATAAAATCTGATATTCAGAACATAGCTGAAGCTATAGTTTCAGTACTCAATATAGATGTAACTATAGTAAATAGAGACTTATTTAGGATTGCGGGTACAGGTATATATGTAGATAAAATAGGTGAAAAAGTAGATAAATATACAGCTTTTAAAAAGTCACTTACAGAACAAATTACAATACTAATTGATGACCCAAAGAGCAGTGATATATGTAGAGAATGTTATAAAAATAATGTCTGTGTGGAGTTTGCAGAAGTATGTTGCCCAATTATATGTGATGGAGAGTCTCATGGTGTTATAGGTCTTATAGCATTTACGAAAGAACAAGCACAGATTATAGAAAATAATAAAAGTGGACTTATAAACTTTTTATGTAAGATGGCAGACTTGATATCCAATAAACTAAAAGCTCAAATTAAAACGTACGAACTGGAATTAGAAAAGAAAAAATTAGAGACTTTATTAAACAATATGGATAAAGCTGTTGTGTCCATTGATGTAGATGGTAAGATTGATAAATATAATTCAAAGTTTAAAGAACTTTTCAATCTAAAGGACAATATAACTGGGAAAGATATATTCACTGAGCTAGATTTTATAAAGAAACCTTCTATAAATAACTTTAAGAAGGACAAATCATGTAGCTTTTTTTATAGGAGATACGGATATGATTCAAAAGGGATATATAACATCAATAAAATAGTATTAAAAAATGAACTAAAAGGATATGTTATTGACTTTATAGATAAAAGAGATGCTATAAAAAACTACAATAAGATGAATAAAGATTATAAGATAAAACTGGAAAATATAATTGGAGAGAGTATGGCTATAAGAAATTCAAAAAAAGAAGCCTTAATGGCTTCTAAATCTACTTCAACAGTACTTATTACTGGTGAAAGTGGAACAGGTAAAGAGCTATTTGCAAGAGCTATACACAACCATAGTAATAGGGTAGATAATCCTTTTATAGCTGTAAACTGTGCAGCGATACCAGATAATTTATTAGAGAGTGAATTATTTGGATATGAAGAAGGTGCTTTTACAGGGGCTAAAAAAGGTGGAAAACTTGGTATGTTTGAAATAGCCCATAAAGGAAGCATATTTTTAGATGAAATAGGAGATATGAGCTTGCATTTACAGTCAAAGTTGTTGAGGGTATTACAAGAAAAAGAGCTCAACAAGATTGGTAGTAAATCCAATGTTCTTATAGATGTAAGAATTATTGCTGCGACAAATAAAGATTTAGAAAAAATGGTTCAGAATGAAACTTTTAGAGAAGATTTATATTATAGATTAAATGTCATACCAATAAAGCTCCCAAGTTTAAGAGAAAGAAAAGATGATATACCACTTATAATAAAGCATATGATTAGAGAATACTCAAAAAAACTAGATAAAAATGTTATCGATATAGATACTAGGGTTGTCGATGCTATGATTGAATATAGGTGGCCAGGGAATATAAGAGAATTGCAGAATATTATTGAATACAGTGTGAATATGTCTTCATCTCCAATAATTACGATGAATGTAATTCCTCAGAAGATTAAAAATACATCAATAGAAGAATTAGAAGTTAGAAGTGATAAGATAATTCCATTAGAAGAACTTGAGAAAATTGAGATAATAAAAGCTTTAAATAAATACAAAGATTATAAAAGAGATAAAGAATTAACAGCCAAGGCACTTGGAATATCAAGAGCCACATTATATAGAAAAATTGAAAAATACAATATAATTTCTTAGTGATATAAAGTAATATAAGAATACAATAAAAAGTGATATAAAATTTAAATGTAAACAAATAACAATAGTCTATAAAGAGTAGTGGATGCTTAAATCCTGAGAATCTAAAAAATAGTAACTATTAAAATAATAATCGTCTCAAAATGATATAGAATCTCATTTTGAGATTTTTTTTTGTCTTTTTGCGAAATTGTCGTCTATTTAGCGAGTAAAAAAAATATAAAATCTATATCTGAGTAAAAAAAAATATAATTAAAAGCAGTTATTTCAATGGATATACAATATCAAAGTGAAAAAATTGAAAAAAATAAAAAATGTGGCATGTATTTTGCTATAAATATAGATAAGAAATTATTTAATAAAATTATTTAAGTACTAAAATTAAACTTAATTGGGAGGTTTATATATAATGAGAGATATAAGAAAAGAATTAGTGGAAATGTTAAAAGCAGAGGTTAAACCAGCAGTAGGATGTACTGAACCAGTAGCTTTAGCTCTAGCATGTGCAAAGGCAAAAGAATTACTAGGAGAAGAAATAGTAGAAAATCATATGTTAGTTAGCCCTAGTATCTATAAAAATGGTATGTGTGTAGGTATACCAGGAACTGAAAGATTAGGATTAAAAATAGCAGCAGCTCTAGGGATAATAGGAGGACATTCTGAAAACGGATTAAGTGTATTAGAAACTTTAACAAAGGAAGAAGTTAAAATAGCAGAAGATTATATGGACAATACTCCTTTATCAATAACACCTGCTGATACAAGAGAGAAAGTTTTTATAGAAGTTGCATTAAAAGGAGCAAATCATAATGCTAAAGTTAGAATAAGAACTAAACATGATAACTTTACATTTTTAGAAAAAGATGGAGAAGTATTATTGGATAATGAACCAAAAGTATCAGTTTCAAATGCTTCAGCAGAAAAAGTTGAGAGCTTAATGGATACTGTAACTATACAAGAATTAATAAAGAATGTAGAAGGCATTGATTTTAAAGATATAGAGTTTTTACTAGATGGAGTAAAAATGAATGAAGAAATGGCTGAATATGGATTGAAACAAAAGACTGGAATTGGTGTTGGATACGGAATCAAAAAGTCTATGGAAGAAGGTCTTTTAGGTAATGATGTTATAAACTATGCAATGATGTTAACTGCTGGAGCTTCAGATGCAAGAATGGCAGGAGTAAAAATGCCTGTTATGAGTTCAAATGGTAGTGGAAATCACGGATTAACAGCAATTCTTCCAATTGTTGCTTACAACAAAAAATTCCCACAATCTGATGAAAGACTAGCAAAAGCTTTAGCTATATCTCATTTAGTAACTGGTTATATTAAGAATTATACAGGTAGATTATCTGCTGTATGTGGCTGTGGAGTTGCAGCATCTACTGGAGCAACTGCTGGTATATCTTGGCTTATGGATGGAAGCGAAAAACAAATAGAAGGTGCAATAGAAAATATGATAGCTGACTTAAGTGGAATGATATGCGACGGAGCAAAAGCTGGTTGTGCATTAAAATTATCATCTGCTGCATCTGCTGCAATACAAAGTGCTATAATAGCTAAGCAAGACTGTTTTGTACCACCATTAAATGGTATAGTTGGTTCAAGTGTTGAGCAAAGTATACAAAACTTAGGAAGAGTAAGTGATAAAGGTATGTCTATAACAGATGAGATAATATTAAATGTAATGAATGACATGAATAAAGTTGATTAATATATTACAATATTTCTTATATTGCAATATATAGTAAAGCTGATATAAATAAATTTAATTAGTACCCTCTAATAAATTATGATTATGTATAAATGGGAAAAACTTGCTAGTGCAAGTTTTTTCTTTTTTGTCTAAAATATATAGTATATGATTTAGTAGAGATATATGATTTACTTAAAATAGATAATATCTTGTTAATAATTGTTGAATATACTTAAAAACTCAATAATATTGGCTAATATTGAATAAGAGTATTGAAAAAGTGAGCAATCTCTTATAAAATTAAGAAGGATTATTACAATTGGAGGTCTTTTTATGGATATAGAAACAAAAAAATGGGAAGTATTGTATTCAGAAGAAAAAATTAATGATAAATTAAAAGAATTAGGAGCAATTATAGAGAAGGACTACAAAGATAAAAATCTTATGATTGTGTCTCTATTAAAAGGAAGTTTTATATTTTGTGCAGATTTAGTTAGAAATATAAACTTACCTCTTAGAGTCAACTTTATGACTACTTCTAGTTATGGAAACAGTGAAGAAAGCACTGGAACAGTTAAGGTTGTTTCAGATGTAACTACTGATATAAAAGGATATGATGTATTGGTTGTAGACGATATTACTGACTCTGCCTTAACTATGGATTTTGTTTTAAAGCATCTAAAAGCTAAAAATCCTGCTAGTTTAAAATGTTGTGTACTTTTAGACAAGCCAAGCAGAAGAAAGGTTGATTTAGTACCAGATTATTGTGGGTTTGAGATAGAAGACAAATTCGTAGTAGGATATGGATTTGATTTTGGGGATTACTATAGGAATGTTCCTTATATATTTAATGTAACTGATGAAGATAGATAAGCAATTATTTAATTTTATAGGTATCTCGATATGATTTTGATAAATTATATTGAGGTACCTTTTTATTTTTAGGTCTGATTTGGAATTATCTTCTATTTATATCAAGCTATAAGTCCAACATAGTAAAATTGTTTTGATAGTTTTATCCAAGTTTTAATTCTGTGTTTGGAAATATAAAAAAATTTTGAAAATTTGATAGGAAATACGATTTTTAATTGTATTAGTAGTTGTAGAAGCTTTTACAAAGGAGGAGTTAACTTGGAGGATAAATTGATAATTAAAAATATAATAAAGAAAAAAGAAAAGGGTATGGAAATGCTTATAGATGAATATGGGAATTTTATAGCATCTATAGTTAGAAGGACTCTTATGAATGCTAAAATTTATGAGGAAGAATGTATTGATGATGTGCTTTTGGCAATTTGGAATAACATAGAAAAATTTGATAATGAAAAAAACTCTTTTAAAAACTGGATAGGTTCTATTTCTAAATACAGAGCGATTAATTATAGGAAAAAGTATATAAGTAGTAACACTTATTTAAATATAGAACATGAAGAAATACCATATATAGATAAAGAGTTGAGTATGAGAGAAATTGAAGAGGAAATAAATGACCTTATAGGCACATTAAATGATAAAGATGCAGAAATTTTTAGAAGATATTATTTAGAAGATATATCACTAAAGGATATAGCTATACAAAATGAAACCACCGTTGAAAACTTACATAATAGATTATCAAGAGGAAGAAAGAAGTTGAGGCTGCATTTAAATAAAAAGAAAGTTTAGAGATAAGATAATTAAGAATTTAAATATAGAAAATATAGAATAAAAGGAGAATTTTTATGAAAGATAAATTTGATTTATTTAATGAAACAAATATAGATATAGAAAAATACGATGATGTTGTATTAAGTAATAAAGAAAAAGATGAAATGAAGAAGAGAATGAAATCTAAGGTTCAATATAGTAAAAAGAATAATTTTAAGAGATATGCTTTAGTAGGAGGATTATCAGTGGTTATTTTAGGTTCAACTGCATTTACTAATGAAACTACCTTAGCATATATGCAACATCTTGGAAAGCAGATAGAATATTTCTTTAATAAGGATACTGAGGAACTTAAACCTTATAAAAATATTGTAGATGATATTGCTACAGATAAAGGAATAGATATAAAGTTAAATGAGATTATGCTTGGCGATGGAGAATTATTTTTAAATATAAGTGTTGATGATAGCAAACTTGATAAAGATGCTTTGGGATTAAAGAAACAAGAAGGATTTTTAGGAATTGATGATATCAAAATAAAGGTTGGAGATATGAATTTTGTTTCAATAACAGGTCCTTCCACATCAGAAAAAAATAAAGATGGTACTACTAATATGGTTATGACTTGTAAGCTTGATAATCTGGATAAAGATGGAGATGGAAAAGGCGATATTGAAAATTTTGATTTACTAAAAAATGTGGATTTAAATAAAGACTATGATATAAATATAAGTATAAATAAAGTTGAGTATGAATTAAATAAAGATATAAAAACATCAAAAGAGATAGAGATAGGAAATATGGGAGGAGTAGAGGGTGAACACCTAAATGGCTATCTTAGCGGGAATTGGACATTTAATACAAGTATAAATGGTTCAAATATAGTCAAAGATACAAGAGTTTATAATGTAGATAAAAATGTAAAATTAAAAAATAAAAATATTGATGTGGATTTAGTCTTAAAAGAAGTAAGAGTCTCTCCTACGAAAATCAGAGTGATTTATGGATTTAAAACTAACAAATATAATTTCAATAAAGGTGATGATACACCAAAGATACTTGAGTTTGCACTTAAAGATGGAAGAGGAAAAGATTTAGAATTACTTAGTGGAGCAGGAGGTTATGACTTAAGTTACTCTAAGGGTAATTATATTGAATCTTCTTTAGAGTATGAAATTAAGAAAGATGTTAAAAACCTAAAAATAACGCCAACAATAGAAGATTGGAGTAAAGAAATTAATAATATAATAGAATTTAAAAATCAAAGTATAGATGTTGATATAAGTAAATAGATGTTGACATAAGTAAATAGATGTATTATCACATAATAAATTGTCTATTCATATAATTATATAGAGCAATGTTAGATACTTATATAATATTGCTCTAATTTTAAAATAGAGAGGATTTATTATATGGATGATTACAAAGACAATTTAGGTCCAAGTTTATATCAAGATGTAGGACCAACGGGACCAACAGGACCAATTGGTCCTACAGGTCCTAAAGGAGCAACAGGGGCAACAGGAGCAAATGGAATAACAGGACCAACAGGAAATACAGGAGCAACAGGAGCAAATGGAATAACAGGACCAACAGGAAATACAGGAGCAACAGGAGCAAATGGAGCAACAGGAGAAACAGGACCTAGAGGGGCAACAGGAGCAACAGGAGCAAATGGAATAACAGGACCAACAGGAAATACAGGAGCAACAGGGGCAAATGGAATAACAGGACCAACAGGAAACAAAGGAGCAACAGGAGCAAATGGAGTAACAGGAGCAACAGGTCCAGCAGGAGCAACAGGAGCGACAGGGGCAA
>NZ_JACVWH010000022.1:0-43293 GCF_020658495.1 Clostridioides sp. ES-S-0048-02
GCTCAACTTGCATGTGTTAGGCACGCCGCCAGCGTTCATCCTGAGCCAGGATCAAACTCTCAAATAAAAGTTTATCAGGCTCAGATACTATTGTTATCTAAATATCTGGCTTTATGGTTTGTTTCTTAATATAAATTAACCTACTGTTTAATTTTCAATGTTCGTATTTTTTCTTGTTCCTTTTTTTCAAGGACAAGTAATACTATACCATCATTCAAACAGTAGGTCAATACTTTTTTTATTATTTTTTAGAAATTTTTTTCATATTCTTTTTTTAGCTTTTCTACGACCTTTTTTTCTAAGCGAGAAACAGTCATTTGAGATATATCTAATTCTTTAGCTATACTAGACTGGGTTTTATCGAAGAAAAATCTATCTTTAAATATTTTTACTTCTAACTCATTTAAAGTTTCAATAAACTTATTAATAAAATCTTCGTATTCTATACTTCCGAAATTACCTTCTTCTTTTCCTATTTTATCAATAAGAGTTATGTCTTTGTCTTCTGAATCATCATTACTTGATGAATCTAAAGACATAGGTTGATAACCATAAGATGCTTCCATAGCCTCTAGTACATCTTCTTCACTAACTCCTATATAGTCAGCGATATCTTTTACCTTTGGATGTTTTTTATTTTCTTGCTCTAGTTTAATTTTCGCATCACTTATCTTTTTGCTTAATTCTTGTATTCTTCTTGGTACTCTAAGTGTCCATACTTTATCTCTAAAATATTTTTTAATTTCTCCTACTATAGTTGGTGTTGCAAAACTGGAAAATTCAAATCCCTTTTCAACATCATATCTATCAATAGCATAAATTAATGCTAATGAAGCAACTTGATATATGTCTTCAAAATCAACACCCTTGTTTATATACTTTTTAGCTAACAACCTTGCTAAATATAGATGTCTTTCAATAAGAATATTCCTGATATCTACGTTTTTATTTGTATTATATAAATTAAATAGCTCTTTTGTATCCATATTTAGGTAATGTGTAGCATTAGCTACATTTTTCATTAAATATCAACTCCTAAATACTTAGTCATTTTTATTTTTGTTCCTTGATTACATTCTGATTCAATATCTACATCATCCATTAAAGTTTTAATTATAAATAATCCAAGACCACTTTCTTTTGGATTCTCTAAATCTGGTGTACTTATTGAGCTAACATCATATCCTTTTCCATTATCTTGAATCTCTATATTAATTGCATCGTCTAAAATATTAAATACTATATTGAATACATCATCATTACTATGTTTTATTGCATTGGTACATGCCTCTGATACTGCTACCTTTATATCTTCTATATCATCTATTGGAAACCCCATTTTATTTGCAATCCCAGACGCTGTTAATCTTATTATGCCTACATAATCTGGATTTGTAGTAATTTCCATCTTTATAGTTTCACAAGCCAAAATTTATCCCTCCACTTTAAATATTTTATCTAGACCTGTTATAGTAAAAATTTTCCTAACATTACTCTTAGGATTTACTATGTATATCTCTTTTTCATTTATTTTTAGTTTTTTTAAAACACCTATCATAGCTCCTAAACCTGTAGAATCTATATAATCTAAATCTTTAAGATTAATCTTTACATCCAACATGTTTCTTTCTATTAAACCATGTAAATGTTCTTTTAATTTATCTGCTGTAGAGACATCAAGTTCTCCATCAATACAAACATTCCAAAACTTATTTTGAGAATCTAAATTTGAATCTATATTCATAGACATGTAAAAACCTCCTATTTTCTCTTAATAATTTTAAATATATTACCTATACTCAATATCTTATTAATTACATAAACTATATCATCTATTCCCTTTGATATTGATGATGCATTTTCAACAATATCTTGTATATGTCTTTCATTGTAATCTACAATCTTATAAGCTTTTTCAACAACTTTATTTAAACTATTTAGAGTTTTAGCTAAATAAATTGCTACTATAAGAGCCGAACTACCTACTAACACTGCTCCTATTTGCCACCCCCATGCATTCATTAGTTAACATCTCCCTCGTCGTCAAAACTTTTACTTATTACTATATCTTCTTCTGAAATTTTTATATCTTCTTCATTATTATCATCATCTACTAAAGTTATTATTCTCTCTTTAACATCATTAAATGTTTCATGTAGAACTTCTTTTGGGTTTTCTTTCACTTTATCAAACTTATCTTTTGTCTCTTTTCTTAACTCAGAACCTTTTTTTGGTGCAAGAAACATACCAAATATAAAACCTAAAATGGCTCCTATTAATAAAAATCCACCTTTTTTACAACCTCTTTTATTACACATAACAACTACTCCTTTCAATTTTAAATTTTTATCTAAGTACATTATACAAAAAGAATAGGATATTTATCCTATTCTTCTTCAATATTTATTTTAGCAATCGAAACTACATTCACTTCTTCATTAGTCTTCATTAATTTAACACCACTTGTAACCCTTCCAAATAGTGAAATTTCATTAACTCTTATTCTAATAAGAACTCCATCAGAATTTATAATCATTATCTCATCATCTTCATTGACCATCTCTGCACCAACAATTGTACCAGTTTTTTCAGATATGTTATAAGTTTTAATTCCTTTTCCAGCTCTTATTTGGCTTCTATATTCTTCTATATTTGTTCTTTTACCAAAACCATTTCTACTGACAACTAATACATCTGTACCTTTACTACAAAGATTCATAGATACAACAAAGTCTTTTTTACTTAAAGTTATACCTTTTACACCCATTGCTGTTCTACCCATATATCTTATATCATTTTCATCAAACCTTATAGACATACCTTCATTAGTTACTAAAAGTACTTCCTGTTTTCCATCTGTTAGCTCTACTCCAATAAGTTCATCATCATCTCTTAAACCTATAGCAATAAGACCAGATTTGTTTATATTTTTAAACTCTTCTCGTTTAGTCTTTTTAACGATACCTTTTTTAGTTGTAAGTAATAAATATTCATTTTCATCATTACCATCTATAGGTATTAAAGTTGCAATCTTTTCGTCTGCTGACAATTGAAGTAAGTTTACTATAGCAGTACCTTTTGCTTGTCTCTTACCTTCAGGTATTTCATATGCATTTAATTTAAATACTCTACCCTTATTTGTAAAGAACAGTAATCTACTATGAGTAGTTGTAGTTATCAAATGTCTTACAAAGTCCTCTTCTCTAGTTGTAAGTGCTGAGATACCTCTTCCACCTCTTTTTTGGCTCTTATAAGTATCAGATGGAAGTCTTTTTATATATCCAAAGTGAGTAAGAGTTATGGCTATTTCCTCATCACTTATAAGATCTCTCATATCTATCTCGCCTTCAGCATGTCTTATTTCTGTTCTTCTTTCATCAGAATAATTTTCTTTTATTATTGTCATTTCATCTTTTATTACATTTAAAAGTAATCTTTCATCAGCCAAAATTTCTTTTAATCTATTTATTTTCTTTATTAAGTCTTCATACTCAGCTTCTATCTTATCTCTTTCTAGACCTGTAAGTCTTTGAAGTCTCATATCTAGTATAGCTTGAGCTTGAATCTCAGTTAGATTGAATTTTTCTACTAAACCTATCTTAGCTTCTTGGCCTGTTTTTGAAGCTCTTATCAAGCTTATAACAGCATCTATATTATCTAAAGCAATTTTTAATCCTTCTAAAATATGTGCTCTTGCTTCAGCTTTGTTTAATTCAAATTTAGTTCTTCTTGTAACAACATCTTCTTGATGTTTAATATAATGATATAGTATTTGCTTAAGATTTAAAACTCTTGGTTGACCATCTACAAGAGCAAGCATTATTATACTAAATGTATCTTCCATTTGAGAATGTTTATACAGATTATTTAATACTATATTAGCATTAGCATCTCTCTTTAATTCTATAACAATTCTCATACCATTTCTATTACTTTCGTCTCTTAAATCTGATATACCTTCTATTCTTTTTTCTTTAACTAACTCAGCTATTCTCTCAACTAATTTAGCTTTATTTACTTGATAAGGTATTTCTGTAACTATTATCTGTTGTTTTCCTTTTGGAAGTTCTTCTATAAAAGCTCTAGATCTAACCTTAACTTTACCTCTTCCAGTTCTATATGCCTCTGCTATATTCTCTTTTCCCATTATAATTGCAGCTGTAGGAAAATCTGGACCTTGTATAAATTTTATTAAGTCCTCAACACTACAATCTGGATTGTCAATCAAATGTACAGTTGCATCAATTACTTCAGCTAAGTTATGTGGAGGTATTGAAGTTGCCATCCCAACAGCTATACCATTAGACCCATTCACTAATAGATTGGGATACCTTGCTGGTAGTACTGAAGGTTCTTTTAATGATTCATCAAAGTTTGGTTTAAAATCTACAGTTTCTTTTTCTATATCTCTTAATAATTCTAATGATAATTTACTCATCTTAGCTTCTGTATAACGCATTGCCGCTGGTGAGTCTCCATCAACAGAACCAAAGTTACCATGACCATCTACTAAAAGTGCTCTAGTTGAAAAGTCTTGAGCCATTCTAACCATTGCAAAATAAACAGCAGTATCTCCATGTGGATGGTACTTACCTAAAACGTCCCCAACAATACGGGCTGACTTTCTATATGGTTTATCTGGTGTTAAGTTTAATTCACTCATTGAGTATAGTATTCTTCTGTGAACTGGCTTTAGACCATCTCTAACATCAGGAAGAGCACGTCCAGCTATAACACTCATCGAATAATCGATATAAGATTTTTTCATTTCTTCCGCTATTTCAATAGGGAGTATTTTGTTATTTTCTTCCATGTATACTAATCCCCTCTCTCTATATATCTAAGTTTCTAACGAATCTTGCATTTTCTTCTATAAATTCTTTTCTTGGAGCAACCTTATCACCCATAAGCATTGAAAATACTTCATCTGCAATTGCAGCATCTTCTACAGTTACTTGCAATAAAGTTCTTGTATCAGGATTCATAGTGGTATCCCATAATTGTTCTGCATTCATCTCTCCAAGACCTTTATATCTTTGAAGTTCTGCACCATTTCTTCCAATTTCATCTAATAAAACATTTAATTCTTTATCTGAATAGACATAATGTTCCTTTTTTTGCTTTGTTACTTTATATAAAGGAGGTTGTGCTGCATAAACATACCCCTCATCTATAAGAGGTCTCATGTATCTAAAGAAGAATGTTAATAGCAAAGTTCTTATATGAGCTCCATCTACATCGGCATCGGTCATAATTATAATTTTATGATATCTAGCCTTATCTATATCAAAATCTTCTCCTATACCACAACCATAAGCTGTTATCATATTTTTTATTTCGTCTGAAGATAATATTCTATCTAGTCTTGATTTTTCGACATTAAGTATCTTACCTCTTAATGGAAGTATCGCTTGGCTATTTCTATCTCTACCTTGTTTTGCGGAACCTCCCGCTGAATCTCCTTCGACTAAGAATATTTCACTTTTAGCAGGATCTTTTTCTGCACAATCTGCTAATTTTCCAGGTAAAGATGTGCTTTCTAAAACACTCTTTCTTCTTGTTAATTCTCTTGCTTTCTTTGCAGCTTCTCTAGCTCTTTGTGCTCTCAAAGCTTTATCAACTATTATTCTAGCTGTTGCTGGATTTTCCTCTAAGAAAGAGCCAAGTTCATCAACTGTTACACTATCAACTACACCTCTCATAAAACTATTACCTAGTTTTGTTTTAGTTTGTCCTTCAAATTGAGGTTCTGGTAATTTAACTGATACTACAGCTGTAAGTCCTTCTCTTATATCTTCACCTAATAAGTTAACATCATTTTCTTTTAAGAATTTATTTCTTTTAGCATAATCATTTACAGTTTTAGTAAGAGCTGCTTTGAATCCACTTAAATGAGCTCCTCCTTCATGCGTATTTATATTATTTGCAAAAGAATATATGTTCTCTGTATAACCATCCGTATATTGCATAGCTAATTCGACAATACAATCATCAACTTTTTTATCTATATAAACTATGTCATCATGTATTCCAGTTCTAGATTTATTTAAATACTTAATATATTCTACTAGACCACCTGTATAGTGAAATTCTTTTCTTTTTTCTTGATTTTCTCTTTTATCTTCAAATACTATTTTTATTCCTTTATTTAAAAAAGAAAGTTCTCTAAGTCTATATTCTAATGTTTCATATTTAAACTCTATTTCATCAAATATAGTAGCATCAGGCATAAATTGAATTATTGTTCCTGTACTTTGAGATTCTCCAACTATCTCAATCTTAGATGTTGGTAGACCTTTTTCATATGTCTGCTTATATATTTTTCCATTTAAATAAACTTCTGCTATCATCCATTTTGATAATGCATTAACTACAGAAACACCAACTCCATGAAGACCTCCAGATACTTTATATCCTCCGCCTCCAAATTTTCCTCCTGCATGAAGATTAGTTAATACTGTTTCTAAAGTCGATTTTCCAGTCTTAGGATGTGTTTCGACTGGGATACCTCTTCCGTCATCTTTTACTAAAATACTGCCATCTTCATTAATAGATACATATATATTTGAACAATAGCCTTGTAAAGCCTCATCGATACTATTATCTACAACTTCATAAACTAAGTGGTGTAAACCTCTTGGGCTTGTACTACCAATATACATACCTGGTCTTTTTCTAACGGCCTCTAATCCCTCTAATACCTGTATCTGACTTGCACCGTATTCTTGTTTCATTTAATTTCCTCCATTCTCTATGCTAATAACATTGCCGTTTTCAATATTAAATATTGTAACATCCTTTTCATCAAATATTTTTTTATGTGAAATTTCAGCACTTGTTATAAACATTTGAACATTGCTTAAATTATTTACTAAAAGTTTTTGTCTTGCTTCATCTAACTCACTAAAAACATCATCTAAAATTAATACTGGATATTCTTCAACCTCATTTTTTATTAATTCTATCTCTGATAGCTTTAATGATATTGAAGCAGTTCTTTGTTGACCTTGTGAACCAAAAAGTCTTGCATCTAAATCATTTATGAATATATTTAAGTCATCTTTGTGTATACCATATCTAGTAGTTCTAGATTCTATATCATTAGGTCTATTTGATGACAACTTGGCTAAAAATTTATTATATACTGTTTCTATAGTATCTTCGTCAGTTATATTTATTTGAGTTTTATATTTGATTGATAATTTTTCAACTCCATTAGTCAAATTCATATGCATATGTTCAGATATATTAGCTATCTTTTTTATAAAGTCTCTGCGTAAAATATAAATATAACTTCCGTATTTTGCTAGTGTATCATCATATACATCTAATAAAGCTTCATCAACATGCATGCTTTTTAGAACTCTACTTCTTTGAGAAAGTATTTTATTGTAATTAGTAAGATAATTATAATATTTAGGAATAATTTGGCTAATCTCTTTATCTATGAAAGTCCTTCTCTCTTTAGGACCTTCTTTAACCAGTCTTAAATCTTCAGGTGAAAATATGACAACATTTAAGTTGCCAAGTAATTCCTGCATTTTTTGCAAAGGAACTTTATTTATTCGTATCCCCTTTTTATCTTTTCCAATAATTAGCTCTATTAGACTATATTTATTATATTTTGAAAAACTTCCTCCAACATATAAATTTTCACTATTAAATCTAACCATTTCTCTATCTTTGTTGGTTCTAAATGACTTGCCAAAAGAAAGCATATAAATAGATTCTACTATATTTGTCTTTCCTTGACCATTTTTTCCAACAAGAAGATTCACTTTACCATTAAATTCCAGATGCAACTTTTCATAATTTCTAAAATTAACAAGCTGCAAACTTTTAAGTTTCACAAAAAGTTCTCCTTTTTTACAATACTTTTATTTTAGTTCCTTCTATCTCAACTATATCTCCTGATTTTATCTTTTTCCCTCTTCTTAATTCTATTTCATCATTTACAGTCACTAAACCTTCTTGAATTAAAAATTTTGCATGACCTCCGGTTGATGCAATCTCTGCTAGTTTTAGGAATTGATCTAACTTTATATAGTCTGATTCTATAGTTATTTCAGTCATAAGAGTTCCTCCTTGCCATTATTTTAGGTAAATAGGTATTAATACACTAAAAGTATATTATACCATAAAAATACTTGCAAAAGGAGTTGCCTAAGATTAGAAAAATTTTTCTACAAAAGACAACTCCTTAATATCTACTATATATTAGATGATATTCTTACTGGAAGTAATAAGTAAATATAATTAATATCATCTGTTGGTTTAATTATACAAGGATTTACATTTGTAGTAAATTCTATAAATATTTCCTCATTATCTATATTTTTCAATCCTTCAATAAAGTATCGAGAGTTAAAAGCTATATCTAAATAATCTCCATCTAAATCTATTTCAACTTCTTCATAGACATTTCCTTTTTCTGTATTAGAAGTAATTGCCATTACTTTATCCCTTATAGATAATTTTATAAGGTTATTTTTTTCTGATTGAGACAATAAAGATGCTCTTTCTATACTATTTAAAAGTTCTTTAGTATTTAACTTTACTCTACTATTATGCTCTCTTGGCAATAATTTTTTATAATCAATAAAATCTCCTTCAAGTAATCTTGTAATAATTTTTGTATCATTAATTATAAAAATAGCATTTTTTTCGTTAAATCCAACTTTAACATTATCTTCTCCAGAAAGCAAGCTATTTACATCTATAAGTGTCTTTCCTGGAATTATTACTTTTATATTTTCAGTTAAACTATCAACTGAACAGCTTTTTACAGCTAATCTATAGCCATCAATTGCTACTAGATTTAAATTTTTATCTACAATTTCTAGAAGTTCTCCCATTAAAACAGGTTTTGTTTGGTCTTGTGAAATAGCAAATACAGTTTGTTTAATCATATTTTTTAGGAGTTCTTGAGGTATGCTGTATAAATCTTCTTCATTTAATTCTGGTAGTTTAGGAAATTCTTTAGCTGCATATCCTTTAATTTTAAATCTTGAATTTACACAATTTATGTAAATATTATTTTCTGAATCTGTTTCTATCTCAACAAAAGAATCTGGTAATTTTCTAATTATATCTCCAAATAATCTTGCATCTACAACAACATCACCTTTTTCTATAATCTCTGCTTGTACATAAGTTTCTATTCCTATCTCCGCATCATATCCAGTAAGTTTTAACTGGCCTTCTTCTGTAGATATAAGTATACCCTTTAATAGTTCTATAGTTGTTTTTCCATTAATAGCTTTTTGAGCAATCCCGATTCTATTTGCTAGGATTTTTTGATTACAAATTATTTTCAATGTGGATAACCTCCTCTGGCTTTTTATATAAAAAAATAAGTTAAAATCATAGTAGTAATAGTAGTAGGTGTTGTTGATAATGTTAATAAGTACATGTAACATTATAAATGCAAAGATATCAACATGTGTATAAGATGTTGATATCTTTGTTATTTTATACTTAATTATTTGTTAATAAATTTTAAGATAAAAAAGTATAAACAAGTTATTCAATAGATATAAACAGACAATTGTGTATAAATTATCCCTTTAAATCTGATATAATTTTGTCTATTTTAGTCTTAATTTCTTCGCTTTCTTCTATGTCTTTAGATACTTTATCATGAGCATGAATTACTGTTGTATGATCTCTTCCTCCAAATTCTTCACCTATTTTAGGGAGAGATAAATCAGTAAGTTCGCGCGTTAAATACATAGCTATTTGTCTTGGAAAAGCTATTGAACGAGTTCTTTTTTTAGAATTAAAATCTTCCATTTTTAAATTAAATACAGAAGAAACTTTTTCTTTTATTCTAAGCACATTGATTTCTTCATTTTTAGAAGTTGTTATAATATCTTTTAAAGCTTCTGTAGCAAGATCAAAAGATATCACTCTATTACTAAGAGAAGAGTAAGCAACTACTCTAGTTAAGGCACCTTCTAGTTCTCTTATATTTGACTTAATATTTTTTGCTATATATGACATAACTTCGTTTGGCACTTCTATACGTTCTAATTGAGCCTTTTTTCTAAGGATAGCAATCCTTGTTTCAAAGTCTGGCGCCTGAATATCAGTTATAAGTCCCATTTCAAATCTCGATCTTAATCTATCTTCTAGTGTAGGTATATCTTTTGGTGGTCTATCACTAGAGATAATTATTTGTTTATTTGCCTCATGAAGAGTATTAAATGTATGGAAAAACTCTTCTTGAGTTCTTTCTTTCCCAGCTATAAATTGAATATCATCAATTAATAAGACATCTACGTTTCTATATTTATTTCTAAATTCTTCATTTTTATCATCTTTTATAGAGTTTATAAGTTCATTAGTAAATTTTTCTGAAGAAACATAAACAACTTTTGAATCCTTTTTTTGGCTAACAATATGATGTCCAATAGCGTGCATTAAATGAGTTTTACCTAAGCCAACCCCTCCATACAAAAAAAGTGGATTGTAAGCTTTAGCAGGAGATTCAGCAACTGCAACACATGCAGCATGAGCAAATCTATTGCTATTACCAATAACGAACGTATCAAATGTGTATTTTGGATTCAGGTTAGGGTAAAGTACTCTATAATTTAAATCTGCACTATCAGAATTTAGGTCAGCAACTTCTTTTTCGCTCAATACAAATTTAATATTATACTTTTTTAATGACAGTTGATTTATAGCATCTTCAATTAAATGCAAATATCTATTTTCTAGAATATCTTTATTGAAATCACTAGGAGCTAGTAGTATCAAGTCATTAAGATGTATTTTTAATGGTACGATGTTTTTAAAAAAGGTATTAAAACTTACTGAAGTTAAGTCACCTTTTATTAATTGTAGGGTTTTGTCCCATAAAGAAACTATATCCATAATATAAACCTCCGAACAGAATAATTAATATTTTCCACAAAGTTATTAACAGAAAAGCAAAAATATATATAAATTTTACAGAATAACTAAATTTATGGATAATGGTGTTGATAAATTAATAATAGTATAAATTATTAAAAAAATATGAAAAGATATAAACAATATGTAGATAAAGTTATAAATAACATAAACATACAATAAATGGTGATTATAACTAGAGTATTGTCAGTAATCTTAAAAGTTATACACAAAAGTATCCACAAGCTGTGAATAATTTTTAATAAGTTGATAACATTTATACACATTATCAACAAGTATATTTATAATATCAAAATATATGTCAAACTTCAATGATTTGTAACTAATTTATCCACAATATTAACTAATTGTTGATAAAAATATAAACATGTTAAATTTGCTTTATTTGTGTATATAATTGAAAAAAATAATTTAGAATAAAATTAAATAGATTTTTACTAGTATTTTCAATAAAAAAAATACATAATATATATATGGTAGATTTTGTGATGCAAGCATACCAAAAACTCGTTGACAACGATAGTAAAAGTATTTATAATTATATGTGTTATGTTTACTTTGAGGGTAAAGTTATTATTTTTATAAACGGAAAATGAAATCTGAAAGGCGGTGCAAAATAATGAGTAAAAGAACTTATCAACCAAAAAAGAGACAAAGAAGTAAAGAACATGGTTTCAGAAAAAGAATGAAGACGTCTAACGGAAGAAACGTGTTAAAAAGAAGAAGAGCTAAAGGAAGAAATAGATTAACTCATTAATTACAAAAGGGCCGCTGCAAAGGTGGCCTTTTTGTGTAAATAATTACAATGCATAGCTGTGTTTATGGAGGTTAACTATGGACTTTAATAGGACAAAGGGGTTAAAAAAAGACTCTGATTTTAGAAAAGTATATAAACACGGCAAATCTTTTGCAAACAGATATTTAGTAATATATATACTTAAAAATAAATCAGATTATAGTAGAATAGGTATTTCTGTTTCAAAGAAAGTAGGAAAAGCTATCACTAGAAATAGAGTAAGAAGATTAATAAAAGAAGTCTACAGATTAAATATTGATGAAAAAATTAAGCCTGGATATGATATAGTATTTATAGCAAGAGTATCTAGTAAAGATGCTAGTTTTAAAGAGATAGACAAGTCTATAAAAAATTTAGTTAAAAGAACGGATATTTCTCTTTAAATTATATGCTATAAATATGGAGGTTAATAATTTTGAATAAAATAATTTATATATTAAAGGAAATAAGTAGGTATTTATCGAATTTATGTATTTATTTAGTAAAATTTTATCAAAAGTATATATCTCCCTTAAAGGGACCTACTTGTAGATTCTATCCAACTTGCTCACAATATTCAATAGAGGCATTTAAAAAATATGGATTTGTAAAAGGTATGTACTTAACAATAAGAAGACTTCTAAAATGTCATCCTTTTCATCCAGGAGGTTACGACCCTCTAAAATAAAAGAGAGTAACTATTAGGAGGTATAAAAAAATTGAATATAATAGGAAATTTCTTAGGATTAATTCTTAAGGTAATATTTGAATTTGTTAACCACTATGGTATTTCTATAATAATTTTTACTATACTTGTAAAGATTATTTTACTACCATTAACAGTTAAACAGACTAAGTCAACAAAGGCAATGCAAGATATACAACCTCGTATAAAAGAGATACAAGAAAAATATAAAAATAAGCCAGAAAAACAAAATGAAGAAATTGTTAAGTTATATGGAGAAGCTAAAATTAATCCACTATCTGGTTGTTTACCTTTATTAATACAGTTTCCTATATTAATAGGATTATTTAGCGTTTTAAGAGAGCCAGTTGCTCATGGCGTTTTTGCAAATCAAGCTGCATTTATGGCAGCTGACAATGGGTTTTTATGGATAAAAAGTTTAACAGCACCAGATTATGTATTAGCAGTATTTTCAGGAGCAAGTGCATATGTAATGCAAAAAGTAATGACTCCAAAGGACCAACTACAAGGCTCTATGAAAGTAATGACATATGTAATGGCAGGGATGTCTTTCTATTGGGGATTTATATTCCCAGCAGGACTTACATTGTACTGGACAGTAAGTAACTTATTCTCAATAGCTCAGTATTACTTAATAATGAATCCTTTAAAAGCTAAGCTGGCTGCTAACTCTAAGGAGGAAAAAGTTAATGAGAAAAAGCCTAAAATTAATAAAAAGTAAAAGTAAAGAAGAAGCTATAAATAAGGCGATAGCAGATTTAAATTTAAAAGTAGAGGATATAGAGGTAGAAATACTAGAAAATCCAAGCAAGGGGTTTTTAGGTTTTATAGGTGCTAAAGATGGTACCTATGAAATTTTTGTTATTGAAAAGGAACTAGATGTAGCTAAAAATTTTATAGAGGTAATGTTGAAAAATGCAAATGTTGATGCCAAAGTCAATGTATCTCAAAAAGATAATTTAATCATGGTTGATATTGAAGGCAAAGAAGCTGCAAGTTTAATTGGTAGAAGAGGGGAAACTTTAGATTCTATTCAATTTTTAACTGGATTAGCTCTTAATAAAATAAATAAAGACTCTCATACAAGAGTACTTGTAGATATAGAAAACTATAGGTCAAAAAGAGAAGAATCTTTAATAAGATATGCTAATAAGGTTGCTAGAGAAGTAGCGAAAACAAGAAAAACTAAAAAATTAGATTATATGAATCCATATGAGAGAAGAATAATACATTCAGCCCTTCAAAATGACAAATATGTAATTACATATAGTGAAGGAACCGATCCATATAGAAGATTAGTAATTGAGTGTAAAAGATAAAATCAACCTCCTAAACATTAGGGGGTTTTATTTTTTAATCTTATTAAATCATTGTAATTGGTCAAAAATAAATCTATATGTAAAAATTATAAATTAAGAGGTGATAAATTTGTTTATAGATGATACAATAGCGGCTATAGCTACAGCACCTGGAGAAGGTGGTATAGGTATACTGAGAATAAGTGGAGAAAAAGCTTTAAAAGTTGCAGAAGAAATCTTTAAATCCATGTCAGGAAAGAGTATTAAAGATTATAATAAAAGAACATTAATATATGGAAATATTGTAGATAATGAAAATGCAATAGATGAAGTATTATTGGCATATATGAAGGGTCCCAATTCATATACAGGAGAAGATGTTATAGAAATAAATTGCCATGGTGGATTTATTTCAGTAAAGAAAATTTTAGAACTAATATTATCTAAAGATGTTAGATTGGCAGAAGCTGGGGAGTTTACTAAAAGAGCATTTTTAAACGGAAGAATAGATTTATCTCAAGCAGAAGCAGTAATAGATGTTATAAAGGCAAAAACTGATATAGCTCATGAAGTTGCTCAAAACCAGTTAGAGGGTTCTCTATCAAAGAAGATAAGAGACTTAAGAGATAAAGTTACTGAGATACTGGCACATGTAGAAGTTGCTATAGATTATCCTGAAGAAGATATTGAACATATAACATATCAAACGCTTAAGGATAAAACTGGTGAACTTAAAAAAGAAATTAAAAAATTATATGATACAGCTGAAAGTGGGAAAATACTTAGAGAAGGCTTGAAAACAGTAATTGTTGGGAAACCAAATGTAGGAAAATCTTCACTGCTTAACTCTATTTTGGGAGAAAATAGAGCTATAGTTACAGACATACCAGGAACTACTAGAGATGTTATAGAGGAATTTGTTAATATAAAAGGTATACCTCTTAAGATAGTTGATACAGCAGGTATAAGAGATACTGATGATATAGTTGAAAAAATAGGAGTTGAGAAATCTAAAGAATCATTTACAAGTGCTGATTTAATTATAATGGTTTTAGATGCATCAAGAAAGTTGTCAGAAGAAGATATAGAAATATTAAAGAAGCTTAAAGATAAACAAACAATAGTACTATTAAATAAAAATGACTTAAAACAAGAGATTGAAGAAGAAAAAATACTTAAATATGTAGAAAATAATAGTATAATAAGAATATCAGCTTTACAGCAAGAAGGAATAGAAGCATTACAAGATAAGATAGAGTCTATGGTATATAAAGGAAGTATCAAAAATAATTCTAGTTTAATAGTAACTAATTCTAGACATAAGGATGCACTTGGTAAGGCATATAAGTCTGCAACAGATGCTTTAATTGCTCTAGAACAAAGTATGCCATTTGACTTTGTAGAAGTAGATTTAAAAAATATATGGGACTACCTTGGATATATTAATGGAGATACAGTAACAGAAGATTTACTAGATAATATATTCCATAACTTCTGTATAGGAAAATAGGATGTAAAATACAAAAGGAAAGAAGATATAGAAGTAATAAATTTCATTTTTTATTATAGAAATTATAGATATTTTATAGTGTTTCTCATGAAACATTAATATTAAAAAGAAAGGAATTATAAATGATAAAGTTTGAAGCAGGAAAATATGATGTTATAGTAGTTGGGGCAGGTCACGCGGGATGTGAAGCTGCTTTAGCTACGGCAAGAATGGGATATAAAACTTTGATAATAACAATGTCTTTAGATTCTATTGCATTAATGCCTTGCAATCCATCAATTGGTGGAACGGGTAAAGGTCAATTAGTAAAAGAGATAGATGCTTTAGGTGGTCAAATGGGACTAAATATAGACAAGACATATATACAAAGTAGAATGTTAAATACTGCTAAAGGACCAGCAGTTCATTCTTTGAGAGCCCAAGCAGATAAATTTAAATACCATGAAGAAATGAAAAAAACATTAGAAAATGAGCCAAACCTCGATATAGCTATGGATGAAGTTGTAGAAATATTACATGAAGGAAATGTTGTAATAGGTGTTGGAACTAAGCTAGGATGTTCATTTAAATCTAAAGCTGTAATATTAGCTACTGGAGTTTATTTAAATTCAAAAATATATATGGGTGAGGTGGCATTTTACGAAGGTCCTAATGCACTAGGATATGCAAAATACCTTACAGATAGTTTAGTTGAATTAGGTCTTAGAATGAGAAGATTTAAAACAGGAACACCAGCAAGAGTCCATAGAGATAGTATAGATTTCTCTGTAATGTCTCTACAAGAAGGTGACGAAAAAGTAACTCCTTTCTCATTTATGAATGAAAACATAGAGAAAGAGCAAGAACCTTGTTATTTAACAAGAACCACTGAAGATACTCAAAGAGTTATACTAGATAATTTAAAAAGGTCTGCCATGTATAGTGGAGTTATAGAAAGTACTGGGCCAAGATATTGTCCTTCTATAGAAGATAAAGTAGTAAGATTTAGTGATAAAACTTCACATCAATTGTTTATAGAGCCAGAGGGTTTGAATACTAAAGAAATGTATATTCAAGGGATATCAACTAGTTTACCTTTTGAAGTTCAACTAGATATGTATAAAACTATAAAGGGGCTTGAAAACTGTAAGATAATGAGACCTGCATATGCTATAGAATATGATTGTGTTGACCCAACACAATTAAAAATAAGTTTAGAAATAAAAGGTGTTGAAAACTTATTTAGTGCAGGGCAATTTAATGGAACTTCTGGATATGAAGAAGCAGCAGCTCAAGGGCTTATGGCGGGTATAAATGCTGTTAGAAAGATAGAAGGAAAAGAACCTTTTGTATTAGATCGTTCAGAAGCATATATAGGTGTATTATTAGATGACCTTGTTACTAAAGGAACTAATGAACCTTATAGAATGATGACATCAAGAGCAGAATATAGATTGTATTTAAGACAAGATAATGCGGATATGAGATTAACTCAAAAGGGTTATGAATTAGGCTTAGTTAAAAAAGATAGATATGAAAGATTCATAAATAAAAAGGATGCTGTTGAAAAAGAATTTGAAAGATTAAAGAGCGAAAGGGTTACACCAAAGGAAGTAAATAATTTACTAGAAGAAAAAGGTGCAACGCCAATAAAAGTTGGAATATCACTGTATGAGTTTTTAAAAAGACCAGAAGTATCCTATGAATTGCTTGAAGAAATAGGAAAAGATGCTGGTGAAGATGTTTCAAGAGAAGTTAAAGAACAATGCGTAATAATGACTAAGTATGAAGGTTATATAGACAAGCAATTAAAACAGATAGACCAATTTAAAAAGCTTGAGAATAAAAAATTAGATGAAAAAATAAATTATTCATCAATAGAAGGACTTAGATTAGAAGCAAGACAAAAACTAGATGACATAAAACCTATTTCAATAGGTCAAGCATCTCGTATATCAGGTGTTTCTCCAGCTGATATATCAGTATTACTTATACACCTAGAACAAGTTAGAAGAACTAGAGGTGGAAAAAGTGAATAATATAAAACTTCTAGAAAATGGAATTAAAAATTTTAATATAGATACAAATGATGATATGTTACAAAAATTTAAGACTTATAGAGATATATTAGTTGATTGGAATCAAAAAATGAACCTTACAGGAATAGAGGATGAAAAAGAAGTATATATAAAACATTTTTTAGACTCTATTTCAGCTGTAAAAAATGGATATATAAAAAATGGTATGTCCATAATAGATGTTGGTACAGGTGCTGGTTTTCCAGGTATACCACTAAAAATATGTTTAGAGGAGTTAGAGTTAACCTTATTGGACTCTTTAAATAAAAGAATAAGCTTTCTAGAAGAAGTTGCTAGAGCATTAGAACTAGAGGGTATTAAATTTATACATGGAAGAGCTGAAGATTTTGGAAAAGATGAAAAGTACAGGGAAAAGTATGATATTGCTACAGCAAGAGCTGTAGCTGGATTACCAATTCTTATGGAATTTTGTGTACCATTTATAAAAGTAGGAGGATATTTTATTTGTTTAAAAGGTCCAAATGCTAATCTAGAATTAGAGGAATCAAAAAAGGCTATAGATACTTTAGGATTAGAGTTTGTTGAAAAAATAGATGTAGAATTACCAGAAATAGATTTAAATCATAATATATTAGTTTTTAAAAAGATACATGAAACACCAGTTAAATACCCTAGAAAAGCTGGTAAGCCAGCTAAAAATCCTATTAAATAATCAAGATATTAATTAGTAGGCAACCTTAATCATTTCTCAGGAAATAATTAAGGTTGCCTCAAAACAAACAAAAATAAAGGAATTATTAAAGTAGATGCAGAAATAAAATTGTATGTACATATAGAGAACAAAAATATTTATATCTAAAATAAGAGAGGTATGTTATGGAAGATAAAAGAGTTATGGAGATACCTATAGAAGATATAGTTCCAAATCCATACCAACCAAGAAAAATATTTTCACAAGTTTCATTGGAGGAATTGAGCAATTCTATAAAGGTATATGGTATAATTCAACCTATAACAGTTAGAGCAAAAGATGGTAAATATGAACTAATTGCTGGAGAAAGAAGATTAAGAGCAGCTAAGTTAGCAGAGCTTAAAACTGTACCAGCAATTATAAATAATATGAACGATGAATCTTCTGCTGTTCTAGCGTTATTAGAAAATTTGCAACGAGAAGACTTAAATTTTATTGAAGAAGCAATTGGCTATGAAAACTTAATAAAAGAGCATGCTTTTACTCAACAGCAATTAGCAGAAAAATTAGGTAAAAATCAATCTACTGTAGCAAACAAGCTTAGAATATTAAAGCTTCCAAACGATATAAAAATGAAGCTAATAGAGAATAATTTAACAGAAAGACATGCTAGGGCATTCCTTAAATTACCAAGTGAAGATTTAATGAAAAGTGTACTAGAAAAGGTCATAAAGAATGAATTGACTGTTAAAAAAACAGAAAAACTGATACAAGATATACTAGAAGAAATTGAAATTCAAGAAGAGCCTGATAAAAAACAGAATATAAAGGGTGCTATGAGTATAAGAATTTACATAAATACTATAAAGCAAGCCTTTGATGCTATATCAAATACAGGAATTGATGCTAAGTATAATGAAATAGATAAGGGAGATTATATGGAAGTTGTCGTAAAAATCCCTAAAAAATAGAGATTACTGCTTACCAGTAATCTTTTTTTTTAAACAAGCCTTGTAATATAAATTGATTTATAGACATTATTTATAATTATAAAAGCAACTAGTCAATATTTAAAATTAATTTGATTCTTAAAGGGGGGAACATCATGGGCAAAGTTATAGCTATATTTAATCAAAAGGGCGGAGTCGGAAAAACTACAACAAATGTAAATTTAAGTGCCAGTTTAGGAACCTTAGGAAAAAAGATATTAGTATTAGATTTGGACCCTCAAGGAAATACAACTAGTGGATATGGTATTGATAAAAATGAAGTAGAAAATACAATCTATGAGATTATGTTAGATGGTTTGCATATTAAAGAAGCAATAATAAAAACAGAGTTTGAAAATGTAGATGTAGTTCCATCAGCTACGGAACTAGCAGGTGCAGAGATAGAGCTTGCATCTATAAATAATAGAGAGTATATTTTAAAAAATTCCATAAAAGTAGTAAAGGATGAATACGACTATATATTTTTGGATTGCCCACCTTCACTTGGAATGCTTACAATAAATTGTCTAACGGCTGTAGATAGTGTTTTAATTCCTATACAATGTGAATATTATGCCTTAGAAGGTGTAAGTCAATTAATGGAGACTATAAAATTAGTAAAATCAAGATTAAATACAGATATAGAAATTCAAGGTGTTGTTTTGAGTATGTTTGATGGAAGAGCCAATCTATCAATACAAGTTGTTGAAGAAGTTAAAAAGTACTTTAAAGGTAGTGTATACACTACTCTAATTCCAAGAAATGTAAGACTTGCAGAAGCTCCTAGTCATGGTAAACCAGCAATTTATTATGATAAAAGATGTAGGGGGTCTGTAGCTTATTTGGAACTAGCAGAAGAATTTATAGATTTAGAAGAGGAGGAGTGGTAGTATGGAGAATAAGTCTAAAAGAAGTAATAGATTGGGTCGAGGTCTTAGTGCATTGATACCAGAAATTAAAGGAGAAACTTCAGATAAAGAAATAGTTAATATAGATATAGACAAAATATATCCAAACGAAGTTCAGCCAAGAAAGCAATTTGATGAAGAAAAAATAAAAGTATTATCTGAGTCTATAAAAAATTATGGTGTACTACAACCAATAGTAGTTAAAAGAGATGAAAACAATAAGTACATGATAATAGCTGGTGAAAGAAGATTTAGAGCATCAAAACTTGCAAATAAAAGTCAAATACCTGCTATAATTAAAGATATAGAGATGAAAGACATAATGGAGATAGCTTTAATTGAAAACTTACAGAGAGAAGATTTAAATTCAATAGAAGAAGCACTAGCATATAAAAGTTTAATTGAGCATTATAATGTAACTCAAGAAGAAATATCAGAAGCTGTCGGTAAAAGTAGACCTCATATAACTAACACTTTGAGACTTTTAAATCTAGGACAAGATGTTATAGACATGATAGATAGTGGTAAAATCACAGCAGGTCATGGAAAGGCTCTATTAAGAATTGTAGATAAAAAATTACAACTACAAATTGCAAAAAAGATAGAAGAGGAAGAACTTTCTGTAAGAGAAGTTGAAAACATTGCAAAAAAAATATCTGAAAATAAAGAAGAAGATATGCCAAAGAAGTCTAAGCCTAAAGATGTATTTATTTTAGATGTAGAAGATAAACTTAGAAATATTTTTGGAACTAAAGTAAATATTTCCAAAGGTAAGAAAAAAGGTAAAATAGAGATAGAATACTATAATGATGATGATTTAAACAGTATTGTATCAATGCTTCTTGAATAACACACAAATATAAAATAGAGAGGACGATGAATATGATTTATCTAGACAATGCTGCAACTACATATCCAAAACCAGAAAGAGTTTATGATGCTGTTTTAGATTGTATGAAAAACTATTGTGCAAATCCAGGAAGAGCAGGGCATAAGCTTGCTATGCGAGCTGCTAGAGAAATTTATGATACAAGAGAAAATATAGCTAAGTTATTTAATGTAAGTAATCCTATGAATATAGTATTTACGTCTAATGCAACAGACTCTTTGAATTTAGCAATAAAAGGTGTATTACAAAAAGGAGATCATGTAATAACAACATCTATGGAACATAATTCAGTAATAAGACCTATAAAAGCTCTTGAGAAAAAAGGGGTTGAAAATACTGTAGTAAAATGTGATGATGAAGGTTTTTTAGATTATGAAGAGTTAGAAAAATCAATAAAGGATAACACTAAGCTGATTGTAACTACACATGCATCTAATGTATGTGGAACATTAATAGATATAAAAAAAGTTGGAGAAATAGCTAAGAAACATAATATAATATTCTTGGTAGATGCATCACAAACAGCAGGTGTTTATGATATAGATGTGAAGAAATGTAATATAGATATGTTGGCTATGCCAGGTCATAAATGCTTATTTGGACCTCAAGGAACAGGTATCTTATATGTAAGAGAAGGCCTAAATTTGAATATATTAAAAGAGGGTGGAACAGGTAGTAAATCAGAAGAAATGGTTCAACCAGAACTGTTCCCAGATAAATACGAGTCAGGAACTCATAATACTCCAGGTATAGCAGGGCTTAACCAAGGTGTATTATTTATATTTGAAAGAGGAATCAACAATATAAGACAACATGAAGAAGAATTATGTCAATATATGCTAAATAAGTTAGAAGAAGTATCAGATATAAAGATATATGGACCAAAAGACAGTAAAAAAAGAGCCTCAGTAATAGCTATAAATATAGGAAACATGGATTCTGGAGAGGTTACTTTCTTATTAGATAGTGAATATAATATAGCAACTAGATCAGGAATACATTGTTCTCCATTAGCTCATACTACTTTAGGTACGTTAAAACAAGGTGCGGTAAGATTCAGTATAGGATATTTTAATACGAAAGATGAGATAGATAAAGCAATAGATGCCTTGAAGAAAATTTCAAAAAATAAATAGTATAAATTACAACATAAAAATAGTGTCAACTTTATAGATAGTTGACACTATTTTTGTAGCTTAATATAATTTAAAAACTTACTTTAAATAATCTCCATCTTCAAGAACTATATGACCACTTTCATAGTTAGCGCCATCAACAGTAAGCTTTATTTGTTCAACATTCATGTTTTTTATGTAAGTACGTGCAACTGAATCAAGCATAAAAGTTTCTGCATCACTACCTAAGTTTGATTTTGTAAAATCAGAGTTAACATCTAATATACCAGTTTTTACACCATCAATATCTTTTGTAGTAAATGAATTTAGTTTTGCAGATTCTGGAATTACTTTAAGCTTTTGTAGTTCAGCAAATAAAGTGTTTTCATCAATTTTTTCTAAATCAACCTTATTCTCAATTAAATCTGTTTTGTCTACATCAAAAGAATAAATAACAGCAGACTCCGTCTTTTTTTCTTCCTTTGGAGCTGATGTAGACTTTTTATTAGGAACTTCTTTTTCATCATTATTTTCTTTATTGTTTTCTTCCTTTGGTTGCTCAACATTTGTATTATTTTTAGTTTCTTTTTTAGTTGCTTCATTTTGAGCATTGCTACATCCAACTGCCAATATAGATATAGATAATATACTTAACACTAACATTATTTTCTTGTTTTTCATAAAAATTACTCCTCTCAAGATACTATTCTTATATATAATTATAATCGTTATGACTGAATATATGAATACAAAATAGTAACAAATTTAAAAAATGATTTATTTAAGTTAATTAAATACAAAATAAACTAAATATTAGTCATTTTTATGGGAAATCATTTAATGTATAGAGAAAATATTGTAAAATAAAAGTAGTGTTTTTAAAATAAATATAAGTTATAATTATATTATAAAAAAATGTCTTCAAAAGGTGGGAATAGTATGGAAATTTTGAGCTTAGGAGAAAAGATTAAGAAATTAAGAAAAGAAAAAAATATGACATTAAAAGAGTTAGCTGGAGATAGAATAACAGCAGCACAAATAAGCCATATAGAGAGAGATAAATCTCATACTAGTTATGAACTGTTGGAATATCTAGGTGATAAGTTAGATGTAAGCGTGGAATATTTATTAGAAACAAAAGAAATGCAGTCAAAAAAGATAACAGATAATTTAATACTGCAAAGTGAAATTTATATAAAAGAGAATGAGTTAAACAAGGCTGAGGACCAAATAAAAGAAGTTTTAGATATATGTAAGAGATACGATTTAATGGAGAACTATGGCAGATGCAATTTTCTTATGGCTAACATTAACTTAAAAAAATCTAATTACAATAATGCTATAGAAAACTTTGAAAAGGCTTTATTTTTCTTTATAAAAAACAATGATAGTGAAAACATACTAAAGTGCTATTTAAACATAGGAAAGATATATATGCAAGAAGACTTTTATAAAGGTGCGATAAGTCACTTTAATTTTGCAGAGGAAATTTTGTCAGAGAATAAGTTTGAGGATATTAACGTATATAAGGAATTATATAGTAAGATGGCATATTGTTATATAAAATTAGATAATCCAAATATGTCATTAAAGTACATAGATAAAATAAATGAAATAGATAATAAAAATGATAGAAAAGAAGATGTCGATATTTTGGTGTTAAAAGCAAACAACATGCTTGAGATTGGAAAATATGAGGAATCAAAAGAGTATTTTAAAAAAGCACTAAAAATACTTGAAAATGAAGATAATAAAACTGGAATAGCAAATGTATACTTAACAATTTGTGATGTTTATAGAAAAATAGGTGAGACAGATAGAGTTCTTGAATATTCTCAAAAAGTGTACAACATAAAGAAAAATGATGAAGACGAATATATGATGTCAGGTTTATTCAAGATAATAGAAGCGTACATAGATAAAGAAGATTATGATTTAGCTAGAAAATATTGTAAAATAGCTTTAGCATCATCAATAAAAAATAAAAATAAGTTTAATGAGTATAAGGCATTAAAATTCTATTCTAATATGTATAAGAATCAAAATGAAATTACTCTTGCTATTGAGTACTTAATTAAATGTATAAAAATAGTATCAGACTTAGGTAATAATAAGATATTAGCAAACTTGTACATAGACTTAGGTCAATTATATTCAAGCATATCAAAAGAGAAAGAATTAGAGTACTACCAAAAGGGAGTATTTATGTATAAAAATTTAGAGATAATGTAAGTATAATAAACCTATAATAGTATAGAAACAATCTATAACAAGCAAGATAATATCTATGATAAAATATAAATTGTATGAATAATTTTAAGGAGATGAATCAAACAATGAGTATAAAAATAGATGCTAGAGGGCTTGCTTGTCCTAAACCAGTTATAAATACAAAAAAAGAATTAGATAATATAGAAGAAGGCATTGTAGTTACAACAGTTGACAATGAAACAGCAAAAGAAAATATATTAAAGCTTGCTAAATCTTTAAATTGTGAAGCAAGGATTGTTGATGAAAAAGAAAACTTAATTTCTATAGAAATTAAAAAAGGTAATAATGTTGTAGTTCAAAAAGAAGAAAGCGAACTAGAAGATACATGTGTATTTATATCTTCAGATAAGATGGGATTGGGAAATGATGAATTAGGACAAGTATTAATAAAAGGTTTTATATATACTTTAACAGAATCAAAGCCATATCCTAAACATATACTTTTAGTTAATGGAGGAGTAAAATTAAGTGCTGAAAATGAAGCAACTATAGAAAATCTTAAAATACTTGAAGATGCAGGGGTAGAAATTTTATCTTGTGGAACCTGTTTAGATTACTATAATTTAAAAGAAAAATTACAAGTTGGTTCAGTTACAAATATGTACACTATAGTTGAAACATTAAAAAATGCATCAAATACTATTTCTATATAATGTATGTTTGTTTAACAATATAAAGTTAATAGGAAATATTAAACTAAAGAAAAGTAGATAGTCAGAAAGGATTAAGCAATGAATCAAATGTATATAGTATCATTTAATTCTACACATCATGCAATAAGGTCAGAAAAGCTATTTGGTGAAAATGGTTTAAAAGTAATGGCTCTTCCAACACCAAGAGAAATAACAGCAAGCTGTGGAATATCAATTAAATTTTCTTTTGAAGATATGAAAAAAATAAAGACAATTTTAGTTGAAAATAATGTAGATATAAAGGGAATTTACTGTATAAGTAAATTAGAGGATGGCTCAAGGGAAGCAAAGAAGTTAGATTAGGAGGCTAATTATTTATGCCAATGGATTTAAAAATAGGGGATATTGTTGAATTGAAAAAACAACATGCATGTGGATGTAAAGAGTTTGAAATCGTAAGAACTGGAATGGATATAAAGATAAAATGTACGAAATGTTCAAGGCTAATAATGCTTGATAGAGAGACATTAGAAAAGAGAGTAAAAAAGCTAATAAAAAAATGATATAAATTTAACATTTAAAAAATGTCAAATACCGTATATTAATATCCAAATTTTTGGTATAATAGAAATTGAAGAAAACATTTTCATGGGGGTGCTTTAATTATGGCAGTTAAATATGCAAAAAGAATGGAAGGTTTACAAGGATCTGAAATACGTGAGCTTTTAAAACTTACTCAACAACCACAAATAATATCTTTTGCGGGTGGAATGCCTGCTCCAGAATTATTTCCAGTTGAAGAAATGAAAAAAGTATCAGTTGCAGTGCTTGAAGAAAATGGAAGATCAGCTATGCAATATACTACAACAGAAGGATATGAACCATTAAGAGAAAAAATAGCAGCTAGAATGAATGACAAAAACAAAACTAATGTAAATAAAGATGATATATTAGTTACAAGTGGTTCTCAACAAGGTCTAGATTTTGCAGGAAAAGTATTTATTGATGAAGGTGATGTAATTTTATGTGAAAGCCCATCTTACATAGGAGCTATAAATGCATTTAAATCTTACCAACCTAAATTCATAGATGTTCCAACAGATTCTAATGGAATGATAATGGAAGAACTAGAAAAAATACTAGAAACAACTGATAGAATAAAAATGATTTATGTAATACCTGATTTCCAAAATCCAACAGGAAGAACTTGGCCACTTGAAAGACGTAAAAAATTCATGGAAATAGTAAATAAATATGAAATACCAGTAATAGAAGATAATCCATATGGAGATTTAAGATTTGAGGGAGAATCTTTACCATCTTTAAAATCAATGGATACAAAAGGATTAGTAATATTCTTAGGAACTTTCTCTAAAATATTCTGCCCAGGATACAGATTAGGATGGACTTGTGCTTCTCCAGAAATACTATCTAAATTTAACTTTGCAAAACAAGGTGCAGACTTACAAGCATCAACTATATCTCAAATGGAAGTAAGTAAATTTATGGATATGTATGACTTAGATGAACACGTTGATAAAATAAAAGCTGTTTATATCAAACGTAGAGATGTTATGCTTAAGACTATGGAAGAAGAATTCCCAGAAGGATTAGTATTTACTCATCCAGAAGGTGGATTATTTACATGGGTAGAGCTTCCAAGTAATTTAAATGCTAAAGAATTAATGCCAAAATGCTTAGAAAAGAATGTTGCTTATGTTGCTGGAGGAGGATTCTTCCCTAATGGTGGTAGAGAAAATACTTTCAGACTTAACTATTCAAATATGCCAGAAGAAAAAATAATAGAAGGTATCAAAAACATAGCATCAGTTTTAAAAGAAGCTATGGGTGTTGAAGCTTAATTAAAAATAATAACTTAAGATATATTATAAGGGATGGCAATAGCCATCCCTTGTTAATTTAAAAAATATATTTCACCTTATATTAAATATTAAAATTTGTCCAAAATTTAAATTGACATAAATAAGAAAAAATGATAAAATGTGTAGGTATGAGATTTTAGTCTCATTTCTCTGCTCTAAGAGTGTAGAGCCGTTAAGTCCAAAGGGAGGTGAATTATAGTGAGAAATTATGAATTAGTTTATGTAGTAAAGCCAAACTCTGATGAAGAAACAAGAGAAGCTGTACTAAACAAAGTTAAGGAAGTTGTTGCAACTGAAGGAGAAATAGTTAAAGTTGATACTTGGGGAACTAAAAAATTAGCTTATCCAATAGCTAAGTTTACAGAAGGTTTCTATGTGTTAGTTAACTTCAAATCAGCAGTAGACGTTCCTAAAGAAATAGACAGAAACTTAAAGATAAATGAAAACGTAATAAGACACATGATAGTTGTTGCTTAACAACTAGTTTTATTATAAAAAATAGGTGGTGTTTTTATGAATCAAGTTGTATTAGTGGGAAGGTTAACTAAAGACCCTGAATTAAGATACATCCCAGGTACAGGAACACCAGTGGCATCATTTACAATAGCCATTGATAGAGACTATGTAAAAAAAGATGGATCTAAAGAAACTGATTTTATACCTGTTGAAGTAATGGGTAAATCCGCTGAATTTTGTGCCAACTACATAACTAAAGGTAGATTAGTTGCACTTCAAGGATCGATAAGAGTAGACAATTATCAGACACAATCAGGCGAAAAAAGAACTTTTACAAAAGTAAGTACTAGATCGGTACAAGCTTTAGATAGCAAGAATAAATCGGAAAATTCATATAAAGAGAGTGCTCCAGCTTTTGAGCCAAGCTTTGAACCTCAAGGGTTAGACCCACAAGGTTTCCAAGCTATAGATGATGACGATATACCATTTTAAAAAGGAGGGAAAAAAGTCATGATGAATAAAAAAAGACGTAAGAAAAAAAGAGTTTGTCAATTTTGTGCTGACAAAAACGCTAAAATAGATTACAAAAGTACTCAGAGATTACAAAAGTATATAACTGAAAGAGGAAAGATATTACCAAGAAGAATATCTGGAACTTGTGCTAAGCATCAAAGAGAATTAACAGTTGCTATAAAAAGATCAAGAAATATAGCACTTTTACCATATACATTAGATTAAAAAATGAGCCTTGTGCTCATTTTTTATTATAGATATTTATATAAGTAAATGAGACGAGCTATAACGCTCGTTTTTTTGTTTATATACTTAAATATATTATTATTTATGATATAATATTATATATTAAGGAGGGTTGCAAACGTGAAAATAGATAAAGGTTCTGAGATAACAAGAAACATAAAGATAATAGAGTGGATGAAAACAGAAATATTAATGAGTGTAAGTGATTTGTTTAACTTATTATTTAAAGGGGTAAAACCTTTAGATGAGGCAATTCAAGATACTCTAGCAAATATAATAATGATAACATATCTCTTAGCAAAGAGATTAGGAATTAGTTTTAGAGACGTAGATTATAAAGTCAAGGAAAAAATAAAAATTGGTATAGAGGAAGACCATAGTGTTGAAAGATGGTATGGAGATTTATCTAACTTAAAAAAACATATGGATAATAGGGAGTGATATTAAATTGAATAATAAAATTAGACTATCTAAAGCCATGTCTATAATAGTTTTAGCTATAATAATTGCTTTAGTAATAGCCTATATTCCAATGCTAGGAATGTTTAGCATATTAGCAGCTGTCCCATATGTAATTATAGGTGCCATCACTGATAAAAAGTATTCTTTTTTATCTATTTTGATTACATTTTGTGTGCTAGTTTTATTTGCAGACATTTCGTATGCATTAAATATATGTATAATGTATTCTTTGCCAGGCATAGCAATAGGAAAGATGCTAAAGAGAAGTTTTGAGCAAGAAGATAGTAATAAATTTGAACCAATATATGGAGGAACAATAATATTTGTGCTTGCAATGGTTGTGTATTTCTTTGTATTGAAGACATTTTTAAATGTAAATTTATTAGATGAAGTTTCTAAAATGATAACAGAAATTGTAAATATTCAAAAAAATAGTTTTTCTGCAACTGAGCTTAAAGTATTTGATAAAATGAAGCCAGATGAAATTGTAAGTTATTTTACAAATATGCTACCAATGATGTTATTCTTACAAGGTTTATTATCAGCATTTGTAACATATTATTTAAGCGTATTCTTTATCAAAAGGATTACAAATTTGAATATAAGATTTCCTAAATTTGCTGACTTTTATTTACCAGGAAATGCTATAGTCACAACTTTTTTACTTTATTTATTAGTCTTATTTATTGAAATTATTGGCTCAAAATTATATACAGAATTAATAATGACTAATTTACAGCTAGTTTTTAACTTAATGTTTGTAATTCAAGGAATAGCAGTTTGTATTTATTATTTAAAGAAATGGATAAGACAAGGGCCAAATAAAATTATGTTTCTTTCAGGGATAATTTTATGTTTATTTGGATTTATGGGAATATCTTTTGTTGGTATGGTAGATAGTATAATTGACTTTAGAAAGGTGAGAAGTTATAAATCCACTTAGGAGGATAGAAATGAGTAATAAACAAACCTTTAAATTAAATATGCCAGAAATAAATTTATATATAATTATTATTGGTATTTCTAGTATAATTTTGCTTTATTACAACTTGTATGTAGGGTGTTTATTTTTCTGTATTTTTGCATATATGGTTTTTCACAATTGGAGAACAACTAATATTAGACGTCATGAATGGACAGAGTATATTCAAAATTTATCTTTAGATATAGATGAAACAACTAAGAAAGCTATAATAAATCTTCCAATACCACTATGTATTCTAGAATTTGATGGAAATATATCATGGTATAATGGAAAGTTTTATGATATGATTGGTCAAAAAGATTTACTTGATAAAAATATAGAAGATATAGTTAAAAATCTTAATTTAAGAAAAGTATTAAATGAAAATAAAGAGATGTACACTGAAATAAACTATAAGGATAGAGAATATACAATAGTTTATAATGTTATAAAAAATGATCAAGAAAAAAATCCTAAATATTTAATGATATTATACTGGATAGATAAGACAGAATATTTACAAGTAAAACAAGATTATGATGATGAAAAAGATGCAATGATGTTAATACAAGTAGATGGATACGATGAAGTATTAAAAAGTGCAGCAGAAGATAAGAGAGCTTTAATTAATGTTGAAGTAGAAAAAATACTTTCTGCTTTAGAATTAAATTCAAATGGTGCTTTGAGAAGGACTTCAAAAGATAAATTCTTCTTGGTAATGCATAAAAAAGAGTTAAAAAAATTGGAAGCTGAGAAGTTTTCTATTTTAGATACAATAAGACATATTGATTATGGAAATAATCTTCCTGTTACAATAAGTATAGGAATTGGTATAGATGGAGATACATTAAATGAGAACCTAAAACTTGCTACAGGTGCTCTTGATTTAGCACTTGGTAGAGGAGGAGACCAAGCTGTTGTAAAGACAAAAGATAAGTTTGTATTTTATGGTGGAAAGTCTAAGGCTGTAGAAAAGAAAACAAAAGTAAAATCTAGACTTATAGGTCATGCTCTGAGAGAGGTTATACAAGAAAGCGATCATGTTTATATAATGGGTCATAAATATCCTGACATGGACGCTATGGGAGCCGCAGTTGGGGTTTATGACATATGTAAATCTTGCAATAAGACAGCAAATATAGTTTTACAATCTATAAATGAATCTATAGAGATATTTATAAACAAAATAAATGAAAGTAATTATTATAAGAAGTTGTTTATTGGAAAAGAGGAGGCTATTGATAACTGTACTAAAAATACACTAGTTGTTGTAGTTGATACTCATAGACCTAATTATACTGAATGTGAAGAACTCTTAAAGTTATCAGAGAAGGTAGTAGTAATAGACCATCATAGAAGAGGTGTAGAGTTTATAAATGATGCAGTGCTTTTATTCCATGAAATATATGTATCTTCAACATGTGAAATGGTTACAGAATTAGTTCAGTATATGGATGAAGAGGTAACAATCAATAAACTTACAGCTGAAGGTCTTTTAGCAGGAATAAGCTTAGATACTAAAAACTTTGCATTTAAAACAGGTGTGAGGACATTTGAAGCTGCTTCTTACCTTAGAAAAGTTGGAGCAGATACAATAGAAGTCAAGAAGTTTTTCAATTCTGATGTAAAAGATTTTATAATAAAGGCTGAAATAATTCAAAGTACAAAGATAATTAATAATAGAATATGTCTAGCATATTCAAGTACAGAAATAGATAGTATAAACGTCATAATAGCTCAAACTGCTGATGAGTTATTAAATATAAAAGAAGTAGAAGCCTCCTTTGTATTAGGAGAAAAAGATGATACTATATTTATAAGTGCAAGGTCTTTGGGGCAAATAAATGTACATGTACTTATGGAAAAATTAGGAGGCGGGGGACATATAGATATAGCTGGTGCACAGTTAAAAAATGTTTCTCTAAAAGAAGCTTACAAGATAGTAAATAAAATAATAGAGGAGTATTTAGAGGAGGAAGAATAGATGAAAGTTATATTATTAAAAGATGTAAAAGGAACTGGTAAAAAAGGGGAAATGAAAGAAGTAAGTGATGGATATGCAAGAAATTTCTTATTTCCTAAGAAAATGGCTGTGCAAGCAGATAGTGTAGCAATCAAGGAATTAAATGAAAAGAATAAATCTAAAGAAATAAAAGCTCAAAAAGAATATGAAGAAGCTGTTTTACTAGGAAAACAAATGGAAGAAATTAATATAGGAATATATTCAAAATCAGGTGAAGGTGGAAGATTATTTGGTTCAATAACAGCCAAAGAGATAGCTGAGCAATTGAAGAAACAAAAAGATATAGATGTAGACAAAAGAAAGATTTTATTAGATGAACCAATAAGAACTTTAGGTTCAACATTTGTAGAAATAAAAATACATCAAAAAGTAACTACTAAAATAAGAGTAGATGTAAAAGAAAAACAGTAATAACTAGAGGTGATAAAGATGGAAGACATGACGAGAATTCCTCCTCACAGTGTAGAATCAGAGCAGTCAATATTAGGTTCTATACTACTAGACAAAGATGCTATAATAACAGTTACAGAAACTATAAGGCCTGATGACTTCTATAAAGAGGCTCACAAAATAATATATGAATGTATGATAACTTTAAGCAATAAAGGTGAGCCTATAGACTTAATAACATTGACAGAAGAGCTAAGAAAACAAGGGCATCTTAATGATATTGGAGGAATCAGTTATATTACAAGTCTTTCTACAATAGTGCCAACAACTTCAAATGTAAAATACTATGCTGATATAGTAAAAGAAAAGTCTGTACTTAGAAAGCTTATAAAAGCATCTAATGAAATAATAAATCTAGGATATAGTGGAGCAACGGAAATTGAAGATGTTTTGGAACAAGCTGAAAAGAGAATATTTGATATATCACAGGAAAAAACTAGTGACGATTTTAAATCTATAAACTTAGTTTTGATGGATGCCTATGATATGATAGAAAAATTATATACAAATAAAAGCGATGTAACTGGTATAACTACTGGTTTTAAAGATTTAAATAAAAAAATAAATGGTCTTCAAAGAACAGATTTAATATTAGTTGCGGCAAGACCTGCAATGGGTAAAACGGCCTTTTCTTTAAATTTAGTACAAAATGCAGCTTTAAAAGGAGATGCTTCTGTAGCTGTGTTTAGTTTAGAGATGTCAAAAGAACAGTTAGTACAACGTATGCTATCTTCGCAATCTAGTGTAGAATTGAAAAAGATAAAGACTGGAACACTTAATGATAATGATTGGCCTAGGATTATAGATGCAATGGCAGTACTGTCAGATGCAAAAATACACATAGATGATACTCCTGGAATAAAAATATCAGAATTAAGGTCAAAGTGTAGAAAGTTAAAGATAGAAAAAGGTCTAGATTTAGTGCTTATAGATTATCTTCAACTTATGGAAGGTGAAGGTAATAATGAAAGTAGACAACAAGAAATATCTAAAATATCAAGGTCATTAAAAGTATTAGCAAAAGAATTAAATTGTCCTGTAGTAGCATTATCTCAGTTATCACGTGCCCCAGAGCAAAGAGCAGACCATAGACCTATGTTATCTGATTTAAGAGAATCTGGAGCAATTGAGCAGGATGCAGATATAGTTATGTTTTTGTATAGAGATGAATACTATCATGCTGATTCTGAGAGTAAAAATATAGGAGAAATAATAATAGCAAAAAATAGACATGGTGAAACTGGTTCTGTGGAACTAGTTTGGCTTGGTGAGGTTCAAAGATTTGGGGATAAGTTGAGAGACCTATAATTTAACTAATATCCACAGAACATCCTTTCTTTCTACAGGAAAAATGTGGATACATGTCACTAAATATGTCTAAACCTTGAAATTTAGCTAAAAAATTATCCACACTATCCACAGATAGCCTGTTGATAAGTGTGAATAAGTAGATAAAGCAAGCTTTTAGCTTGCTTTATCTGTGTATAAGTATTAATTATCAGGAGGAATAATATGGAAAAAATAAGCTTAAAATGTATATATCCCAATATAATTAAAGTACTTGATGAAATAAACTTATTTAGGATAGTTGATAATAATTTAAAAGAATCAATTGTTGTTTATGCTAGTATTGTGGACAATCAATATCATATAAACATGACTAATACAAACTTTGGAAATATAATTAATGTATGTAAATTAGAAAAACTTTTAGACGTGGACAAGTTTATAGAAAAAGTTATAAAAAATAGCACAGAAATTAAAAAAATAGATGACTTTTCAAAAATAGAAGAGTATCTGTTAAATATTGGAGAACGTTAAAAAAGTTGAAAAAAATACGAATATTTGATAGAATAAATAAGTAAAGCGTTCGAGAGTATATAAAATATAGAGGTGAATTACATGAAAACAGTTGCAATTGTTGGTTCTCAATGGGGAGATGAAGGTAAAGGTAAAGTTATCGATTATCTTGCTACTCAAGCAGATGTAGTAGTAAGAGGACAAGGTGGAAATAATGCAGGTCATACATTAGTTGTTGAAGGTAAAAAATATGCATTACACTTAATTCCATCTGGAGTTTTAAATCCAAAGACAGTGAACATAATCGGAAATGGAATAGTATTTGACCCTAAAGGATTCTTAGAAGAATTAGAAATGTTTAAAGCAGATAATATAAATACAGAAAACATAAAAATTAGCGATAGAGCTCATGTTATATTCCCATACCATAAAGAGCTAGATGCATTATCAGAGGAAGCTAGAGGCGATTTAAAGATAGGTACGACAAAAAAAGGTATTGGACCTTGCTATATGGATAAGACAGAGAGATCTGGAATCAGAATATGTGATTTAATGGATAAAGATAAATTTGCCATAAAATTAAAGGCTCAGATAGAAGCTAAAAACAAATTAGTTAGAAACATATATGGAAAAGAAGAATTATTTGATTTTGAAGCTATATATAATGAATATATTGGGTATGCAGAACAAATAAAAAAATATGTAGCAGATACATCAGTTATTGTATATGACGCGGTAAAAGCAGGTAAAAAAGTGTTATTTGAAGGAGCACAAGGTACTTTATTAGACTTAGACTTAGGAACTTATCCATTTGTTACATCTTCTCATCCAATATCTGGGGGATTTGCTATTGGTGCAGGTATAGGACCAAATATGATAAAGGATGTTGTTGGTATAGTAAAAGCTTATACTACAAGAGTTGGAGAAGGTCCATTTGTTACAGAACAAATAAATGAAACTGGTGATAAGATAAGAGAACAAGGGCATGAATTTGGAGTAACTACTGGTAGACCAAGAAGATGCGGGTGGTTTGATGCTGTTATAGTAAAATATGCAGCTAGAGTTAATGGATTAACTAGTATTTCATTTATGTTATTAGATGTGTTAACTGGATTTGACAAAATTAAAGTTTGTACATCTTATAAAATGGACGATAAAATAATAACAGATTTCCCAGCTTCGTTAGATGATTTAGCAAAATGTGAACCTATATATGAAGAATTAGATGGATGGAATGAAGATATAACTCAAGTAGACAATTTTGATGACCTTCCAGAAAATGCAAAGAAATATATTGCTAAAATAGAAGAGTTGATTGGAGTAAGTGTAGATATGGTTTCTGTTGGGCCTAATAGAGCTCAAACTATAATAAGAAAAAACATATTTGCTTAGTATCTTAAGTAAGTGATTTAAATTATAAATGATTAAAAAAAAGAGTATCTCAAGATAATATTTACAATTATTAGAGATGCTCTTTTATATTGAGTTAAAATTATTTATGTATATTTTAATAAAATTAAGGTCGAATTTATACCCTTGAATTAGATGTCTTATTTAGATGATTTTGTTGAAAATCAATGATTCAGGATTATTTTAATTATATACTAAAAAAAATAAAAAAAACTGTTGACTAAAAGTTATACAGCAGTTATAATATAACTTGTGAGTGAAAGAAACGACGAAAAAAGTCGAAAAAATGTGGTCTATTAGCTCAGTCGGTAGAGCACCTGACTTTTAATCAGGGTGTCCCGCGTTCGAGTCGCGGATAGATCACCAAATCATGGCTCGTTGGTCAAGAGGTTAAGACACCGCCCTTTCACGGCGGTAACAGGGGTTCAATTCCCCTACGAGTCACCAATATGGGACTATAGCTCAGCTGGGAGAGCACCTGCCTTACAAGCAGGGGGTCACAGGTTCGAGCCCTGTTAGTCCCACCAGTTTTTAGATGAAAAATACTATATATGCTGGTGTGGCTCAACGGTAGAGCAGCTGACTTGTAATCAGCAGGTTGTAGGTTCGATTCCTATCACCAGCTCCACAAAATACATACATGTAAATTAATATAATTTTCTATGTTACAGGATACTTTTAGGTATCTTTTTTTTAATTGCGTCAAAAATTAATTATAATTAAATTTTTAAATATTATACAATATCATATATTTAGAAACAGAGTCTATAAATGTACTATAATAAATTTAAATAATGCAATATATTAAGAATGATATTAATATATATAAAATTACAAACTAGATAAATGATTAGTATATTAAAAGGTATATTAGGAATACAATTAGAAAAACTGAATGGATAATGTGATTATATAGTATAAGTTTTAAACAGAGAAGCAAGTATGTTCTTACCTCTCTATTTAAAAATAAAAAAATGTTTTTTAAGGGCTACTTTATTTAAATCTCTCCCATCTCAAATCATCTCCAGTAAATTCTAAAATTCTAAACTTATCTAAAATCCTAGATAGAATTCTTTGAGTATAAGTATTTCCTATTTGAGATGGTGTTAAGTTGGTTGATATAATAATCTTTTTACCAGCAACAAGTCTTGTGTTTACAATATTGAAAATTTCTCCACTAGTAAAAGAATTATTAAGTTCAGTACCAAGGTCATCTATTATTAATAAATCACAATCAAACAAGTTTTTATAATTTTCTTCACTTATTTGATTGTTTGGGTCTCTTCTAAATTTATAGTCTTCAAGAATATCTAAAATTCTAAAAGATGTTTGATAAATTACAACATTACCTTTGTCTAACAATTCTTTTGCAATACAGTTACACATATATGTTTTACCTAGTCCAGTAGAACCATAAAACAATAAGTTTTCACTATTATCTACCTTAAAGTCATGAACAAAATTTTCGCAGATACTTAGATTATTTAACATATTTTCTCTTGGAGATATTTCTCCATCAGGACTTTTCTTAGGAGAAAATATATTCAAGTTAAAATTCGAAAAATTTTCCTGACTTAAAATTCTATCTAAATTAGACATTTTATAAGCCTCATTTACAATTTCTTGTTTTAGACAAGAACATTTTTCACCATTAGGTAAAAATCCTTTGTCTTTACAAGAGTCACATTGAAACTTTATTTCTAAGTAATCAAGAGATATGTTGTTTTTAACTAAAAGTTCTTCTTTTCTCAATTTTAAAGATTCTATAGTTTTCTTAGACTCATTCACAATTTCATCTTTAGATTTAGGATTTAAAAGAACTGTTTTAGCTAAGTTAAGACCTATTTTAGAAATATCATCATCTATAGATTTTATCTCAGGAATTCTATTATAGACCTCATTTTTTCTATGTTCCAATAGTAGCTCATTTTTATCTCTTTTATTGGCATATTTAGCCAGTATTTTTCTTATTTTATCTTCATTCATTTAATCACCTACTTAAACTTTTCTTTTTGACTTTTTTTAATAATTTCATCGAGTTCATCAGATGTATATTGAGTAAATGTTTCGTTGAAATTATGAAACTTAGTTTTCTTGTAAGTATTGTTGTTTTGAGTAGTATTAATCTGCTTCTTATTAATATTCTCCTTAACTATACGTTCTTCCTCTTTTTGCTTTAAATCATTTAAATTTTTTATATTTTTTTCGTGCCAATTTTTAATTATTCCATTTATATAAGATATACTTGGGTTTGGTATATTCTTAGATTTAGAACATGCATTTACTATTAAGTCCATATCCATGTCAAATTTATCAAACCAAGCATCCATGAGTTCTTTTTCTGATTTCGTTGCTTGTCTTGAAAATCCCAATTCATTGAAAATAGTTTTATATAAAATATATCGTTCACTTCTAATCAAGAAGCTGTCTTCAACATCTTTTGGGGTATATAAATTTGAATCATACCAGTTTCTAATAATGCCTTCGATGTATTTAACTGGTTTAGATGTACCAGTTTTATCTTTAACATATTCATAAGCACAAAGTATCATATCAGGGCCCATGTTGTATTTATTCATTATATCCATAATACTTATTTTTTCACTTGGGTCAAGATATCGACCAACTATTTTATTTATAGAATTGAACATCTTTCTAATACTTGGATTTTCAGAAGTAGATACAACTTTATCTGTATTAGATTTTACAGATGAATTATTACCTAATATATTTTCGATATAGAAATTTTTTAAATCTAAAAATTCTATTGAATAATTAAAATTATCATATTCTCCATTATCATGTATTTTTATAATCTTTTTTTCTTCCCAGAATTTCCAAGCAGATAGTACATCAGACAAAGGTATATTTAGGTTCTTGGCTATTGAGCTATTGTCAAACTTAGGATTAGAAGTAATATCACATGCCTGTCTATAGCCTAAAAGATAAACTTTTACGTATAACCCGTCCGCCATTGGCATAAATATATCTATAAAGATATTGGGAATAGTGATTTCACCTAAATCTATTTCATTGCTTTCTTTGAAAAACATTTTATCACCTCAGATTAAATTATATCATTTTTTGTATTACATTTGGTTGTAAACAAATAAAAGGTCATAAGATTAGCATGTAAATATTTTCTAAAAGTATTCATTTTAAAAAGGAGGAGATATTTTGGTTATAAAATTCAACCAAAAAGTAAGAAGAACATTATCAGTAGCAATTTTATTTATGGTACTAATAATAGGTTGCTTCATAGAAAAGGATGACAGTTTAGAAACGTACAAAGAAAAATCTAATTCAAAGATAAATCAATATAATATGGATGTTATATTTGATGATGAAACTAAGAGGTTAATGTGCAATCAGAGTGTTGAGTACATAAATAAGACAAAATCAAACATGGATAAAATATATTTCCATATATATCCGAATGCTTTTTCTAAAAAAGAATTTGCTCCTTTTGAAAAAGGTGAGATGACAAGAGCCTATCCTAATGGATTCAATGAAGGATATATAGATATAAAAAACATACTAAATAATAGCAGTAAAATGGAATATAAAATCAAAGGAGATAAAAATGATATACTAGAAATAGAATTGGGGAAAGAGTTAAAGCCAAATGAAAAGATATCTCTGGATATAAAATATAACGTAAAAATACCAAACTCAGTGGGAAGGTTTGGATATGGAGAAAACACTATAAATATTACTAATTGGTTTCCTATAGCTTGTGTTAATGATGAAAGAGGATGGAATCTAAAGAGTTATGAAACTATTGGGGACCCATTTTATAGTGAAACTAGTGATTTTCATGTGAAACTATTGATTCCAAATAAGTATAAGATTGCTCATACAGGTAAACTTGTTAATGACAAACATGATAACAAGAAAATGTTGTATGAGATAGAAGCTGAAAACGTTAGGGATTTTGCATTTATATTAAGTAGTAAATTTGATGTAAATAAAGTTGACTCAAAGGGTGTAGCTATTAGTACATACAATTTAAATAAGAAACTTTCTAGCAGAGCAACAGAGATTGCAAAAGATTCAATAAATATATTTAGTGCGTTGTTTGGCAAATACCCATATAAAGAATATTCTGTTGTAGCAAGTGATTTCTTTATAGGTGGAATGGAATATCCAATGCTTGTTATGATAGACCAAAGCTTATATAATGAAAAAAATGAGTTTTTACTTGAGTATGTTATAGCACATGAAACAGCGCATCAATGGTGGTATTCTGCTGTTGGAAATGATGAAATAAGTGAACCTTGGTTAGATGAAGCACTTACTGAATATTCTACAATAGTTTATTTTGAACAAAAATATGGAAAAGAAATGGCAAATAAACTTATAAAAACTATGCAAATACAAACAAAGAGTTATTTGAGTGAAAACATATTTAAACCATCAAATGAGTATAAAAATTCTACTGAATACAGTTTAAATGTTTATACAAAAGGAGCAACAGCTTTTAATGAAGTAAGAAAAGAAGTTGGAGATAAGGTATTCTTTGAAACACTAAATGAATATTACAATAAATACAAACATAAAAATGCCAATGGAAGAGCTTTTGTAGAGTTATGGAACAGTAAAGGGGTAGATATAAATAAGATTATAAGTGAATACAAGTAAATTTCGTACAGAGTATTAAATTTTATTTAATACTCTGTTTTTTTGGTATAATATAATTTATAAGGCAGAAAAAGAGGTGAAATAATGCTAAAGTATTGTTCAGTGGGAAGTGGTAGTAGTGGAAATTGCCACTATATAGGATATAAAAATACTAATATACTGGTAGATGCAGGATTAAGTGGAAAGAGAATAACTACAGGTCTTAAAGACATTGGAGTAGATTCAGATAAATTAAAAGGGATATTTATAACTCATGAGCATATTGACCATATAAAAGGGGCAGGTATATTGTCAAGAAAGTTTGACATACCAGTGTTTGCTAATATAAAGACATGGTGTTCTATGAAAGACAAGCTTGGTGATATTAAGGACAAAAATATGAAGGTCTTTGAAAATGATAAAACTTATTCATTAGGAGATGTTATAGTAAGACCTTTTTCAATAGAACATGATGCAGCTGACCCAGTTGGATATAATTTCTATACAGAAAACGATGAAAAAATGTCTATAGCTACTGATATAGGGTGTATTACTGAAAATATAAAAAAACATCTATATAAATCTAAATTAGTGGTATTAGAATCAAATTATGACCCTAATATGCTTATGATGGGTTCATATACATATGCTTTAAAGAAAAGAGTAATGTCAGATACAGGACATTTATCTAATGAAGATGCAGCAAATTTCTGTGTTGAACTTATTGATAAAGGTACAGAATCTATATTATTAGCACATTTAAGTAAAGAAAATAATTTTCCAGAATTGGCATATGAAACTTCAAAGGGAGTATTAGCATCAAACGATATAGTAGTTGGGCAAGATGTAAAACTAGATGTATTATCACGCAATGATGTTTCTAATGTTTATAAGATGAAGTAGAGGTGAATAACTTTGCTAAAAAGAAATTTCGAAAATGTTGAGGATAATAAAATCTTATATTCTATAAAGCAAGGGATGATTTTAGCAATACCTGCTATTATGACTGGTTCAATTGCACTTGTTATTTTGAATCTTCCAATAAAAATTTATCAAGAATATATAGCAAGTTTATTTAATGGTGAGATTTTAAATATGCTTACATTTATAAATGATTCTACCTTAGGAATTATCTCATTAATAATATTGTTGACAATAAGTTATAGCTATGGAAAAATCTATGGGAGCAAGTATACAGTACTTGTTCCTATAGTTGCAATGTGCTCTTTTTTAGTATTTTCACATGGTAGTGAAATAGATTCTTATGTGGAGATATTTAAAACAAAGTGGTTGTTTACAGCTATTATTGTTTCCATAACGTCTTCTATGTTATTTGTAAAGCTCACAGAGTCTTTTATAACAAGTGTAAAGTTTCATACAGAGGGGGCTGATGCTGATTTTAATATGGTGGTTTCAGCTATAATTCCATTTATAACTGTAGTATTTTTATTTTCTATTTTGCGTGTAATAGTAATAAATCTAATTGGAAGTTCAAATTTTCAAGATATATTTTATAATTTATTTTCAAATATATTTAATAGTATGGGAAGAAACCTTATGAGTGCTTTGCTATTTATATTTCTAATGCATTTTATGTGGTTCTTTGGTATTCATGGAAGTAATGTACTTGACACAGTTGCAAAAAATTTATTTGAAAATGGGATGGCAATTAACATAAATTTAGTTAATAATAATCAATTACCAACAGAAATTTTTACTAAGACTTTTTTTGATACAATGGTTTTATTTGGTGGATGTGGAGCTTTGTTGTGTTTAGTAATTGCCATTTTTCTTAGTGAGAAACGTATAAATGTAAGAAAGCTGGCTAAAATTGCTTCAATACCAGCTCTTTTTAATATAAATGAGATGCTAGTTTTTGGGATTCCAATTGTTTTTAACTACATCATGTTTATACCATTTATAATTACACCTATGATTCTAACAATTACAAGTTATGTAGCTATGTCTACAGGTATTGTACCTTGTACAGTTTCTGCAGTAGAATGGACATCACCTATATTTTTAAGTGGATATATGGCTACAGATTCAATAAGAGGAAGTTTGTTGCAATTGTTTAATTTGTGTGTAGGAGTTATGATTTATATTCCATTTATAAAGATGTCACAAAATAGATATATTTACATGTTTAAAAATAATATAGAAAATTTAACAAATTTAGTAAAAAGATGTGAATTAACAGGAGAACAACCAAATATTTTAAATCATAGTGGAAAAATAGGTTCAATATCAAAAATGCTAGCATCAGATTTAAAGTTTGCTATGAAAAAAGAAGATATAGAGATTTTTTATCAACCACAAGTTAATTATGATGGGAATATTGTAGGAGCAGAGGGGTTACTTAGGTGGAGGCATTCAATAGGTGGATTTATTTATCCGCCACTTGTTATACTTTTAGCTAAAGAAGAAGGTTTTTTAGATGAACTTGGAGAGTATATTATTAATAAAGCATGTGTTGATTTAAAGAAAAGTGAAAGCTTATTAATAAATCCTATTAAATTTTCTGTAAATATATCTCCAGACCAACTTAATGCTCCTAATTTGCCAGAGCAAATAAAAAATATAATTGAGAATAATAATATCAACCCTAATATGCTTGGTATAGAAATCACAGAGCAGGTTGCATTGTCAGGTTCTCAGATAATTATAGATCGAATAAATGCAATACATGATTTGGGTATAAAGCTTATTATGGATGATTTTGGAATGGGACACAGTTCCCTTGTATACCTCCAAAATAATAATTTTGATATAGTTAAGTTGGATGGTTCACTTGTTAAAGAGATACTTACAAACAAAAGAAGTAGTGAAATCATAATGTCTATTGTAAATCTTTCAAAAAACCTAGATTTTGATATAATCGTGGAGTATGTTGAAAATTTAAATCAGAGAGATAAGTTGTATGGCTTAGGATGTGAAATATATCAAGGATATTATTATAGTAAAGCTATACCTTTTGAGGAGTTTATAGATTATGCAAATCGAGAACTTGCTAAATAGTCTTACTAACAGTTTGTAAGTTATATTAGTATATAAATTTGTAATAAGATTAAGTTTAGGAGAAGTATATGAATATAAGTATAGTTGTAGTAGGTAAAATTAAAGAAAAATATTTAAAGTTAGGTATTGATGAATTTAGAAAGAGGCTTTCTAAGTATTGCAAGTTGGAAATTATAGAGTTAGATGATGAAAAAGCTCCCGAAAATTTAAGTGCTAAGGAAATGGAAATTATAAAAGATAAAGAGGGAAAGAAGATTTTAGGTAAGATAAAGCATAACAGCTATGTTATAGCTCTTGCTATTGATGGAAAGAATTTGTCTTCCGAAGAACTGGCTAAGACTATGAGTGATTTAGCAGTTAGAGGTAACAGTAGTCTTTGTTTTATAATTGGAGGTTCTCTAGGGCTTTCTGATGATGTTTTGGCTAGGGCTGATTATAGATTATCTTTTTCTAGGATGACTTTTCCTCATCAGATGATGAGGTTGATATTGTTAGAGCAGATTTATAGGGCTTATAGGATAAATAATGGAGAACCGTACCACAAGTAACGGAGCACGGTTTTTGAAGATAAATAAGAAGATAGTAGAAACATACTATCTTCTTATTTGAGACTGTAAATTAATTTGTGCTTTTAAAGATAATTTCTACTTTATAGCAACAATTATTTATTTACTATTAATATTTCCCAATATATGAATTTTATTCTAATAAATTGTAAAAAATATATAC
>NZ_JACVWH010000023.1:0-41748 GCF_020658495.1 Clostridioides sp. ES-S-0048-02
CATCAAATATTTGTTTAAGGCCATCCATTGTCTGGTCAGCATTTCCTGTTATAAGTCCCATTACAACATTTATAATTCCAGATATAAAAGATATAATTCCGTTTATAATTCCAGAAACAGTTGTTATAATAGCAGTTAATGTATTTAAAACCCATGTAAATGCTAAAATTATTCCACCAACAACACCAGCTATTGCTATTCCTATAGAAGGTAACAATTGTTGCCCTATTTGTGATAGGAAAGGCATAAATCCTTGAAACCAAGTTTTAACAGGAGCAAGTGCTTGACCTAAGCTTTGGAAAGAAATTTTAATTCCATCAGTAGATTTTTTAACACTATCCAATGGTTGACTTACCTTATTTACTGTATCTCCAACCTGTTTGGCTGGAGTAAAAAAGTCAGTAATTGCTTTTTTAACCTTATCAAAACACTCTTTCAAATTATCTAAATGAGGTTTTAAAGGTTCAAATGCTTTTACTAGATTATCTATATTTGTTTTAATATTTCCAGCTAATATATCCTTTAATTCATTAAATTTATCTTTTATTGAAGTTATTGATTCTTTGAATTTATTCTTAAAACTTACTCCAGAATCCTCTAGAACCTTTAGTGCAGGTTTAACATCATTTAATATCTTATTTTGCAGTTCTGTAAATTTAGTTTTTCCAGATTCAACTCCTTGACTTATAGAATCTGTCATAGGTTTAATAAAAGTTTTAAAATCACTAAATGAACCTTTTAAATTTGCCATTGTTTGTTTTAATCCACCTGTATTTGGTGTAGATTTTCCAGCTGCATCTGCTGCTTTACTTCCTTGGATATTTACATTTGTTTTGGCAGCAATTTTAGCAGTTGCTTCTATTGGATTTTCTAATGTTGTTCTTAAATCTCTCCATTTATCTGTAAGCCATTTAGCTTTATCTTTAAATAAACTGTCAGCTATATCAGCTATAGCTTGTATAGGAGCAGTTACAAAATCTATGAAACCTTTCCATATAGATTTTATAATTTTAGCGCCACCATCAAATATTTGTTTAACTCCATCCATCATTTTTTTACTATCGCCTGTGACAATACCTATAATTAAATCAAATATTCCATTTAAAATAGATGCAAGGCCATTTAATACATTAGTTATAGTATCAACTACAGCTTTAAAGGCAGTTGCAAGAGTAGACAAAACTACAACTAACTTTGCTATATGAAAACCTATTACACCAATTAAGATAGGTCCTAATACCTTCATTATCACACTACCTAAATTTAATATAGATGCAAATAGTGGTCCAAATGCTGATAACAACTCTTTAAATTTCTCTCCTAATTGTTTAAGTGCAGGCATACAAAAACTTACTATAGGTTTTGCAAATTCTACAAATGATTTTACTAATGAATTAACTTTATTTCTAAAGACTTCAGATTTAGCATAAGCGACAGTAAAGGCTACTGACAATGCAATTATAGCTGTTATAGTCCAACCCATAGGACCCATTACAGCCAAAAATACTGCACTTAATGGTTTCATACCAATTACAAAAGCTCTGAAGGCAATTTTTGTTCTTAATATTATAGGAATAAAGAAAGCGAATAGGCCTGCTGCTTTAGAAATAACAAGACTTACAATTCCTACAGTAGCGACCAACAAGCCAAATGTTGTAACAGCCAACAATATACCTGTTACAGTTGATTGGAAGGCTGTAGGCAAGTTAGAGAAAGCATTGGCCATATTAGATACAACTTGTACTGCACTTCTTATAAAAGGCAATAAATTATTCCCTATGATTATTGCTACTTGAGTAATCTGATTTTTCATCATCTTGAGTTGAGATTCTGTTGTTGCGTATCTCTGATTCGCTTCATTTGTCAGAGCTACATTTTCCTTCCAAGCGTCGTTACCTAATTGAATGGCATTATTAAATAAATCGCCAGCACCAGATGCTCTGAGCAATGCATCAGTCATGCCTATTTCAGTTATGCCCATCTTATTTAACATTTTTATAGCACTATTTCCATGTTTTTTAGCGTCTCCAAGACCTTTGACAAAAGATATAATCGCTCCAGCAGCGTCTTTTTGGAACGACGCTTTAAATTTTGATGCACTCATCCCAGAGACTTTGGCAAAACTATTTAATTTACTTCCTCCAATTTCACATGCCAACTGCATTTTTTGCATAACCTTAGAAAAAGCCGAGCCTCCTGCTTCTGCTTTTATACCAACTGAACTTAATGCACCAGCAAAAGACATTATTTGCGCCTCAGACATGCCAACTTGTTTCCCAGAACCAGCAAGCCTAAGAGCCATTTCAACAATTTCACTTTCTGTAGTTGCTAGGTTATTTCCAAGTTGAACTATCGTTGCTCCAAGTCTATCAAAATTTTTCTGTGGCATTTGAACGATATTTGCAAATCTAGCTAATGCTGTAGCTGCTTCATCAGACGACATGTTCGTTGCATCTCCAAGCATGACCATCGTTTTTGTAAAGTTTGTAATATTAGATGCATTTTTACCAACTTTAATACCTAATTGCCCTGCTGCTTCTCCAACTGCACTAATTTCAACAGCCGTTTGTGGCATTGTATTTGATAAATCCATGATATTTTTTTTAAATGTATTAATATCTGCATCACTTGCACTTACAGTCTTTTTAACTCCTGCAAAAGCACTTTCAAATTCAATAGCTGATTTGGCACTTAAAGCAAGTATTCCACCAGATACAGCAGCTATGGCACTTCCTGTTTTTAAAGCAGTAGAACCAACACTTTTTAAATTATTTTGAACATTATTTAAAGCCTTAGAGGCGCTAGAAGTTGAGTCATGCAGAGATCTTGTATTTGCTGCAACTCTTCTTAAAGTTGCACTAGCTTCGTCTCTCATTCTTATAATTGCTTGTAAAACTCTTGTACCATCACTCATACACTAAAACCACCTTCCAGCACCAGCTTTCATTTCTTCTTTTCTCTCGTCCAATTCTTGATCTATGAAGATGCTAGCAATTTCCTTATCGCCTTTAAGCATATTAAAAGAAACGGATGGCATTATACCTTTATATTTAAATAATAAGTACATCAGGTTAACTTCTCCATCCGTTTTTATTAGTTTTTTATATCTTTAGCTCTTTCTTTTTGTCTTTTTTTATCACCCTCAGCATCTATACCATTTACTTTATTAACTTCCTCATATAATTTATCTATTTCCCCACTAAGTAGTAGCTTTTTAACCAGCTCCTTAGGGGTAATTGCACTAAATTTTTTAACTAATTCCATATTGCTAAATATAGAACATGATTCTAATATTGTATTTACTTTAAGTTCATATATATTAATGCTTTCTACATCTCCACTATTAACATCCATTGAGTTCATTCTTATTTCGTCAAAACGTTCTGGATCAATAGCATGACACTCTATCTCTAAAGTGTCATCTAGTTTTTTACAATATAATTCAAATGTACTAGATGGCATTTTTAATTTACCTGCATCCATATTTAATAATTTTTCTACTGTATTCATATAATAAAAATCCTCCTATTTTTCTTTTATTTTATCTAAGTATTCAAAGCCTTCGAATGTGAATGGTACTTCTATTTCTCCAACTTTTGCAGCTTCCCAATCAGCTAAAGTTAAATCATCAAACATACATCCATAAAGCGCAATTCTTTCAGAGCCATATGAATCTGGATCTTGCAATTTACTTATTATAGTTACTTTAAACTCTTTGCCTTCATTCAGCATTTTTTCGACGTACTCACCAAATAAGGTACTTATCTTATAAAGAGTTATAGATCCTTTTCCAGTTGCACCTATCATTTTATATGTAGTCATTATTTGACCACAAAGTTTTATTTCTTCTTTATCTATATCAACTTTAGCTTCCATTCCTTTTGTTGATGTAAGTTGCTTATTATCTAACCAACATTCACCAAAAGTACCAGATATTATTCTTTTTGCATCTATTTTAGCTTTCAAATTTTAACCTCCAAACTACATAGAGATGTCTAAATACACATCTTCCATCGCATCTATTAATTTAATTTTTGCTTTTAAAAATACAAGAGTATCTGTATTACATTCTTTTATTTGTTGTTCTTCCATATTAGATATATCTACATTTTGTTTTTTTAACCATGCTCTTTGAGCGTCTAAATTAATTTCTACAGTTGAACCTTCATCAATTAAACCATCTTTTTCTAATTCTTGAAGATATAATTGTATTGCAACAATAAGTAAACACTTATTGTCATAAGTGTTTGGAGTTTTTCCTATATAATTTTTCACAATTATCTTTTTAATATCATTGTGAATTTGATCTAGTGTATCAACTAACTTAATCTTTTTGAATATATCACCTTTTGAATCGTTAGTAGTTGTAAAAGATGTAACCCCTCTAGCAACTACTATAGATCCACTTTCTTTTATTAAGATTAATTCTCCATTATTTATTTCTGTATTTGCTTCAACTCTTGTTAATTTAGGTATATTAGTAACTTCTGACAGTTCCGCATATGTTACAGATTGAGTTGAAGGAGTTCCTGCAATAAAACCCGCTATCCTTGGTAGAAATTCATTTGAAGTGTATTTTTTGCCTTCAACTTCAATGTCAGTTGTTGTAAAGTTTATTATACCTTCATAATCTGCTACATTATTTGCAGTGATAGCCTTAACTTTTATTTTATTATCTTCTCTCATCTTATTAATCCATGTCTTAATTTTAGGCAAATCCTGCTCTGTTTCTTCTGGCATACAAAGATAATTAAACTCACAAGTTTCAAGAAAATCTAAAGCATCATCTATTAATTCATCTGTATCTAATGTATAAACCAATATTTTATTTGGAGGATATATATTTCCTTTCATAGCCATTTTTATATAATCTAAATTAGCAGCAGAATAATTTTCTGGAATATCCTCCATTTCTTTTATCTCAACCAATCCTGTATTTTTTGCGTCTTTTAAAATAAGTGCTACAATACCCCCAGAACGTTTGACAAAAGTTTTCCCTGCTTGGATAAAAGAAATATTAATTTCCGGTAAACCCATTTAATCACTTCCCATCTCTAAATCTACGCTTTCCATGATTTCAAATGTTTCATTTTCAAAATAGACTTCTTCAAAATAAGATACAGTCATTAGAAAAGTTAGCTTATATCCTACAGGATCTTTTACAATTGATGGAGATATATTCTCTATAGTCAAACTCCTATCATTAACTCTAATGCTTCTGTTAAATATTTTTTCTAATCTACTTTGTATGTCATATAGATTTAATTTATTTTTTCTAGCTCTTTGATAATATTCAATATCTATGAATATCTTTTTAATATCCAAAACTTTATTTCCAATATTATTAGAAACAGGTAAGAGTTGCACAAAAAAACAAGCTTCCTCAAAGCCTTGTGTGTTATCTTCATTAATAAAAATATCTATATCTTTAAATTCATTCTCGATTCTTTTATTAACTGCTATTATAATGTCTCTGTTTGTAAGCAACTAATCACCTACCAATCAAATAGATTTGCTTTTGCGCTTGTCATATTTTCCTTTGTTTTTTCAATCCCTTTTTCAACCATAAATACACCAGGAACAACTCCACCATTTTTAGTTGCATGGCCATTATTTACTAAAGTAGCATAATCAACTTCATTTTTAACAATATAAGTATCATATTCTGGTTGTTTTTCTTCCCATCCTTTTTTTAACTTTTCAGTTTTAACAGGCGTTTCATCTCTTATATTTTCTGCTAGTTCTTGCCCAGTTTCTTTTGTAAATTTCTTGATTTTTCTATTGAAGTTAGATGCATTTAATTTTAAATCTAATGCTAATGATTCAAAAACCCCTAAATTATCTATTCCCATTATATTCTCTCCAATTCTGTAATAGGTATTTCCATATGGCTTGGATATATGTTAGCCATAGAAACCTTAAATATAGCTTCTTCTCCATGACTATAAGTTGCATTTATAGTGTCACCTGCTTTTATATCTACTTCTGGTCTACAAAATAGCTTTCTATTTACGACTATAACTCCAATATCACCACTTACAATAGCCTCTTCTTTTCTTGAAATGGCACATGGTACATTTTCAGCTATAACAACATTGCTAAAATCATTAGAACATGTTTCTTGATTCCAACCTTTTGATTTTCTGATAATAGTCATTTTATCAACATATGTCATTTCTAATATATCTGCTTCGGTCACGTAACCACCTCTTAATACATACTAACAATACAAAATGGACTTAGAAATTTTTTATCAGCATCAGTTAAAAAAGATGATGAACTTATGCTATTTTCAGCAGTTTGTAATGTCAGAGCATTATATTCTATCTTAGTGTCACCTCTAGTTATAGCTTTTAAGCCCTTTTCTAGATTATCAAGTCCACTATTTTTCTTAAGTTCCTCAAATCTTGAAGATAATATTGATATTACTTTTTCTTCTACAAATCCTTCTAGTGCTACACTTAGTTCCTGCCTACCACAATATTCTAAAACCATTTCACTTATCTTATTTAGATAAAGAGTTATAAGCTTATCATATCTATCATCCTCTAAATTCAAAATTAACTTAATATTATTAATCATTTTGGATACCTAATATCTGTAATAACTCTTCTTTAGATTTACTTGAATACCCCTTTATATTCTTACCTTTAGCAATTTCCATAAGTTCTGGTTTAGATAGATTAAATAAATCATTAGAGTTTTGTTTAACTATTTCGATTTTTTCCTCTTTTTTCTCAATATTATCCTTAGTTACTTCTTCCAAGTATATTTTAAATCCTTTTGAAATCAACTTATCTCTCGAAGTTTCATCTTCAACGACTTTAATCACATTATTTTTTTGAAGTGTAAACATTTAAAACAACTCCTTATCCTTGCACAGCTTTAGCTTGTTTTACAGAGGCTCTGCAAAGTTTTAAATATTCGTCCAATATCCATAAATCATGATATTTTCTATAATCTATTTGATAAGCATCTGCTGTTTGATTTTGATCTGGAGTAAATATTCTTGGTTTATCAGTCTTAGACACTGCAATTGGAGCAGATGCTGGAGTTATTAACCAGTTTATATCTAAAGCCTTTGCTCCTTCAGTAAATCCACCTTCTGTTTGCCCAGACGTTTTACCATCTCTAAATACATATTCTGTTTTCATTCTTTTTGATGGAACTTTTATTATAGGCACATTGTCTATAGATTTTACAATTCTTTTTATATCTCCATCTCCAAATTCAATATCATCAAGTTGAGATGATTGTTCTAATATGCTTGCAATTATGCTAGACATACTAATAATAAGAGGTATATCTCCAGATAAATCTTGTATTGATGCAAGTTGATTTTTCAATTCACTTAAAATTGTTGCAACAGATGCTTCATATGAATATTTTACACGCTCATCCACTTTAGCTGTTTCAGAAAATATTTTTGAGTATCTATATGCATCTATCTCTGGTATAACATGTTGCTTTTGAAATAATCCCATTACGGAAGATGCATTTACAACGAAGTTACTTTCATTTACATCCATTGAATCCAACATGAATGTTCTGCCTCTATCCATCTCCATTTTCATTGTTTCGTACTCAAGCGTAACTGCGCCTTGCGTATACCCTTTAGATCTATCATAATCACCTAAGCCATCCATCGTTACTTTTGGTACTTTTACTTCTCTTCCTCCATTATATATAACTTGGCCAGCATTTTTCTCCATCCATCCAGTAGTTGAGCCAACTGTTACCTGCATATCTAGTTCTTGTTGAAAAAGTGTTACATATTCTAATACATTTGCCATTTATAAAATCATCCTTTCTTTTTTATATTAAAGACTATTTAACCCTTGCTTTATTTGTTTTCTAATTTCTGATAGTGAACCTGCATTATCTTTACCAGGTGGAACGTATGAACCATCTTTAATTCTTTCATCTACCCTTGATTGTACATACTGTTTCATTGAATTTTCAAATATCTCTATATTTGCATTTGTTTTATCATCATCATCAGATAATAAATATTCAATTAAGTTTGTAGGTATTTTCTTTTCAACTAAAATATCTTTATATTTAGAAACTTTCTCTGCATGTTTCTTTTCTTTCTCTAACTTATTTAAACTTTCTCTTAATTCTCTTATCGCTTTTTGTTCTTCTGTTTCATTAGCTCCAGTTCTTTTTAGAACTTCAGCACTTATAAGTGTTTGCATATCTTTTTTCTTAAAGTTTTCAAGTGCTTCACTATGATATTTATTTTTTTCGCTATCTATAAAGGTTTTAAAGTCTGTATCGTTATTAATCAATTCTCTAAATTCTTCTATCGTAATCTTTTTATCAGATGCAGATTTGAATAAATCTGTTGATTGTAATAAAGAATCTATTTCTGCATCATCTTCTATTTCTTTTAGTAATTCCAATACTTCTTTTTTTAACATACATCATTCTCCTTTTTAAAAATTTAATTCAAACACTCTATTTTATTCATAACCTTTACTATTTTAGGAAATTGAATTGCAAAGAAGTCAATCATTTCTTCATTTGTAGCCCAAGAACTACAACTCTTCAATCCACTTTCACTAAGAAAGGCATGAATTATTTCATGCCTAGTAACTTCATTTTCATATACGCTCAAATCTTTTAATGAGCCTTCTTCAGAGTTTATTTTCTCTATAACAATTTCTTTAACAGAGTGATCACAATATCCAGCTCTTTCTTTTAATAGCACATCTTCGCTTTCAAGTTTCTCTGTCACTAAGTATTCTGTTCCTAGTATTTCAATTTTCATATTTCACCTCGTATTTTTTAGACACAATAAAAACACCTATTAAATTAATTAATACGTGCTAAACAGGTATATACTGACATCTACAATGACAATGCCTAGGCAAAGAAGGCCTATCTTCATTGACATAAAATATCACTCCATTATAAATACCACAGTCACTACATGTGTGAGAATCTAAATCTGCACAATACATTACTTTTATAATTCCTTGAACCTTGAAAAAATACTCATTTATCTCGCTTTGACATCTGGCGACTTCATTTTCTATTAGTCTGCTGGTCTGCCCTGCACCAGTTGAATATTTGTCTCTTATTGCTTTTTCTATTTTATTTACAGAAGTTTTTCCATTTAAAAAGTCCTTTATTTCTTTTTTAAGAGATTCTTCTATACCTTTTTTATTGATCCAAAGCCTATCACTCCAGTGTTTATTGTCAACTTTGTTGTTTACTATTTTATTTATAATTTTACTGTTAAGATTATTCATATCTCTAATTTTTACTATTACTCCTAATAAAATTACTAGATTTGAATACTTATTTCTAGATGAGTCAGATAAAATACTTTCTATATCCTTTATTTCTTCATCATAATTATTTGAATACTCATTTATAATTTTATTAAGTTTTGCTCTTAATCTTTTCTTATCTTTATCACTAATTTTTACATATTCATCAACAATATTGTATGATAGCAATATTTTAGCTATTTCCAGCAAGAGTTTATCCTTATTTTCTTTTTGATATTTATAAAATGATTTTGTTCTATTTTCAGCAGATTTATATATATCTTCAGTTGATTTAGTTATCGCTTTCTGATTCATCTAATAAAATCTCTCCTTCTGAAACTATTTCCTGCTCTTTTTTTGCTTTTTCCATTTCAGCATGAGGATTATCAATAAAACTTAATTGGGATAGCCCTGTCTCAGTAGATAGTTTATCTCCAAGTTGACTTAATATGTTTGCTACAACTAAATCATCACGAGGAATCTTAGGGGTAAATTTAGCCTTAATATCTTTGTAGTCATAGTCAAAACCATATTTCCTGTTAAGCCAAATGCACAATAATTTGTACCTATTAAATAAAGTATCTGCAATACTATCATTATTTTGACTACAAATCCATTCTGTACTGATTAATCTTGCTATAACTGCTAAACTTGATGTATTGCTTTGCATTTTCTCATTATGATTTATATGAGATGTAATTTCATACATATTTTCTTTTATTGAAGATAGTGTATTTTGAACAAATGTATCGTTCATATCTTTAATAAGCCACTCTATTTTACCTTCTCCATTAACTTGAAGTATTCCAAGTTCTTTCATCCTTGGCAAATCATCTTCTTTAATATTGCATCCAGAGAAGGTTAAATAAGCATTTCTAAAATCACTAATTTCATTACTTATATCGCTTAAATTAGTTTCATAAGCATCTTGTAAACCCTTTATGTCATTATATATTGTATTTTTTCCTAGTTCTTCACTTCTTTTGCATATTGATATTGGTACATGACCATCAAATATATTATTCACTGTAGGGCTTTCAACTTCTTTAAAATTTGAATCAAAATGATAGATGTATTCTTTATCATATACATCTATATATGTTTCATCTTCAAAATTTTTAGTAAATTCTCTAATAAAGCATACTATTTCTCCATTTTCATTTTCATAATGACAACCATCCGTTGGCTTTATTATCTTTACTTGCATCTCATCATCTTTTACATAGTAAAGTTCATAGCAAAGCCCAAATAGCAGTGTATATCTCAATAAATCTGAGTCATGTTTTTTACTCCAGTGGCAAGTATAGTATTCTAAATCATTTATAATCTTTTCATCACCAGATCTACTAGTATAAGTAATCTTATTTGCAAGAGAATAAGCGACCTCTTCATTGATAAACTTTTTTAAAAAGTTAGTATTTATCTTATTATTAGACCTCTTGGTAACCATTTTATAGTTACTAATAGCATCTGTTTCGCCCTTATAATACTTATACATAGTGTCATATTCAGATTTACTAGAATCCCAATCATCGTATATTTCTTTTATCAAATCTAAACCTATTTCCACTTAATGTATCACCTCCATGCAATCAAAGACCTAAATTTCTTCTATCTAATAGTGTAATACTTTCATTTACTTTAATATTAAAAATCCTATTTATAAATTCTGCTGATATATCTGGTGCATCATCATGTAGAGAGTACTTTTGTCCTGTAAAATCAAGGATTTGCTGTATAAATGCCTTATCTTCTTCTGCAAAAATCATTTGACCTTTATTTAAAACAGGTATTAAAGTAGAGATTTTATCATCTTTATTTTTCTTTTGGTGCTCATTAATGATTTCTATATCTCTGTAGTAAAGAATATCATCATTTTTTATTTTAAGTTCTAATTGATTAGCATCTGCACCATTAAATGTATTTTTTTCTATATAAACATGTGTTATATCTGGATACACTTTTAATAAATAAATCATATGGTCTATATATTTATCAAAATCAGTTCTAGCATTTATTTTGGCTAGTTCTGCCAATCTGCCATATAGTAAACCATTTTCTGATTCGCTTCCAACAAGAAAAGCACTATAGTCATGTTTAGACCCACCAGCAGATGCTGGATCACATAATAGCATTGTCTTTTTGAAGTTATGTGTTTCAATACGTTCCCTAGATTCAGTTCTTACTGTTTTAAACCATTTTTCACCTATTGAATTTACATCATTTTGTACTTCCTGTTTAAAAGAGGTTGGATTTTCATAATAACTTAAAGCCATGTCTAGACAATCCCAAAAACTTGGCCACAATATAGGAAATTTCATTTCTTTTTCATTTTCCCAGTAAAATTCTTTAGCATCTTCAAGATGATTTGTATTTTTAAAATCAAATAACAACTCTTTGAAATTAAGCCATAAACCAGAATTAAATAATTCATCTACATTATCGACTAAAACTCCTTTTTCACATTTAAATTTCCAAGTTGGCAAATTCTTTAGTCTACTATAGAAACATTCTTTGTGTTGTAAGGTTCCTAATGCTATAAAAGTTGTTCCTCTTTTTATAGTCTTACCATTTCTGATTACTGGTTTTTGAGCAGCATATTTTACATCATCAGAAAATCTTTTAAATTTTTTCTCTCTAGCATCTTCTGTTCTAACATTTTCTTCTGACTGATAGTCGTCAAGTATAATAAGATCTGGACGATTATTATTGTATTTTCTTCCTCTCATTGGCGATGAAGATGATATTGCTTCAATAAAGGTTTTATTAGTTAATTCTAGTTGAGTACTATTGCAAATATATTTTCTATCATTATCATTTAAAAGTACTCCAAATGCTTTTTTGATATACTCATTTTCAAGTAAAGCATTCTTTATATCTTTTACAAATTTTTCTGCTGTAGAACCTATATCTGAACAAATTAATGTGTACATTTTATGTTTATAACAGTGTGACCATACAGTTGTTGCCAAATCTCCAAATGCACTTTTACCTGTACCTCTTGGATAAATTCTTCCTAATTGTTGTGATCCATCTCCAATTATAGATTCTTGTATATCTTCCCATAACTCATGATGAACTTTAGCTATAGGAGCAGCAGCATTATCTTCTTTTGGTAAATATGTGTCTTGCATAAAATACATACAGAAAAATTCTAAATTTATTTTCCCAAGTTGATAGGCAAGGCCATTAACACCAAAAAGATTGTTTGAATTAGCTTTTATAATCTCATTTGCTTCTTTTTCAGCGTCTTTTATAGTTGCTCCATTTCTTATAAAGGTCTTTGCTAGATAACTAAATATTAATTGTATATTTCTTTCTAAATTATCCACTCGTATTTACATCCTTTTATTCCTTCTATTTTCTTTTTAGGTTCAGTTAGCAATATAGTTAATAAAATGAACAATACAATTTTCTCTATAATAAAATCACCCTCTTTGAAATATGTCTCTGGTTTTTAAATTTTACTAGAAAATTTCTAGAACTCATTTTCCATAAAAAATACTTTTTTCAAAATAGAAGGATACCCCCTATAAATAAAAAATAAATAAATATTAATTTGTTTTGAATTATTTTCTTGCAAGAAATATTTTTTTGGTTAGAATTATTAATTATCTTTCAACTATTCCTTAAATATGTATTTTCGGCATAGTTAAAAAGAACCTAGCATTTCCAATAGGTTCACATATATTCTAATAAACCTCAACACTTCACTGCATTAAACTTTAATTATTAAGTCTAACTAAATTTCATTAAATTCAATATAATTAAACTCAAATTCAATCTATATCTTAATTATTAAAGTTAATACATATATAATATATGTTTTACTTTAATTGATTTCAGACGTGATTAAACAATGTTCTTGCAAGATTTATTTCATATCTAATTACTTCTTGCCTGTTCTTATTCTTATCTTAGCTATAGCTGCCTCTATCTCCGTTGTATCCATACCCATGCCAACACTATTATCCTCTGCTTGTATAATTGTACTTGTAGGAGTACCATAGATACGATTTATAAGATATTGATTTGCTGCTAACATAACCCTCTTATCGCTCTTGTCACTAGCTAATTCCTTGATATTGTTGATATAACTATCTAAATCTTTTAATATCATTAAGTTCCCTTGGTTTGTTAGCTCCTGTTTCCGTCTGTCCATTTCTTTCCTAACATGCTCTTTATTCATCCAATTATATATTGTTTTTCTATTTACTCCAATAATTCTAGCAGTCTCTGTTACTGTAGTACCTGTAATCAATAGTGTTACCATATTGCACTGATCTTCTGTTAACTCTTTACCTTTTTCATAGCTACTATCGATTATTTCAACTTCATTCACATCCAATTAATCACCTCTTTACTCAGCTTCTAAATAAACATTTAAATATCTACATCCCTATAAATACCTTGAATAAATGACCTTTAATATGTATTTTCAGACATATTAATAAACATATATTATCCTTTGCAAATTCTATTGTTAAGCCCATTTACATTCTAATAATGTCCTGTTGCTGAAAAACGTAACATACTAAATTTCAGATAAAATACAAGATATTTTAATTTCTTTTTCTTTTCTTTAACTTATTAGTAAATTTAGTTATTGCTTTTACTTCTTCATCCTTATCTATTCCTATATACCTTCTAGTCATTTCTATTGTCTTATGCCCTAAAATCTTTCTGATAAGTTCTAGTGCATAAGTCTTGTTTTCTTCTTCATCATAAATATGTCTTGCAAATGTCTTCCTTAAAGAGTGTGTCGCAACATTTTCTTTTATTCCTACCTTTTCTGCTGCTCCTTTTATTATTCTTCCTGCTTGCCTTGTTTGGATGGGTCTATTAAATTTCTGTCTCTTATTACTTTTAAATAAGAACTCTTCTCCAGGTCTATCTTGAGTATAATTTTCTATAGCACTTCTTATTACTTCAGATAAGAAAACTTCTCTATCATAGTCCCTTTTTTCCTCTATAACTCTAATCCAATCCTTAGATACCCTTATCCTTTTGCCTTTTTTATCCCATTTGACATCTGTTACATCTGCAACTTTAAGTGCTAATATATCACCTATTCTAAGTCCAGTACACATTCCAAAGAGGGCTAATAAATAGTTTCTTTCATTCCATTCTTCCAGAAAATTTAAAAGTCTAAATACATCCTCTATATCTTTAATAGGGTTAACTTTTTGTCCTTTATGTGCTTCCATTCATTAAAAACACTCCTTATTACCATGATAATTTTTTCTTTGTCTCTCTTGGACTACTATCTTTAAATCTTCATCTACATTAGCAAAGGGGTCTGTAATTATAGAGGTTACATCATTTGTGTTATATTTTCTTTCTCCTGCATAAGTACTGGTCCTTATTCTAAATCCTAAATCATTTACAGTTTCAGTTACTTTTACTACATTTTCTAACTGCAAATATAATTTAAAGACAACCAACTCAACATGATCAGACTCATTAATTATACTTTCCTCTAAAATTTTTAGATATGAGTCTATCTTATTAATATTAGAATCATAATTTTTCTTAACCTTCTTTTTTAGTTTCAAGAGTTTTTCTTGCTTTTTCTTTATAAAATCTAAAGAACATTCTCTTCCATACATACCAGGAGTTTCTTTCATTACATTGTCATAATATTTTAGATTATCTGGTACATATGCAGCACTTGAAATTTCTTCTGTTATATCACGTTTAATCTTCAACACCTCTTTAGACAATAAAAAAGACTTAGAACGTAAATTCCAAGCCATTTTTTATTAAATATATTTTTCTCACAATACAATCTTACCATGATTAAAAGACACAAATCGGACATAAATCGGTCACAAATCGGTTATTTTTGGACACAAAATGGACATAAATCGGTTTAAAATCGTCACAAATCGGACATTTTTATAGTAATCCTTTTATTTTATCTATAATATCAAATCTCATTTGCTTACACTTACTTGCTGAAAAACCAATCATTCTACCAACGTATTCCCAAGATGTCCTACTGTTTGAAAAATATTTATACTGCACTATTTTCTTCTCTTCTTCACTTAATATTTTCATTGCATTATCTATTTTTTCTATTATCAACTCTTTATGTCTCTTCTCTTTTTCTTTTAAAGCAATTTTTTTGCCTTTTTCTTCAATCTCTATCTCAACTACACTTTTAATATCATATGTTTTACCTGCTTTTTCTTTAATTTCAACTCCACTGCATCCTCTGTAGTCATTTTTTATCATCTGAATATCAATGTCTATTTTTTCTATCTCCGCTTTTATTTTTTTATAATTATACAATTTACCTTCCGCATTACTAAATAGATTATCTTTTTTACTAATCTGCATTATCTCACGCTCCTAGTTATGATATAATAATATTGTGATGACAGTTTTAGATTTTTGACAAGTGAGGGGCGTGAGATAATGCTCCTTTTTTTCTTTTTTAGATTAACTCTTTATTCTCTAGGTACTAATTGTAACTTATAATCATCAGAACTATATAGATTATAACCTCTTACCTTCAAGTCTGCTTCTAATCGATTTAAACTTTTATAAGCACCAAATGAATCATATCCATTTTGCATATTTACAATAACATACCCACCTAATGCTTCCTTTAAAGAAAGAATCATGTATAATTCGTTATTACCATTAATTTCAATAATATCTCCTATTTTCAATTCTCTATTATTTTTTTCAATTACTTCTATCAACATATTAGATTGTCTCCTTGCCCTCATTAATATTTTTTAAAAACTCCTCCATTTTCACTTCATCAATATTTTTATTAACTTGTTTTAGAGCACCTAAATTAGTTAAAGGCATGCATAAATTCCATAACTTATCTACATCTAAAAATCGTATCTTTGCATTAAATTCTTTTTCATCAATACATTTTAATTTCTTGTTTATATTAATTAATTCATTAATCATTGAACTTTTAATTAAATTAAGTATGCCATCTCCTGTTTCCACAAGATCCCATCCTCTTCCCTTTAGTTTCTTATTATGTATCTCTACACCTTCTGCAATATAATCTTCCATTTCTAAAATTTGAAACATTGTTAAAATGGTTTGACAAACGTCTAATCCTTCTGCAATTATATCTTTAGTAATTCCTTCATCTATAGCCTCTTTAAATTCAGTTACTTCTTCATCAATTTTTGCCAACTGATCTTCTACTTTCCAATTAGGTATACTGCTAATTAATTTCAAATCCATATTTAATATCTCCCCTCTTATTGAAGTCCCAACTCTTTTTGAGTATATTTATTCATAATGCTCCTTTTTTTCTTTTTTTGAATTGTCCTAATTATTCTACATCTTTTTCTTTTTTTTAATCAATAACTCAATCTCTTGTTTTTTGGGAACATAAATATATTTACTTAATCGCTGCATCTTTTTATATAAGGAATTTTTTACTTCCTCATAGTCAAATCCTTTGAAATAGCCTGGAAGTTTTATTTCCAACTTTGTGGCATAAAACTCATACAGCATTGCAGAAACAAACTTAAGATCATTGATAATATGATTTGCTTCAAATAACATTAGATTTTTATTGTAAAATTCTATTCCCATGGCAACATAAAGATAAATATATTCATTCATAAATAATTCTTCCACAATATCTACATAAACTTCCAATAAATCATTTATACATCTTATCTGTTTTTCCGTTGCCTTATTAAATAGATATTGTTTATTATTTCGATGAACTTTATAGTGACAACTATTGCATAATGGAATTAAATCATCCAATTCTTCCACTCCTATTCTTCGATATGTTTTATGATGCAAAGATACTTTCTTTACTGAATCACACAAAACACATTTACATTCATTAGAAAAATAGAATTCATTTTTTAGTGATTCCCAGTGTTTAGTTTTTTGATATTCTTTATAATTATAGACAATCTCGTTTGTATCTTGACATACTATTCTCTTATTCATTTATTGAAGTCCCAACTCTTTTTGAGTATACTTATTCATAAATATCATTTCATCACAACTACTAAACATAAATAAGTCCCCATCTAATATAAATTGTAATGATACAATATCTTCTATATCAGTTAAATCCATTTCTCCATTTAGAATATTTTCATTATCTATGTCATTTAATTCAAAGAATATATTTTCTGTCTCAAATCTATTAATTAACTCATTTGCATCTTTTATATCTTTAATAGCATGATACACTTTACATTTCATGTCTGATCTTCTCCTCTTTCTCTTTTATTTATCTTCAAGCCAGTTTTTGTGACCTTCATTGCAATTAAGCACACAAGTTTCAACTTCATATATACACCATTGACAGGAACCATTATAAGCAAGAAATTTAATCATATCTTCTTTGTTCATATTTCTAATTTTTTCATAATTAGTTATTTTCTTATTCGCATTATCTTTAGATAATTCATCATAACATTTACCACACATATCTTTTCCAATGCTTATTATGTTACCTCTATCATCAATTCTAAATGTATTTATATTTTGAATTTCTACTATTGTTTCATCACAAAAATCACACTTTATAACGTAGCTCATCCTTAATACCCCCTTTTAATCTCTTTTACATTCCATATCTTGATACATACAACCACAATCCTTGCATTGCCACACCATTCCAATTGATGTTTCTATTTTAAATACATTTCCTTTGCAAATAGGACATTCATTCTCTCTGCCAGCAATAATTTTAATTTTCATTTTGCCTCCAATAATCTTAAATTATCATATCATTTTCCTAGTATATTAATTTCAGCTTTTAATTTTCCAAGTCTCCTAGAGATTGCTGTTTGGTTAGTTCCAAGTACTTTACTTATTTCTTTTTGAGTATAGCCTTTTTCTCTTAGATAAACTATTTTCTGTATATCTTTTATCTCACTTCTTTTTATACAAGATCTAATAACATGAACACTTTCTATATCTATATTCTCATTACTAGCTAATCTATCTTCTATTCTTATTCCTTCTCCAGAATCATTTTCATAGACACATTTTTCAAAACTATCTATATCACTTCTATAATGCTTTTTAACATATCTAGTTGTAAATGTCATTAAATATCCTAATATATATTGAAATGCTATTGTGGAAAATTTTCCTTTACTTTCATCAAAACAAAATGTTGCTTTATATAATCCTATAGAACCTTCTTGAAATAAATCCTCTTGCAAATATGGATACCTTCCTAAAAAATATTTGAAATATTTATTTATAATAAAATGTACAAGATCTATATTATCTTCAACTAATTTATTTCTCTCTTCTAAACTTCTCATATAATCACCACTCGCTTATTTAAACTTATCAATTTATCTATTTTGAATTACATTTCCATTCGTTTACTCCACTATTTATTCTATCTACAATTTCGTCTATGCAATGATTACACAAATAAATTATTATCTCTTTACCTTTTCTTCTCCCACAGACTGGAGTAAGTAGTTCTGAATCCATTTCTCTATTACAGGCTTCACATTTTATTTTACTCATTTTTTTAACCTCACTGTCCTTTTTTAAAATGGTATATCATCATCTTCTAACACTTGAAATCCAATTTTCTCATCTTTATCTTTGTTATTTTCTTCCTTTGGCTTGTGATCAAGTGCATTAACAATTTTTGTTCTTACTTTTGTGAAAGTTTTTTTCTCTCCATCTTTTTCATATTTCTCTATCCTTATTTGACCTTGAACTGAAACCATTCTTCCTTTCGCTAGATAATTAGCACAAAATTCTGCTGATCCTCCCATAACTTCAATTGGTATAAAATCAACTTCCCTAGTTCCATCTTTTTTTACATAGCCCCTATCAACTGCTAATGCAAAAGTGGCAACTGGAGTGCCATAGCCTGGAATATATCTCAACTCTGGATCTCTTGCTAATCTTCCAACTAAAACCGTATTATTCATATAGCAATGTCTCCTTTCTCATATGTTTCGTTTTCTCTTCTCTCCATCTGCTTTACAACCTCAATTGCATTAACAAAAGCATCTCCCTTTCCAATACTTTCATCTGTATACATGATTGCACTGGCTATTTTATCTGTAAATTCAGCTCTCTCTAAAATACTCATATTACAGATTCTTTTCATCTAATCCCCTCCTTGTTTTATCAAGAGGGCTTATTAAAGCCCTCTTGAATTTTCAATTAAGCAATTATATTTATATTTTTAAAATCTTTTAATTCTTCTTGCAAGTATGCTTTAATATTTAGCATTGCTTGATTCTTCCATGCTCCACCATCTGCTTCATATAATCCTGCTGCAGGACCAGAACTCATTCTAAAAATAAATTCACTTTCTGGCTGCTCTATCTCTTGGAAAGTACGATAAGGAATTAACTTTACTCTGTTTGGAACTATTGCTTCTGATACACTAGCAACACCTGTTTTTATTGTTACAGATTGAGAAACTCCATCATCTCCAACATTTTTTACTGTAGATTCTTGGATATTCCCTGCAATTTTCAAAAGCGTATCTCTATCACTATTTTTTATAAATGCTGATTGTAGCATTATGTTAAAAGTGTCTAAATCTAAAGGTCTATCAAATCTTTTATCTGGAAGTAGCGCAACACACTCAATGTATGTTTCTCTATCTCTATTTTTTCTTAAAGCAGATCTTAAAAGAACTTTTTTTGGAGTTAGAACTTGTATTAATAAAAGCTCATCCTCTTTATGATCTATGCCACTTTTTATATAGTCCACTAGCCCACTTAATGTAGTTATTTCTAAATCATTAGCCCTTGGCTCTTCTATTATTTCTAATCTATCTGTTGTGTAGTTAAATCCATCTACGCATACTGTTTCTCTTTTTCCTAACTTAACTAAATATTCCATTGCATTTTTTATCATTTTTTTATTCTCCTTTTTATTTAAATTTATATTTTATTATTTCTCTTAAATTACTTTGAACTTGCATTTCTAAAATCAATTACGCCAGCACTATTTTCTTCTGTTTCTTCAGTTTCATTACTGTCTGAAACATCCAGAGACAACTGACCAGCTAGTTGATTTTTAAATTCAGATGCCTCAACTCTTCCTGTTTCCAAGTCTTTTCCTATTAAAACTTTAGTTGTCGTTGCTTTTGCCTCTACTATAGTCGCCTTGGATTTTATATCTACTTCTGCAAGATCTCTATCTTCATTTGCTTTAAACACTATCTCTAAACTAATCTTTCTTGTTTTTTTAAAATCCGTATTTGGATCTGCAATATTATCTAAAACTTTTTGCAACTCTGTATTAAACTTTTCTTTTAGAACTCCACCTGCAAATTTTTCTAATGCTATCATAAAAATCACTCCTTTATTTATTTGAAATAATATTTTTCTACGAGGAAATTAATTAATAAACTTTGACTATAATTTAATAACGTTTTTATCGAAATTTTTGATTTTATTTTTTTCTCTCTATCATTACCATCTTTTAATGATTTTTGACAACTTCTTTAAACCTGTGTTTTTTGTGTAATGCAATCGCGTTCTATAAGTATTGCAATTGCTATATTTATTAATTTTTTTCAATATTGATTTTCAATACTTTGTCAAATTTTAATTTCAATATTGAAAAACGGTATTTTTTCAATATTGAATTTTTAAATTATTCAATATTGGTTTTTCTTATAAAATCATTACTTAATAAAATTTCCTATTTTTTATCCTTTTTTTTAAAATACATCTTCTGGAATTTCTGCTTGAACATATTGTTTATTTACATCATATTTGTAGTCTCTATTTAACTCCTCACTGGTCGTGTAAAGTCTTTTTCTTCTTTCCGAAAAATTCATTTTAAAACTTATATTCTGTTTTCCTGTTATTCTATTTTTTAAAATTAATAAATAAGTGTCGTCTGTCTCTTCTTCTTCATCAATAACTCTGTAAGTTGATAAAATATAATCTGCATAATTGACAATTTCACTTGCTCCAGATACATCATACATAGTTGGCTTCATGTCACCCATGTTTTTCCTAGGATGCGCAACTAAAATTATTGCTAAGTTGTATTTTTTAGCAAGATTTTTTAAGTTGCCTACTATCTGTTCTTGTCTATCATATTTCTCTGCCTTATTGCCAGTCTTTATTGTCATTAGATTGTCAAGTACAAAGAACCTAACCCCTTTTTTTAAATACAAGTGCTCTATGGTGTTTAATAGGTTTACTTCATCGCTTATTGCATCTTCATCATAGAGAAAAAATTTATCTTTTATCCAGTCCGCAATCAAATCAACTGCATAGTCTGGAATATCTGTGTATGTGCCTCCATAAATGCTTTGATATTCTTTTATATGGTAATCATTAGCTACAGTTTTTCTAAACCATTCCATAGCCATGAAGGCAGGTAATTCTCCAGAATATAAAAAGGCTTTTTCTCCAGTCATAATTGCTTCTGCTATAAACTGGTTAACTATAGTTGATTTACCAGATGCAGGTTTACCAGTCAAAATTGTAAGAGTTCCATATCTAAAGCCATCTAGCATATTGTTTAGTTTATTAAAACCTGTATCTATGGACTTGTGTACGCCTTTTTCACGTTTTATTTTTGATGCATCGATGTAATTATCATTTACGCTACTGCTCGTTGTTACAAGTGCTTTTAAATCGTTTATATCTACAATCAATTCGTCTATATTTGTATCTGAATTTGAATTATTAATTAATTCATTTGCTAACTCTGAAATTTGTCTTTTAAGTAACTTCTCTTTTATGATTTTTATATAGTGATCTATGTTTGAAGTAGTTATGACTATAGTTGTTAAGCTGGTAATGTAACTAACTCCTCCAACATCTACTAATCTATCTATTTTTTCTAGTTCATTTTTCAAAAGCAAAAGATCTAGTACTTTATTTGAATCAACTATTTTCTTCATGCAAGATAAAATAATTTTATGTGATTCAAAGTAAAAATCATTTTCTTTTAATTCTCTTATTTTGTAACCTATAGAGTCATTTATAAGAAAACTGCCTAGAATGTTTTGCTCTGCTTCTAAAGAGTAATTCATTTAATCACCCCTAACTTATTATTAAAATGTCACAACTAAAGGAATTACCCTTTCAACGTCATACAATACCCCACAAATACGATCCTTTGGAACATTTTTGTAAACTAAAATATCAATTATGTCAGCAATAAGTTTTGCATAGTATTTTGGGGTTTCAAATCCATAACTTCTATAGGCAAGTTTTTCCTCAACAAATTGTTCACATTTATTTCTTGTACTTGTTCTAGTTTCACAATCTTTGTTTGGCTTTATCTCTATATAATTTCCATCAAAATCTATCATTTTCATAGGTTCACTATGCTGAATTTTAAAAGATTTAGACTTTCTAGCAAGCTTATCCTTAACTTTCTCGCAAATCTCATCTATATCAACTACATTCTCTTTACTTTCAAATATCATTTCTTTTATTTTTGAATCAGTTCTTAATCCTTCAATAAGTCTTTGCAAATCTTGCTCTGTAAGTTCATATACTTTACTTTCCATTTAGCATCCCTCCTAAAATTGTACTTAACTATTTACTTGTTTCTTTTGATTTGAAACTATTCTACATCATGATATTTTACATGCTATAATTAATTTGAGCATATTGGCAGTATGTTCAAATTAATTAAAAAAGGTGGTGATGAATATGGGTGAACCTAGAATTATAAACGAAAAATGTCCTGTGCTAAACGAATTTATTTCTCTTTACTGCGAGTACTCAACTTCTCCAAATGCTTCTGGTGCTAAGTTAATATCCGCCGAATGCAATAGAGGATATATTTGCGATTCTTCTTCTGATGAAGAATGCCCTATTCTAAAGAAACTTATTAGATAATATTTTCATCTGAGCAACAAGTCTTAAGTATAGAAATTTTCACACCTGTCATTTTGCTTAACTTACCGAAAGTATCTATATGAGTAAAACGGTCCTTACACTCTTGCAGGTAATCACAAACTTCGCATGACGTAAGGGCTTCTCTATTCCCTCTAAATGCTATTTCTAACACTTCATTTTGCAAATGTCTTGCAATGCAGTGCAAATCCTTTTCAGTAAGTTCTAGCTTTTCATCTTTCATAAACAATCCTCCTAATTTATACTTAACTAAATATCTGACTTAATCTCGAACTCAATATTAAATTGGGCAAGTTTATTAATCGATTCTTGGAGTTGACAAATTCGCTCATTGACATTTTCTATCAATTCATCAAACTCTTTAATATCTCTAACTCCTAAGAATAACTTCACATTAGAACTATTCAAATAAACAGTCTCTTCTTTTTCACTCATCTTGTCTACCTCCTATCTATTTAATTTTTAAAGTTCTTTAAACCCACTAAGTGGATTCTTAGCCTTTGCAACTGGCTCTAATATACCTTTACTCATATCTCCATTTCCCCAAGTCAATAGGGCCCTATAATGGCTCTTATACCTACTCCCTTTTCCATTTACGATATAGTTTTCTAAACTAACAATTTTATCATGTATGTATTTCTTCCCAAACTTGCTTATAAGTTTGTCATATTCATCTTTAGTTAGTTTTACTTTTTCTATATCTAGGTCCAAGAATGATAGATCTAAATAATCAACTTTAGGTTTGTTATTTGTTTTTTTATTTGGTGGTATATTATCTTTAATAGAATAATCATTAATAGAATAATCTTTGTTGCGGTATTGATACCGAGTCTGTATCGGTATCAATACCGAGTCTGTATCGGTATTGATACCGACTCTATCTGGTATCAATACCGAATCTGTATTTATCTCATTATCATTACTAGTTATATGTCTTTTTAACTCATAGAACTTATTCGTAAATGAAAAGTAACTTCTAATTCCTATAGTTGGATTTTTTATCGCTTTGCTTCTTAATATGCCAATATATTTTCTGTTTTTAACTTTTTTTAACATCTTTTCAGAATAAGAACTCAATTTAGCATCCAAGCCTTTGGGTCTCTCTCCTAGAGAATGAACCATAATTTCCCCTAATCTTTCTTTAGTTATGTTTAGTATAGGCAAGTCATTAAGGAACTTTTCATAGTTAACCCAGTAAAACATGTATCCATTTTCATAAAAAGAATCCATTTTTCCACTACAAACAAAATCCTCAAAGTGTCTTAAAATTAAAAGTTCATCATTAGATAAACCAAATTCAATAGCCATTTTTTGGTCAAATCCATGTACATTAAACCTCAAATTTATCACCTCCTTTCACAAATTACTTTTTTAAGATAATAACTTAAGTTTATAGTCATCAAGCATTAGATCCTCTTTAGTCAAAGTTTTATATGCTATTTCCTCTGTCTCTTTTTCATAATACATGACTAGTATTTCATTCTTTTCTACTTTTGTAATGATGCAATCAACTTTTGTATCAAACCTTATATCTTGTAATTGAACTGCTGTTCCTATTTGATTTTTATTAAAAGTCAATTTTTAAGCCCCCTTCCTATATCTTATTTTTTTGCTTTTATTTCTTTCGGCTTCTTGTTTTAACTTCTCAATATTTACGTCTATTCTTCCGCTTATGTATCCAAACTCTTGAGGGTTTATCTTTTTAAGAAGTTCAAGTTTTAATAACAAATCATTCGCTTTTTCTTTTTCTTGATTCATTCTAACACTCCTTCCTGTGATTCAATTATATTACGCTTTGCATATTCTGTCAATACGCTTTGAGTTTTTATTTTGTTTTGCGTATTTTTTAAAAATTTATAATTGCAAAGCGTATTATTAAGTGTTATAATTATACTCATAAGGGGTGACGTTATGGAAAAACAAAACTTAGAAGATAATGAAAGAAGACAACGACTTAAAGATATAAGGCTTTCAAAAAAATTAAAACAAAAGGATTTTGGCAAAAAGTTAGGTTTGTCTCTTTCACAAATCTCTTCGTATGAAACAGGTCATAGAAAGATACCACAGAGAACCATAAATGACATTTGTAGGGAATTTAATGTAAATGAACAATGGTTATTGTATGGAGAAGGTGAAATGTTCGTTGACATTACAGAAGATCTAGAAACTAGTGAAGAAATAAAAACTATGATAAAAAAGATATTTGCATTGGAAGATGAAGATAGAGAAGCAATAGAAAAAATAATTGACAATGCATATCTAAAAATTAAAAATGAAGAGTTATAAAAAGAGGTTATACCTCTTTTTATAACAATACTCAAAGTCACCAAAACCCTATAATAGCTCTTATATCTACTCCCTTTGCCATTTATTATATAATTTTCTAAATCTTCATATGTTATTACCTTGTATCCTACATCATCATTTTCTTGCATGTAGTACATTGCAACTATTTCTCCTACTTCCACTTCTGTAATGATGCAATTTGTACTTGTATCAAATCTTGTTTCTTGAAGTTGAATTGCTTTACCTATGTGATTTCTATTAAAATCTGAAATTCTCAATATTTTCACCTCTTTTAACTTTGTAGATCTTTCCCTTCTTCAATGTCTTGTATTTCTTTTAATATATCTATTCTGTGTAAAGCTAATTTAAGTTTCTCATGATCAAGCATCTCTATTTTTCTGCATACTTCTTCTCTTATTTCATTTATATCTGTCATTTTAATCACCTCTCTTTTTATTGATTGTGTAATACAATTATAAACCCAAAAAGCTTACAAGTCAACTACTATGTAATACTTTTTTATTTATTTTTTGTTGACTTGTAAGCATCTACAGGTTATAATATTTTTATGGAGGGATAATATGTCAGATATGAATGAAATAAGGGAAGAAAATAAAAGAATAAGGGAATTGCGACTAAATTTGAATCTAAGTCAAGAAGAGTTCGCTAGCAAACTAAATCTAAAAAGAAATACTATATCTTTAGTTGAAAATGGTAAAAGAAATGTAAGCGAAAGAACTTTAAATGATATCTGTAAGACTTGGAGCATATCAGAAGATTGGCTTAAAAACGGAGTTGGAGAAATGTTTTTTATTAAAGAGCTAGACGAACAATTTGCGCATTTGGTTGGAGAGTTAAGTAAAACAGAAAATGAAGTAGAAAGAGAGATTATAACTAAAATGTTCAAGCTAAATAAGAAATATCTAACTGTATTTGACAAAATGATAGATTCCCTATTAGAAATAGAAGAATAGCAATTGCTATTCTTCTATTTTTTTCAAAAGACCAAAAATGTAATTTTTTATCATTAATAAATTTCTCTTATCTTTATCAATATCTAATTTTTTTATCATTTCAATTATTTCATATTTCTCTTTTTCTAAATCTCTCATAATCTTGCCCCCATATTTTCAAAATATTCTGATTTATATTCTTACAATTACCCCACTTTTGAAAAAAACAACAGACTCCTTTCTTCAATTTTTAAGTTTTAAAACTGATATAGTCTATATTTTTGATTGTATACGTCATGCCCTAAGATGAGTTTAAATTTGAAAGTAATATGATTATTTTAAAAGTGTTTTACGTACGTAGTTTTATATGTATTATTTCGATATATATCTTCTTTATGTTACAATTGTAACACCTCATTCAACATTAATCAAATGTCAAATTTTACCATTTTAAATATTTTTTTAAAATTTAATTTTACAAAAATAGAATTGTATACAATCAATATATAAAGACAAAAATTTATACTTATATTTCTTTTTATATTGATAAATTTTGATAATATTTTATTTTATTTACTATTACTTAAATTCTTTTTAAAAATAAATTAATTGGTAAAAATTGGAATAACATTTTTAGACATTTAGTATTGTGTAGTCAACTCTATTGTAATAGTATTGTAGATATACTTTTGAAAGCGGGGTGTAATTATGAAAATCAAAAAACTTCCAGAAAGTGAATTACTAGTCATGATGTTTATTTGGGATAGTGAAGATGAAGAAGTTGCATCTACTGAAATTTTAAAAACGTTAGGTGAAAAATATGAATGGAAAAAGTCAACTATGTTAACTTTTTTGAGAAGATTAACTGGTAGGGGTTTTTTAGAAGTTGTTAAGAAAGATAGATTTACATATTATAAAGCATTAATAGGAAAAGAAGAGTATTTGAAGGTTGAGACTAAAAGTTTCTTTAGTTTCTTTCACAGAAATTCTTTTGAAAGTTTATTAAGTGCTTTACATGATGATGAAGAAGTATCTGAAAATAAATTAAAAAGTCTAGAGAAATTTATCGAGGATTGGGAAGAAGATAAATAGAGAGCCAATATAATTTTATTTGGTTCTCTATTTTTGTATATGACCTTATATTTCCATTTTTAAGCAAATTTACATCTTTTTAGGTAAAGAACATCAAGATAGTAAATAAAATAGTTCTTATTGCCTCACAGAGCCTTAAAATGGTATTTATTTCATGAATTACTTTTTCAGTATTCTATTTTAGAGATAATATTTTTATAGAGCCTTTATGAAGAGAATAGTTCAGACATCTTTTCTAGTCTTTAATAGTTTTTAAAACAGTTTTTAAAGTCTTTAATAGTTTTTAGACAAGCTATAATAATTGGTATATCTAGGTTTCAGAGACGAAAGGTCATCATTTTAAGGGTCAAAGGTCATCATTTTAAGGGTCAAAGGTCATCATTTTAAGGGTCAAAGGTCATCATTTTAAGGGTCGAAAGGTCATCATTTTAAGGGTCAAAGGTCATCATTTTAAGGGTCAAAAGTGAGTGTATTTTAAAAATAGTTGACCTTTTGTTAAATCAAGTTTTATAATTTATATGAGGTGATAAATTTTGGAAAAAAAAGAAATTTTAATGCAACCAAATAATTTAATAAAAAGTAAATATGATTTTACAAATGTGGAAAATAAATTATTTTACAAAATACTTTTTAATGCTCAGAAACAACAAAATTCCTCTTATGTTACAACTATATCAAAAGAAGAACTAAAAGTATTTATGAAAAATAATAATGATTACGAACATAAAAATATAAAAGAAATTTTGAACATGTTTCAACAGAGTGTCCTGGAATTTGATTACATAGAAGAGACAACTGGCAAGTTAAAAACTTTTGGAAGTGGTTTAATTAATACATATGAATTGGATCATACAGACCAAATTTATACAATTATGATGCATGAAGTTCTATATAATCATATAACTGATTTTGTAAAAATGCAGAAAAAGAAAAATGGATATACAGCTATTAATTTATCAGTTTTATTTAATTTTAGAGGTGCATATACTCAGAGATTATACACTTTATTTAGACTATGGAGCAGAGAAAATAAGGAAGTGGAGATAAAATATAAATTAGATGAATTAAGATTTTATTTGAAATTAAAAGATAATGTATATCCAGAGTATAAATATTTTAAGCAAAATGTTCTAAAAAGAGCAATGAATGAAATAAATAAAAAAGGCAACATGGTTGTTTCAATAAAAGAAGAAAAAAGAAAAAATAGAAAAATAGATGAGATAATTTTTTCTGTGATAGATTATGAACCTAGAAAATATTTCGATAAAGATATATTGGTTGAAGATTATATACCTAAAAAGAAACAGGATAATGAAGTATCTTTTGGTTTTTATATACCAAATGAAAATATTTTTACAACAGGAACAATTAAACTATTTAAAGAAGATTTTAAAGAGTTTGATTTCAAGAGTGATGTTTATCTGAATGCTTTTAATAAATCTATTGCCATAGCACTTGAAAGAGATAATACTGACATTATAAATACAAAGAATTATGATTTTTTCAAATCAACACTTTCAAATAAAATAAGTGAAGTTATAATTCATCAAAAAGATGATTTAAAGTTTAAAGAGGAATTAAACAAATATTGGGATGATAAAGATGTTAAAAAAGAAGAAAGAGAAATTGATTATAGCAAAGATCCTGTCAGACTTGAAACTATTAGGAGAAATTTGTTTGATCAAGGTCTAGTAAATGAAGAAGGATATTACTATAAATAAGAATTGGAGAAAATAAAAATGTATTATGTTTATAAATATATTGATCCAGCTACAGAAGAATGCTTGTATGTTGGGAAAACGGAGAACATTTGTGATAGACATACTAGTCATTTAAGTAATAAAAAAGAAAATTGGTGTAATAAGAATTTAAGACTTGAGTATATGGAATTAGATAATAAATATACTATGGATTTTTATGAGATATACTTAATAAATAAATTAGAACCTAAATTCAATATTGCAAAAGGAGAAATGGATATTGAAAAAACAAAATTTTTCTATGATGGACAATGGGTAATTTATTCAGAAAGAGACTTGATGTCGAGTTTGGCATCAAAGAGATATGGAATAAACTATGAAGTAAATGCTAAGATGTTACACATAATGAGAAAATTAAAGAAGATAAGCAACAATGAAGAAATATTTATTGGAAATGAAAATATAAAAATAAAATATTCTTTTGAAACAACACTAGAAGGAATTGATTTAGAGCCATGTATATTGAGTGTAGCATATAAGACACTAAAAGAAAGTACAGTTGGAACAGTAATCTCAGTAAAACGTGAATATTTATCAGAAAATGTATGTTTAGTCATTGATAATATTTTTCTAAATGAAATCATGAAAGATCCTTTGATGTCTAAAGCAGATATTATAGATTTGAATAGTCAAGTTAATGACATTCTTAAGATAATTGATATTAATTGCGAATGGGATAAGCTTTCTGAATATTGTAGTACAAGTTATTAACCAGATATTGCAAAATATGGTATAATTAAATCTAGCAAGAAGAGCGTAATATACAATCTATAGAGTGGAGTTCATGTACAAAAGATTATCCTCCCAACGATTCGAGGGGAGGTGAGTTCATGGATAACTTTTTGTTTAACGTTTTAGCTAGTTTAACTGCTAGCGTGGTAGTTTACTTAATTAGTAAACTATTCAAAAAAGCAAAAAGCCACTCTCGCGCAAAGAGTGACTTACAGGTTGAATTTAAATTTATGTTTAAATTCAAAAAATAAACTATGTTTATGATGAACTCCACTCTAACGCAAAATAGATTGTAGTTCTTCTTGCTTTTATTATATCATAAAATCTTCAAAATGATACAATCTTATATTGAATTGTTAAAATTGGATTGTCAAAAATCTCTTTTATGGAATTGTTAAATAGTAAATATAAAAAATTTTTAGATAAACTTTAAAATAATAAAAAAAACAAGAGGTATTAATCTCTTGTTTTTTTATTATTTTTTTTATAATACATAATAATCATTATTATATATAGAGTTAAAATTGTTCCAAACATAAATATCTCTAATTGAAGTTGATTATAAACAATATTGAATAAATTGTGTGAAATCTTTAATAAGACTTGTGGAATTTGCATTATTATTATACAAATTATGCCTATAATCAAAGATATTATATGAAAACTTTCTTTTTTTATGAAAAATTTATATATAAATAATGCAAATATTAAAAAATAAACTAATATAAAAATTAGGAATTGAAGTTTATTAATATTAAATCTTATTATTTGTTCATATAATGATGAGTTAAAAAACATAGCTATTAATACTAGAAAAGGATAAATAATAAGAAATATATTATTTAATATATTTTCTTTATTCATAATCACCAACTACTTTCAAAATTTTAAGAGTATGTGAACTCGACATTAATCGTATGTGTTGCAGTCATCCCCTGAACATGAATTTTAGCACTGCTCCAAGCTCTTGGTGCATTATTGCCCCAAGCTCTATCGTTGTATCCCCATCCAGTAGTATATGAGAAAGTATTTGATGTTGGGCTCTTAGTTAATTTTTTACCAGTAATAACACCAGAATGTGCATTAACTGACCTATTTGATAAAGTATATAAACTAGAGTTTGGAGTCCAACTACCATAAACTCTATTTAATCTGACTTTTTCATTGGTAGAATTAACATCATAATCAACATTCAACTTAGCGGTTACTCCTCCTGATGTGTGTGTTCCACCTGTAGATTCAAAAGGAGTAATCAATTCTCCTATTGGAATAAAAACTTCACATCCTGTATTTGTTGATTTATTATTATATGCAATTGGATTTAAAGTAGTGATTTCTCCTGTTTGATCGTTTGTAATTGTAACTTTAACTTTATGTATTATTTCGTTGCTTGAGTCACTTGCATAACTTCTGCCTGTTATCAATAGTATTAGAGAAAACATTAAAGATAGATAAATAAATAATTTAGAAAATTTTTTCATAAAATCACCCTTTCTTATTAATTTGTCTGGTTAAATATTACCAGTCAAAACTGCTATTGAATCCTCCTTTTTTAAATTATATCATATATTCTATTGCAATAGAATAGAAAAAAGTAAAAATATTTAGAAAATTGTAAAAATTAAACTTTCGACTTCTGAAAAAGAATCGTCATTAGAAATAAAGTACAAAGATGAAAAGGAAGGGCTTAAGCAAAAATTTGAATACTCATATAAGTTTTTAGCTGGCAAAGAAGTAATTAGAACTGTGAATGAAGATATAGAGGTTGGCCAAGAAAAAATAATAAAAGGTCAAAAAAATGGGAAATACCAAGGAGATGGGTCTGAGGAAACTATAAATTTGAAAAAGAAATAATTATCTATGAAAAGAGTGTTTAGAAATAAGTGAAACACTCTTTTTTGTGCAAAATAAAATAAGTATCTTGTGAAAATATATAAATATATATAAATGTATATAAATATTAATAAATTTATGTATTTTTATAATAAAACTTTCCATAAAACTATTGAATTATTATATAAAATATTATAAAATATATATAAATATTAATAAATTTTATAATATTTATATAAAAAGGAAGTGAGTGTATGGCTAAAATACTTTTGACATTTAAAAATAATGAAAAAGAAAAGGCTATAGAGAAGTTTTTAGAGGACAAAATATCGGCTACAGCGTACTTAAAAGAGTTAGTTTGGGAAAAGATGAATGAAAAAAAGGATAATGCTGTAGTTGAACAGAAAAAAGAAATAGAAGATCCAGCAAATAATTTTGATTAAAAAATAGCTACACACACTCGTGACTTTAGTCATGAGTTAGTAGCTAAAATAGTCAGCATATAGGAAAACCTATATGTAGAGATAGGATAGAACCTATCCAATACTACTTGAATTGCTGGAAAACCCTAAAGCTAACCAAACTAAAACATAAGGATGAAATAAACCTAAGTGTGAAAGTTACGAAAGTAGAAAAAATTGGTTAGATGGTATAAGGTTAAACCCTAAGTACTTTAAAATGGGCAATCAGCAGGTAAGCTCCGAATAGGAGAAACTTCAACGACTATTCCTCTTGAGGGAAGTACACTACAAGCTATCGGTAGTGGAAGTGGGTAGACCTTAACGGATAATGCCGAAGGATAAGATATAGTCTGTGCTTACATGAAAGTGTAAGAAGTTCATAAGAGAACTGCATAGGTAGTAGCGAACTTGTGTGAACGACAACCTCAAAAATGATAAAAGTTAAGGGCTTATGGTTCTTACATATGTTATTTAAAAATAAATATAAAAACCTTCAAAATACTTGTTTTAAGTAAATTATATATGTTAATGTTATGATGAGTAACGAAATATATTAATAAAAACAAGTAAAGTGAGGTGATAGTAGTGGAAAAAGCTTATAAGTTTAGAATGTATCCAAATAAAAAACAGCAAGAGTTAATTAACAAAACTTTTGGATGTTGTAGATTTGTATATAATAAATATCTTGCTAAAAGAATAGAAGTTTATGAAAACGATAAAGAAACTTTTACTTATAAACAGTGTAGTTCTGATTTGACCCATTTAAAAAAAGAATTAGAGTGGCTTAAAGAACCTGATAAATTTTCACTACAAAACACCTTAAAAGATTTAGAAAACGCATATAAAAAATTCTTTAAAGAAAATGCAGGATTTCCTAAATTTAAATCAAAGAAAACTAATAGATTTTCATATAAAACGAATTTTACAAATGGAAATATTATGTACCTTGGTCAATATATAAAATTACCTAAACTTGGTATGGTTAAAGTAAGGGATAAACAAGTACCTCAAGGGAGAATACTTAATGCTACTATATCCAAAGAACCAAGTGGTAAATATTATGTATCATTATGTTGTACTGATATAGATATTGAAGCATTTGAAAATACTAATAATCAGATAGGTTTAGATTTAGGAATTAAAGAATTTTGTATCTCAAGTTGTGGACAATTTATAGAAAATCCTAAGTATCTTCTAAAGTCATTAAACAAACTTGCTAAATTACAAAGAGAATTATCGAGAAAAACAATTGGTAGTTCAAATAGAAATAAAGCAAGATTAAAAGTTGCAAGACTTCAAGAACATATAGCTAATCAAAGGAAGGATTTTCTACAAAAACTATCTACTAAATTAATAAAAGAGAATGATATTATTTGCATAGAAGATTTACAAGTAAAGAATATGACTAGAAATCGTAAACTATCTCGCTTAATTTCTGATGTGTCATGGTCAGAATTTATTCGTCAATTAGAATATAAGGCTAATTGGTATGGTAGACAAGTTGTAAAGGTAGGTAAATTCTTTGCAAGTTCACAAATATGTAATAAATGTGGGTATAAAAACGAGGAAATAAAGAATTTAAATATAAGAGAATGGATTTGTCCTTGTTGTAATGTAACTCACGATAGAGATATAAATGCGAGTATAAATATACTAAAAGAAGGATTAAGACTAATAACAGTTTAAAATAGATAATGTATGTAAGAACCGTAGGAACTACGGGGATAGCCTGTGGAGAATTGGTAAGACATATTTTAGTATGCGAAATTCTATGAAGCAGGAACCCTGTGACTTTAGTCATGGGAGGTTCAGTTTGGAAGTTTAGAATAAAAGGGGGAAATAATACAAATGAGTAAATTAGGTATAGATACTGGAAATTATGCAGTTAAAACAAGTTCAGATGATATTTTTGAAAGTAAAGTTACAGAGGTAAAAAACTTTGGTTCAGATTCAGATAGCATTAAAATAGGTAATAAAACATATTATTTAGGCGAAGGCGATGAGGAAATAAATATAGTTAAATATGAGAAAGAAAACTTCTTGCCACTTTTACTTGGGGCTATATGCAGAAATACAGACGATGAAACTGTTGATTTAGGACTAGGTCTGCCAGTGAAACAATTCGCTGGATTAAGAAAAAATCTTATTGAAAAATTACAAGGAAAAGAATATCATGTTGAGTTTACAAGAGGAAATGAGACTACTAAAAGAGATATAACAATAAGATCTGTTCAAGTTTTTCCAGAGGGCATCACAGGCTATTTATATTATGCAAAAGATATAGTTGACCAAATTGCAGGAAGAGATGTTGTACTAATTGACATCGGCGGGAAGACAACAGATATTGCACTTGTGCAAGGAAATAAAGCAACTGATCCTTATTCTATAAATATAGGAACGATAAATATATATGATGCAATAAAAAAATCCCTTGAAATGGATGAAAGATTTCTGGGTAAAGTTGAGATAAAAAGAGAAAAAATACAAGACTATATAGACAAAGGGTTTTACTTAAATGGTGAAAAACAAGATATAAAGAAAAATATAGATGCATCTGTTTCATTGTTTAAGCAAATTTATAACGAGTTAAAATTAAATTATCCAATCAGTACAGCTGCGGTTGTCGTTATGGGTGGAGGTGCTAAATTGTTAGGTGAAGCATTTAAAAAGAATATACCTGGTATAATAGTCATGAGTGATGTAGATAAACATGTTTTTGCAAATGCAAAAGGATACAAAAAAATGATGAAATAAAAAAGGATTTAGTTTATAGTATGTATAATAGATTACAAGTATATGATACTTGTAATCTATTATTTTTTTTGGAGGTTTATATATGACTTGGAGTGATTTAAAAGAAAAAAATATTAATGAAGTTGTTGATTGTATTAATAATAAATTAAATGAATTTGAAAGTCTTAAAAAAGTTGGATATGAGTTAGAAGTAAATGAAAGCACTATAAGAAAGTGGCTTAATAAAAAAGGATATAAAAGAGTTGGAAATAGGTTTGTAGAAGATAACAAAATTGATGATGACAAATATCATATAAGTATCATTGATAATAAAATTGATGATGATATTAAATATTTATCTAGTGAAATTGATAATATAAAGAGTGTGCTGGAATGGTTTAAAACTAAAGATGATAGTTATCATATAGATGTCATTAGAGAAGGTGATATATCTATAGATCTTCCAGATGATTCTATAAAAAGAACAACAATTAGGGTGAATAATACAGTGTGGGAAATGTTTAATAAATTTGCAGATGAAAATAAACATTATGATAAACATGATTTGCTGAGTCAACTTTTACTTGAAAGTTTATTGAAATATAGCAGGGATAAATGAAGGAGATATTTAATCTTCTTCATCTATATTTTTGAATTTATGTGCAGTGGACATTAATCGTACAAAGTATCCATCCAGATAATTTGGCTCTAAATTATTCATTTTACATTTAATGTATTCCTTTTCTGTAACTATAGGTATGTAATATATGTGGAAAAATTTAATTCTCTTAAGCAGAACTCTTTTTTTAACAAGTCTTTTAAGTAGAATTTTTGTTGTAGATTTCCGCCACTTGTATTTTTCATTACAGAGGCGAATAATTTCTTGACTTGATATGCTTGAATTTCTTTTCCAAAAGATTTTCATTATGCTTAATTCGCCACATTTTAAACTTTGCGTTAACATGATGTACTCCTTATAAATGGTTTATAATATAGTAACATCTTTTTAATTAAAATAGTCCAGGTAAGTTATTCCAAAAAAAGGTGGCAGGAGAAACCTACCACCTTTTTATTTTATTCTAACTAATATCTATCTTATTTTTTACTAGCTACTATATTGTCTCTATATGCTCTTTCAATTCTATTTTTACCTTGAAGAAAATAATTGTTATCTAACTCTATTCCAAAAAATTTTCTGCCTGTATTTGCACATGCTACGCCTGTATTACCAGATCCAAAGCAATTATCTAGCACAAGTTCATTTTCTTTTGTATAAGTTCTTATAAGATATTCTAAAAGATCTGTTGGCTTTTGAGTTGGATGGATGCAATTTGTTTCTTTATTAAAATACAGAACGTTATTAGGATAATTTGTATATTCTTGAACATATTCTTTTGACAAAGTATGATGTCTATATATCCCATCTTTAGTTTTACTTTTCTTTTTACATGCAATAGGTTTGCCTAATTTTTTTAAGCCTTGAGGATTGTATAAAGGGGCCTTTTTATAGAACACATTAATATCTTCTACTTTTCGAAGTGGCTGGTATTTAGAAAATGCAAATCCTGTTGTAGTATTTTTTATCCAATACCAAGAATATTTATAATTTTTGATATTGGAATTTATCAAGTTTGTAGTAAATGGCTGTGCTGAAAATAGTACTATAGCACCTCCATTCTTTATAATTCTATTGTATTGATTCCAAAGCGATTTGAAAGGAATTACTGTATCCCATTTGCAATTAGTAGTGCCATAAGGAAGATCACAAAGAATTAAATCTATTGTTTTATCTTCTATTAGATTCATTACTTCTAAACAATTTCCATTGTATAATTTATATTTTTCTATGTTAAGCATGTTGCAAATCCTCCTAAGTTGAATAAAATTTTATATTGATTAGATGTTGCAACAATTTATTATTTGATAAAATATAATATCTTATTAAGTGTATCAAATCTATCGCTACCTTTTATCATAGTATAATTTTCGTTAGTCATAGAATTTATCTTATTGCATGCTCCTCCACCCACAATATATAAGTTTTCGGTTTGGCCTGGTACATAATCTTTTATATCACATATTAATATTTTTCCGTCACTATATTTCCAACCAAGTACAGTTGCAAGTATTTTGTCAACTTCTCCATCATAAACTATAGTGTGTTTATACATCTGTTTAACTCCCTCATTACTTATATTTTTATTCAATGTGCCTTCTACAATTAACTTAGCAATACCTTCATACCCCAATTTCTTAGCTTTATCATAATCATCTTTATTGTCACAGAAGAAACTTTCAATTAATATGGCTGTAGGCTTGGAACTGTTTAAAATATATAATCCTTTGTCTAATTTAGCACCTCTATTTTTAAATATTGTACCTAGTTTCTTACATATCCTAGTTGCATACTCTAGACCTTTATTACTATAATATAGCACCTCTGAGCCTTTTCCTTTACCATCACTTGCATTTAAATGTAACTCTATAAGTAAGTCATAACCTCCACCGTTAACTCTAGGTATTTTATATGACTTTTCTTCATTCTTAGTTTTAAACTGCTTTTCAGGGCATATTATTACATCCACCCTATGACCTTCTTTTCTGAATGTATCTGCTAATACTGGTGCAATAGATTTATTATATTGATACTCGTTAACCACTCCATCAGCAGAAGTACATGCACCATTTTTTAGAATACTGTGTCCTACCGTAATACATATTTTCATTATTTATTCCCTCCCTTAACTTTTAATTCGTCTGTCATTGTATCTAGTAAATTGCCTATTTTCTCCTTTAGTTTTTTAGGCACTGGCAATCCACATAAGTACATATTTTTTAATATACTTACACTTTCATACAAAATGAATAAAATAGAGAAAAATTCAGATATTCCAAGATGATTTAATCTCAGAAAATCAATCCATTCTTGTGGTAACATAAATAAAAAGTTAAACTTTGTAAGTATGTCAACTACTGCTAAAAAAAATATACATGCTATCATTGCAACTTTTCTTATTCCTCCATTTATGCCAAAAGAACTATTAAACTGATGTGTTTTTATTGCTCTTAAACAGCCTAGTAATGTATCAAATGCTATTGCTAATATTACTAACTTTATAAATATATTTGTTGCTAAAAAAACTATTGTTATATTCATACATCCTCCTAGTTTTTGTATTAAAAAGGACCTAGAATTATCTAAGCCCTTTAAATGTATTAATTTATTATTTTACCTTTAAATTATTAACGAAGTCTGCAGCTATAATAAAGTATGCTGCATCGCATTTTGCTTTTCCCATAAGTCCTGGATTAGAAATATAACAACTTGTTGGGTTTTGTTCTATCCCCTCTAGCTTTATATTTTCTACCATTATAAATATCTCCCCCATAGTAGGCATAATTAACATTAGAACTAGAATGCAAATTATAATTATTTTCTTCATTTTTTAATCTCCTTTTAATAGAATTTTTTTATTATAGATAAAAATAAAAAATATATAACTAAAGAAGGAAATTATTTTTAATTTATATAAAAAAAGAACCTATATTGTTGGTTCTACTGGTATTTCTTCTTTATTTAATAAACCTGTTAACTCTAAATATTGTTCTTCTGTAATCCTATTTACTGCATAGAATACATCCATTTTATGTTGTAAATCTTCCTTAGTACTATAGTTCTTTTGTTCTATCATTAATTTTAATAAGTTATACATGTTAATTCCTCCTATAAATTGTTATTTAATTTAATATTTACTACTTCAAAAGCTGTGTTTACTATCTCACTATCTCTATTCTTATTTTCTTCTTTTAACATACTTAGTTCTTCTTCTAATGCTTGTAATCTCTTTTGTTCATCTGTCAAAACAATTTCTATATCTTTGATAATAGGTTCTTTTGTTAATGGATTTATCGACTCTATATACTGTTTACTATAGTCTATACTTCCAAACTCCAAATCTAAATAATGAAATTCTTTTATTTCTGACCACTCTTGTATATCTCCTGTTGCTTCTCCAGTTTGAAGCCATATATTGCCTGTTTGGTCGTAAATTATTCTATTATTTCTATTCATATTATCACCTCGTTTTATTGATAAGCATACCAATTTATAATTTGTTCTTTTCTTGTATAGCCGTTTCTTCTGCTATCAACTCTAAAAAATTCAATTTCAAATTTACTTTGAGATATATTTTTAATTATAGTTTTGCAATCACCTGTAAAAGTTTCACCAGTTCCTCGTATAGAAAAAGTTTCTTGTTTGTTATTAGAAGAATGAACAGTTGTGTATTCGGAAGAATTATCTGTATAAAAAGATATATCAAAGAAAGCAATGATAAAACTTGGAATAAAATCTAAATTAATTGGAATGTTAACTATACCTGGATTTTCATTAAATATTATTTTTGCTGTGTTAGTGTAAGTACCACTAGCCCACTTTTTCCTTTGACTAAGCTGATTGGTTAATTCTGTTATCCTATTTTGTAATTCCTGCACACTAGCATCCGAACTATCAAAACTTGTTTTTATTTTCTCTGATAATTCTACAAGTGTGTTATTTAAACTTGCGTCTATATTCTTTAATGCTAAAGTATTTATAATACTTGTTTTACCATTCTTAAACCCTTCTCCAATCTCTGCTAACTTAGTTGATATATCACTTAAACTAGCGTCTGTTTGCAGTGGCATTATTTCTTTACTTATGCTCAAAACTTTTTCTGCTGTTGCATTTTCTGCATCTGTAGCAACTATTTTTAATGTGTGAATTGCATTGTCTGTAAGTTCGTAGTTGATGGTTTTCTCTAAATACAAATCTGTTGTTATTGTTTCTTTTAATACATCATCAATGAACCACTCTATTTTAGATAAATTATTATCTGTGTCTATTGCTGTAAAGATTGCAGTAGTTGAGTTATAAGAGGATATATTTAATTTTGGTTTAGTATTACCTTTTGTAAATGTAACTGTTTTAGCTAACATATTTCTATTATTAAAATCGTTAAACTCAACAACAATATTATTAGTTGAATTATGACTTAATTTAGATAAATATTCATCTGTAAGACTTATTTTATATTTTGAATCAACAGTATTAACAATTTGACCTATAATATCATTATTCAATTTATAAACTATATTATATCTTAATTCGGGATAACCATCACTTATAGTATACTCAATCTCACAAGCATCACTTATAACACCTAAATTATCTTTTATATTAATAGTTGGTTTTGCTACAAACTTTGCAGAAACATTTTGGCGCATAACAACATCTCTAACTATAACCTCAGAACCACTAGTTGAATAATAACGCACATTAGTTGTAGTAGTAGTATAAAGTCTACTTCCAAGTTCAAATACTTTTATCCCATTGCCAACTTCAAAAGTGCCATAATAAGTACGTCCACCAGTTTGATATGAGCAAGTACGAAGAAATATTTCTTCATCTGTATGTTTTCCTTCTCTTAATTTAACTCCCCTATCAACATCATAAGTAGCCATTTAACCTCCTCCTTTCTACATTGGTATCAAATTACTGTTTATACTAAATATAATACTAGTTCTATTATTTTTTACTTCCTGCATAACTTCTTTTAATGCTCCCTCAACATTGTCACTTTCAAATAAGTTATCTGTATCTTTTATAGTTGTTTTCTCTGCTGTTGTTTCTATACTATCTACACTAGTTTTTACCTCATTAATTGCGCTAACTATATTGGTTTTATCTGTTGTATCAAGTTGTGTTGTATCTCCTATTTTATTGTTTAACTCTGTCTTAGTAGTTTCTATGTTGCTTGTTAACTCTGTTTTAGTTGTATCTATTTTAGTGTCAACAGTATTTATTTTGGCATCTAAATTCTGTATATCTTTGAGTGTAGCTAAAACAACGGTTGGGTCTATTTTTAAATTTATACTTGCTGTATTAGACACAGCTAATATAATTTTAATTAATATTTCTTTTACTGTTCCCGAATCCGGAGCAGGTTTATAAGTCTCAGGATAACTAGATACTGCTAAAAGTTGGTCTTTAGAGTCAAATACCCCTACTTCTCTAATTGTAAAGGTTCCAGTATCCCCAGTGATGGTCTTTTGAATAACTATCCAATTAGGATTTTTTTCATCCGCTTGAACATGCTCTAATGTGCTTTCCCACACTACATTTTTAAGTGCTGTCTGAGTTTCCGTTGGAATATATGCACTTCCACCACCATCCCCGACTTTTATTTTTGCAAAATCAACTCTAGTCCCAAGTGCTGTAGCATTTGCTATAGCCGCTTTACCTATTTCTGTAAGTAATGTATAATATTGTGCTTGTGCCAACTATATCACCTCCTGTTTAGGGTATAATGTTACCCTTTCAGCACTTTTATTGTTTCCACTAGCTAGTATTATTTCTCCAAAACACTCTATATTTTTAGGTGTGTAAGGGTATATAGTAACTGTTTCTCCTGTGCTGGTCATTGCTCCTGCGTAAAGTCCATTTTGATTGTATAAAATCATCTCAAATTTATGTTCAAGATGACATGGTTTTATTTCTTCTATTTTCTTATCTAACTCTAAGAGGGTATTATAACTACAATTATTTGTTATAAAACTAAGCGTAAAACTAAATAGATTACTAAATACCTCTACGTCAACATTAGTCTTTGTATAAGCTTCTGAGATTGCCTTTATAACTTCTATTGTAGTTGTACCCTTACCTCTTAATTTAGCTTTTACATTACTTCTTCTAGTATCAAAATCCAACTTAGAATTTGTTTTTATTTTTAATAGATCTTCCCAAT
>NZ_JACVWH010000024.1:0-38845 GCF_020658495.1 Clostridioides sp. ES-S-0048-02
ATAATAAAACATAAACAACAAAACTGACATCAATAAATTATTGAAATACCAACACTTGTGAAAAAATAACAACAATAAACAAATAAAATAGATAAATATATCCAATTAAGGTATAATTAAGTTTTATTAGTTAGATTTATAATTAATATATTATATGAATTAGAGTTGCTATAAAACTGAAAGTGTTGAAATTACAATGATATAAGCGATTGTATAAAGTTAATGACTTTAGCTTTTAAAATAGATAAATGAGAGTTTGCCACCCATTTGCCACCGTAGTATATTTTTGGGTGGCAAACTCTAATTTGTAATTCTTTCAAATATATCTACAGTTTCATTTTTCATCTTATCAGTTACATGTGAATAGGTATCCATCGTAGTTGATAATTGACTATGACCTAGACGATTTTGTATGTCTTTAATGTTAGCACCATTTTCTAATAGTAAGGTAGCATGTGTATGTCTTAGACAATGGAAATGGAAGTCATTGTTTAAGGCTTCTCTAATTTGTCTTACTATAGTATCCATAGTGTGAATAGTTACTTGTTGACCATTTTCTTTAGTACATACCCAATCACTATCAAAGTAAAATTCACCATATTTTAATTTCATTTTCTTTTGATATAGTTTATGTTCTTTTAATGCTCTTACTAAGGTATCACCTGTAAATATAGTTCTACAAGAGCTTTCTGTTTTTGGTTGGCTTAATTCAAACATTCCATTCTTCTTTTTAATCAGAGTATGTTTTACTGTGATAGTTTTATTATCAAGGTCTATATCATCCCATGTTAATGCAATAATTTCACCTCTTCGCATACCAGTATAAAATCCAATTAGTAAGACTATACGCTGAAATGAATCTTGAGGAAATATATTTAATGTTTGATTAAATTCTTCTAGTGTAATAGTTTTAACTTTTTTAGTTTCTGTTTTAATTTTAGTTTTTGGTATGCTTACATATTGCATAGGATTTTCTCGTATGTGCTTGTAAGGGTAGACTGCTGATTTTAATGACCTATGTAATATAGCTTTTAATACTTGTAATGTACTTTGAGAATAGTCTTCTTTGTACTTTTTGTTTATGAAGTTTTGTAGTATTGCTGGTGTTAGAGCTTTTACTTTATAAACTCCTAGCTTTGGTTTTATATGTTTTTCTATGTTTATTCGGTAGCTTTCTTGAGTGTTGTATTTACAGTTAAGTAAAACATATTCTTTGAACCAAAAGTCGAGATAGTCTGATAAGCTGATGTTGCTTTCTTCAAATACTATGCCAGAGTTTTCATACTCATTTAGTGCTTCTCTTAAGGCTTTTTCTGCTTCTTTTTTAGTATTGCCTCCAACTCTTTCTACTTTTTTTCTTTTTCCTTCTACTATACCTAGGTCAAAGTAGTAATACCATTTGTTACTTCTTTTTCTTACTCCACCTTTCATAATAGTACCCCCTTTTTTAGAATGTATGTTTGTTTTGTATTTATATAAAAGAGCAGATTGACTGCTCTTTTATATCCTTTTGTTATGTACAATATTATCTTAATTTTGTTTATCTGGTTTTTACTTAATTATTTTCTTAATATTCTTACAATTTTTTAGCTTTTATGTGTAGTTTATTATAATAATATTGAAATATATATTTATTAAGTAAAAAATCTATAAAAGTAGAATAAATAAGTTTAAAAAATATCCTCATATATGTAGAAATTTGGCAAATTAGTTAATACTAAAAATCTGTTACTTCCTAAGTCTAACATGCTTTTCTTTTTTGATAGAAATTCTAATCTTTTTAGTAAGAAGTTGATACTAACTTGTAATTCTTCAGCTATTTCGTATACACTTGTAGCGTGTGAATTAATAACATGTATTATTTCTTCTTCTGTTATAAGAAATTCACCTGCCCATTTTAGTGCTTTGTTTTCAGTTTTGTCTATCAAGATTTTATTTTTGTAGTTGTTTTTTGAAGATACATAATTTCCAACACTGGTAAAATGATGTCCTAATTCTTCTGCTAGTATCTCTATTAGCTTAGTATTATTTTGTTTTAATGAATTAAGCAATGATATAATTTTTAACCCTTGCTTGTTTATATACAATCCTTTTATGTCATCTGCTATTTTGTCAGTGTAGTAAATTTCTATTTCTTCATTTTTTGCTAAGTCTAAAAGTGCGTCTAGTTTTTTCATGGAAATCCCCCTATAAAAAGAATGTATGTATTACTTTTTTATATATAAAGAGCAGGTGTGAACTGCTCTAAATATTTATTTTTTATATCTATCAACTAAAAATTCTATGTAACTATTAATGTGTTCTTGAGCTTCTTTAGGTAAACTTTTATAAGCATTAATTATTTTGGATATTTCATCAGTAGTTGTGTAATTTTCAATTGAGGTTTTGCCAAGTAGATAATCAACTGACACATTAAAAAAGTCTGAAAGTTTTAACAAATCCTCTTTAACAGGTTCTCTTTTGTCAGTCTCTAACATAGCAATTTTGCTTAGTGAACAATTAAGTGATTTTGATAATTCTGTTTGAGTTAATTCTTTTTTCTTTCTTAATTTTTTTAACCTTATTGGAAAAGTTGAATTCAAGTACTTTGTTAATTGATTTGAATCATCTATGTTAATTTTTCCAATTAAGTAATCTGTAGATACTCCAAAATAGTCTGAGCAATCTTTAATAAATGATTCTTTTGGTTCTCTTAACCCATTTTCAATCCTAGATAGAGTAGATTTATTTATATTTAAGTCTGTACTTAATTTATCTAAAGAAATCCCTTTTTCAGTTCTTAATTTTTTTAATATTAACATAGATTCAATCCTTACTTTTTATATTTATTCATTAAAAATTCAATATAATCATTGAGTTGTTCTTGTGCTTCTTCTGGTAAATCTTTATGAGGATTAGCTTTATGTGCAGCTACAGTATCTATATGATTTCTAACAAGAGTTCTACCCAAAAGATAATCAATTGATACATCAAAAAAATCTGCCCAATTTTCTAAAACGTTTATTTCTGGTTTTCTTTTATTATTTTCATATTGTGATATTGTTGATTTATTAAAACTTGTAAAGTAAATTTTATTAAATTTTGAAACTAGTTCATCTTGAGTAAATTTTTTTTCTTCTCGTAATTGTTTGAAACGTTCTCCAAAAGTTGCCACAAACAACACCTCCCAATAATTAGATAATACTATAAGTTTACAGAAACGTAAACTTATGTTTAAAAAAAAACAAAAAAGTTAACAAAAAAATAAACTTACATATTGACAAGTTTTGTTTATGTGAATATAATGAAAGTATGAAGTTCACAAAAATAAAACATTGGAAGGTGAAGAATATGAAGAAAAGAAGTTTAAAAGCTGGTCGAATAGAAGCTGGATATACTCAAGAAGAATTAGCATATAAAATAGGAATAGCAAAATCCACATATAATTTAAAAGAAAATGGAAAAAGAAATTTTACAGAAAAGGAAATGATAATGATTAGCTATATTTTAAATAAAACAATGGATGAACTTTTTTTAGAAAAAAAGTTAACATAAACTAGAATTTTTTGTTCACAGAAACATCTATAAGGAGGATAGAAAGTATGAATAATTTACAAATATTTAAAAATAAGACTTTTGGAGAAATAAGAGTAATCAAACTAAATGGAGAGTTTTGGTTTGTTGGAAAGGATATCGCAGAACAATTAGGATATAAAGATACATCTGATGCTTTGAAAAGACATGTTGATGATGAAGATAAAGGAGTAGGTGAAGTACCGACTCCTGGTGGAAATCAAAATATGAAAGTAATTAATGAAAGTGGTCTTTATTCTTTAATATTAAGTTCCAAGTTGCCAAGTGCAAAATTATTTAAACGTTGGGTAACTAATGAGATATTACCAAGTATACGTAGTACTGGAGCATATAATATGATAGATTCACAACCTAAATTACCAACTACATATAAAGAAGCGTTACAACATCTTATAGAGCAAGTAGAAGTAAATGAGAAATTACAACTAGAAGGTAAAATGAAAGACCAAGTAATAAAAGAACTAAAACCAAAGGCAGATTACACAGATATGATACTTAAAAACAAAGGTCTTGTCACTATAACTCAAATAGCAAAAGACTATGGAATGAGTGGAAAAGAAATGAATAAAATACTTCATGAAAGAGGAATTCAATACAAACAAAGTGGGCAATGGCTTCTATATAAACAGTATCAAGGCAAGGGATACACTCATTCAGAAACAATAGATATAACTAGAAGTGATGGAATGACTGATGTAAAAATGACAACTAAATGGACTCAAAAGGGAAGATTGTTTTTATATGATTTATTGAAAGTAAATAACATATTACCTGATATAGAAAAAGAGTATAGTTATCAAACTTCAATGTTAGGTTAGTACTTTGAAAAATAAATACAGAATATTCAAAAAGGAGTGATTAGGTAGAAATGAAAAATAAAAAAACTCCAAAGGTAGTACCTAAGGAGCTATCAAATTTAACTGTGATGATTGTACCTAAAAATGAAGATAGTTTAAGTATTAAAATAAATAAAATTAAATCCTTAGTAGATGAATTAAACAAAGAGATTAGTACAATACCATCTGAGTTTAAATCATATTTAAAACTTTAGATTAGATTTTAAATATTCTTCTGTAGCAGTACTAAGCATTTTATCCCATGTAGAAAACTTAGTGTTTTTGGAAATGTAAATATCAAACTCATCTTTTGGAATAGCTTCAAAATCTTTTGAAGAATTAACATTGTAATTTCCAAATTTCAATAATTCATCAAAAGAAGTAAAGTTTGTATATTTGGTCATGAATTTAGAGTTACATATTTTATCAATAGGAACTTGTCCAGTTGATTCTTTAATATTTTTTTCTAAGTTTTTTAGAGATTTTTCTAAATCTTTAAATCCATTTTTACTCATTATTTTGTATCCTTTCCATGATATTTGGAATATATTCCATATTTATATTATACCATGTAGAACTGAGGTGAATCCAATGTTGATAGGCGACAATATAAGCCAAATCCTAAGAAAAAGAGATATAAAACCTTATAAATTAGCAAAGGAATTAAATATAGATGCAAGTGGTCTATATAAATTGTTGAAGAATAAAAATTCTAATCCAACTATAGATACTCTAATAAAATTAGCTGATTTTTTAGATATTACATTAGACGAATTAGTTGGAAGATAAATAATTGAAAAGAGGGGAGAGAATTTTAACATGGATATTTCTGAAAGTATAACAAAGCAATTTAGTGATAGTTTAAAAAGTTTAATAGAAATAGAGATAAATAAACAAGAGACAGATAGAGTTAAGAGTCAAACTGTTGAACAAAAGGTAAAAGTACTGGAGCCTAAAGATATAGTTGTCTTGATAAAAAGAGGTTATCCAAATTACTTGATAACAGTAGAAGAAGCAAGGGGAATTTTAAAATTAGATACAGTTTTTATGCGTAGGTTAGTGAGCACAGGCTTGATAAAATCGCTAGCTAGAGGTGATGGTAGAAAAATTTCAAGGTATGAGGTCGATGATTTTATTGAGAGAAATCAAGGTAGAAATTTGGATGAACTTTTAAAAGAAGCAGAAAAAGAAATAATCTAAAAAATTACTTTAAGGGGGTAAGTTACATGGAAGGATTAATAATAAGATTTGATTTAGATAAGTTTAAGGTAGGAAATGTAGTAAAAATAAGCTCTAAAAGACTTAATTTTGAAGGGAATTGTCTAATTGTACATGCTTCTACACATGAACTAAATTTAGCATACTATGACAAAGAAAGAGGCAGTATGGAGTATCAAGCTCTAACAATAGAAGATATAGAATGTAGTGATTATGAAATTAAATTTCTAAACTAAAAGGGGGCAAGTTATATGGAAACAGCTAGATTAATCGCAATAGGTCAAATTAGACAAGCAGAAAAGGAAATAAAAAAATTAAAGGAGCTAGAAGAGTTTGAAACTAGTAGTTTGAACTGGTGGGAGGCTGTAAAGTTTGCTAGTCAAAATATCTTAGAAGGACTAGAATTTGATATTAAATTAGAAGCTTCTGTTGAGTTTAGAGAGGTTATGATGTATCAAGAAGAACTTGAAAGAGATAGAGCGATAGATGTTCAGATATAAAGAAAAGAGCCTTTGCACAGGCTCAATAAAAAATAATATAAAATATAAGCTAATTATAGCACAAGGGGGAATAAATGAAAACAAGAAATGAAATAATTAAAGATTTAGAAGATAGATTATTTTTATTAAAATTCATGTCAGTGGATGAAGTAGACTATGATGTAAAATTTGGACAAATATCAGCATTAGAATCTTGCATAGATAAACATAGAAAAGGATGGACTTTGAAACAATTTAAAAAGCATTTAGATGAATACAAATTACAAGGGGATTGTGGTGATTATATAGACGGTTTTATGTCAGTTTTAGAAAGAAATATTAGAGAAATGGAGGAGGAAGCTGATGGAAGTGAATAACATTTACATAAAATTGATGGATGTAAGAATTAAGTTTAATAAATTAGATATAAAAAAGAGTGGTCAAAACAAGTTTGCTAACTTTAAATACTTTGAGTTGGCAGACTTTCTCCCTCAAGCTACAGAATTATTAGAAAAAGCCAAATTATGCCCTATAGTGACCTTTACAAATGACTATGCAACATTAACATTGATTAATGGAGAAAAACCAACAGAAGAGATAGTATTTACTTCTCCAATGAGAGAATTGCAATTAAAAGGCTCTAATGAGTTACAAGCATTAGGAGGAATTGAAACATATCAGACAAGGTATTTGTACATTCAGTTATTAAACATTACAGAAAATGATACTTTTGATGCTACTAGTGGAAAAGAAGATTATAAAAGAAATGACTTAATAAACTCCTCTGGTAAAGCAAATGAAAATGGTCAAATTAAGATAAGTCAAAATCAGATAAAAAGGTTGTTTTCAATAGCAAATACAATAGGGAAGGATTCAGACAGAGTAAAAAGTGAAATATATTATAAGTTTAATAAAGAAGTTAAGGACTTAAGTAAACAGGAATATGACCAGATATGTGTTGGATATGAGAAATTACAAAAGGAAAAAGGAATAATTAAGTAGGTGAGTTTCTTGAGGGACAGAGACAAAGCAACTATAGAAAAAGGAAATATACTAAGTGATGGATATGGTCTTTCCCCACAATTAGTAGCTAGAGATTCATGGTTAACAACAGGAGCAAGAGCATTATATTTCTATCTATCCAGTTTTGCAGGAGCAAGTGGGACATGTTATCCATCAAGGGATATTATGACTCATGAACTTGGTATAAATAAAGATACTTTTAGTAAATATCTAAATGAACTAAAGACGAGTGGCTATATAAAAGTATATAAAAATAAAACTAGAGAGGGAAGGATGCAAAATAATATATATGAAATAGTGTTTGATAGAAGTTATATAGAAGGTCATATATCCATTAGATGCAAGAAAGAAAATAAAAAAAAACCATGTCCGAAAAAAGCAGACATGGAACCATGTCCGAATTTACCGGACATGGCTCAACCGGACATGGAAAAGTCGGACACTATAAGTAACAGTATTATAAATAACAGTATTAAAAGTAGTATGTATATAGAGCAACCTGTGGATAACTATTTAAAAGAATTTAAGAAGCTCTATGAAGAAAATATAGGAGTAGTATATCCAGTCACAGCAGAATGGTTATTAGAAGTATCTAATGAAGTAGATATAAAAGTATTTAAAAGAGCCATAGAGATATGTGCTGAAAGAATGAGTATGAACTTATCATATTTAAAAGGCATTCTTAAAAAGTGGAAAGATGCAAACATAACTACATATGAGCAATTAGAATTATATAAATTACAACATGAAAATAAAAAATCAAGAAAATCTAGCAATCAAACAAATAAAAATAAGTTTGCTAATTTTGAACAAACATTTACTCAATATAGTAACAAAGAACTAGATGAAATTATAAAGAAAAGCCAAAAGGCTAAATTTAAATAATAATAGTGGAGGTATTAAAATGAATCAAGTTGTATTAGTTGGGAGATTAACTAGAGACCCAGAACTAAAATACATACCAGGAACAGGTACAGCAGTAGCATCATTTACAATAGCAGTAGACAGAAATTATATAAATAAAGATGGAAAAAGGAATACTGACTTTATACCAATAGAGGTAATAGGTAAATCAGCTGAATACTGTGCAAATTACATAACAAAAGGGAAGCTAGTAGCATTAGAAGGAAATATAAGAGTTGACAATTATCAAACTCAATCAGGAGAAAAGAGAACATTTACAAAAGTAAGTACAAAATCAGTACAATCATTAGAAAGTAAGAGTAAATCAAGTAATTCATATAAAGAGAGTGTACAAGATGAAACAATAGGACTAGACCCTCAAGGATTTGAAATTATAGATGATGAGTTACCATTTTAATCTGAAAAGTTAAATATGAGGTGAAATAAATGTTTAAAGTAGAAAGGTATTTTAGTGGCTCAGTAGTGGACAACCTTATTGAAGATGACCTTACATGTAGAAACTACTTAGCATTATATTGTTGTTTGTTAGGAGTTATAAAAAATGGAAAAAGAGTGTATCCTAAGCCAGAAAAGATACTGGCTGAATTTGGAGTTAAGAAGGACAGAAAAATAAAAAAAGAATTGCCAGTAAGAATTAGAAATGTTAATACAGGTGAGGTAAAAGAATTTGAGTCTATAGATGGTGCAGCCTGTTTTTTAAGATTAAAATATCAAGCAGTTTATCAAGCTATTAAAAAGAAAAGTAAAACTAGAAGTGGCTGGAAAGTTGAATACATTGAGGAGGAATAATGGAAGTTTCAAGGACAGAGTACACAATTAAGAGAGCAAAAGAGTTATATGATAATGGAGAGGATATATTTATTGCTATAGATAAGGCTAGAGAAGAATATGAGGAGATGATTAAAAGTGAATATCTTAGCTAGTGTGATATTAGTAATAGGAAGTTTTATAGCTGGTAGGGTTTATGAGTATAGATTGAATCTAAAAGAGTGCGAAAATTGTGATAATAAGTATAATGAAAAATAAGAAAGAAGTGATTCTATGAATAAAAGAATAATTTGCAATTGGTGTGGTAAGTTATTTTACATTCCAAAAGAGTCTAAAAGAATTTACTGTTGTAAAAAATGCGAGAGAAAGTCTAATAAAAGCAATAGAGAGCATCAAAATTAATTTTAAATTAGTAAAACTATGGAGGAATAGCAATGAATAAGTTTCAAAAAGCAGTTTCTCAAATGGTAAAGCAAGAGGAAAAAGAAAACTTATGGCAAGGATACGAAAATTGTAGGGTAGGTAGAAGTATACCAAGTTCAATAAGAATATATGTAAAAGGATTTAAAAGGTTTGGATATAGTGTACATGAGGTTTATAACTTTATAAATGATATTAATAAGTATTAGTAATTTTTAAGAGATAAAGGAATTATTTAATTGAGTAAATACAATAATAAGAAAATTATAATAGATGGAATTAAATTTGATAGCAAAGATGAATCAGAATATTATCTATATTTAAAAGAAAAGAAAGAAAATGGAGAAATTAAAGATTTTGGACTACAACAAAAGTTTGAATTACAGCCTAAATTTAAGAAGGATGGAAAGAACTATAGAGCTATTACATATACAGTTGATTTTGCCATATACAAATGGGATGGTGAAGTTGTTTATATAGATGTGAAAGGATACAGCACACAGCAAGGTGAACTTAGAAAAAAGCTTTTTGATTACAAATATCAAGATAAAAAATTGATATGGATTGCTAAGAGTAAAAAATATGGAGTAGATGGTTGGATAGAATATAGTGAACTTAAGAAAAAGAGAAAAGAAAATAAGAAAAAGGTAGCTTAAGTAAATAGGGGTGATGTTATGGCAAGTAAAGTTAAAAAGGAGTTTTTTATGGCAACAAAAAAGCACCTTGAGAACTACAAACAATTACATATTAATATTGAAAGTCTAAAACTTCAAATAAAAAATCTTAAAGAGTGCCATTTAGGTGATTTTATGCAAGGTTTAAGCTATGACAGCATTCCTATAAGTAAGACTAATTCAATAAGTAATCAAGTTGAAAATGAGTTAATTATTCTTGAAGAAAAGATAATAGAAAAACAGATAGAACTATATGAAATGGAAGCACTAAAATATACAATAGATGCATCCATAAGCAATTTAAAACCTATACATAAACAAATTATAAGGTATAGATATATTGAAGGCTTAGAATGGAGTTTAATAGTTGATAAAGTATACTTAGAAGAAAGACAATTAAGGGAAAGAGCTAATCAAGCTATTAGTTCAATATCAATAGCCTTATTTGGTAAAAAGGCACTAATAGAACAAGAACCTTTGTTTAAGATGTTAGATTTATAGGCAGTTAATAACTGTCTATTTTTTTGTAAAAAAGATGTATGGAAATTATTGACAATATCACGCATACGTGATATAATTAAAGTATAGAAAGGAGGTGAAAAGAAAGTGGCTAAGAAAATAAAAGAGTTCAGAAAACTCATAAAAGAATTAACTGAACTCGTACTCGAAGTTGGCACACTATTAGCAGTCATCAAAATGGTAATAGATAGCCTACATTAGTAAAACGTTAAGAGTGGAAGTTGCACCTTCCCTCTTAACTAAATTATAAAACATAGTCACTGAAAATACAATGAATAAGTACAGAGAGTTAACATTTGAATTATTGAAATTACTGTATGATACTATTAAATTGATTGGAGCATTAATCCTGTTATATTATGTTATTAACTCAATTTTATAGTAATGATTAAGGGGGATTTTATGAATCGATTTGAGGGCATTTATAGCTTTGCAGAAGCAACAAAATTATGGAGTTTGAAAGACTCTACACTTAGAAAAGCAGTTGCAACAGGAAAATTAGTTGAAAATATCGATTGTAAAAAATTTGGTCGTGATTGGGTAGTAACTATTGAAGCAATGGAAAGAGAATATGGAAAATTAGATAGTATAATGAAAGACCTAGATTAAATTCTAGGTCTTTTTATTGCCGTTTTTCTGCCGATTTTACAATTTAAAATATGAGATAATAGTATTGTGGAAATGAATATTTCTCTCTCAAAACTAAATACATATGTGGGCTAGGTTAAGGGATTCACCTAGCTTATATGAACAGACTAGGCAGGGCATGAGGATGCTGTAAGTTCAATTCTTACTATGTTCAAACTTATTAATACACTATATGTAGATATGTTGGATTAAATCCGAATTTAATTCAAATGTCTAAAAGGGTGGGGCTTGGTAACCTCACTCAATTTGCAAGTACTGGTGTGTAATCTTAGGTTCGATTCCTAAAACTTGCTCCCTTAAATATAATATGTATCCCCTAAAAATAAGACTTTAGATTAATTTTAAAGTCTTATTTTTTTATTTATAAAGCAAATAAAGAGGTGGTGGTATGGCAAATTTGACTGAAAAACAAAAAAGGTTTTGTGACTATTATATTGAAACTGGTAATGCTACAGAAGCATATAAAAAAGCATACAAAAATAACAATCAAAGAGCATCAGAAAGCAATGGAAGTAGACTGCTGAGCAATGATAAGGTTAAAAATTACATTGATGAAAGATTAAAGCAAATTGAATCAAAGAGGATAGCAGATGCAAAAGAAGTTATGGAGTATCTAACAAAAATATTAAGAAATCAGGAAAAAGAAGAGGTTGTAATAGTATCTGAAAATGGTCCTGAAATAATAAAAAAAGATGTAAGTATAAAAGACAGAAATAAAGCAGCTGAATTATTAGGGAAAAGATATGCTTTATGGACTGAAAAAGTTGACCTAGATGGAAATGTTGGAGTAACCATAATTGATGATGTAGGTAACTTAAATGATGAATAAAAAATTATCTGAAATAATAAATAAAAATTTCTATGAATTTTGGAAAGTAAGTAATAGCAATAAATATTTATATCATGTATTAAAAGGTGGAAGAGCTTCAGCAAAGTCAACTCATATAGCCTTTTGGCTAACTTTAGCTATGGTTAAATATCCTGTAAATACTGTTTGCTTTAGAAAGGTTGGTAACACAATCATGGATAGTGTTTATGAGCAATTAAAAGAAACTATAGAGATATTTGGTTTAACACATTTATTTCAGTTTAAAAAATCTCCAATGGAAATTATTTTTATTCCAAGAGGAAATAAATTTATATTTAGAGGTCTTGATGACCCACAAAAGATAAAATCTATAAAGTCAGCTAAATATCCAATTGCTTTTGCATGGTTTGAAGAGGTAGCAGAAATAAAAACAGAAGATGAGTTATCTATGGTAATTAATTCAGTGCTACGTGGAGAATTACCTAATAAATTGAATTATAAAATATTTTTATCATACAATCCTCCAAAAAGAAAGCAATCATGGGTTAATAAGAAATTTGAAACACATACATTACCTAAAAATACGTATGTTCATCATAGTATTTATTTAGATAATCATCATATATCAAAGGCTTTCATTGAAGAAGCTAATGAAATTAAAATAAGAAATGAGTTTAAATATAGATGGGAGTACTTAGGAGAGCCAATTGGTTCTGGAGTAGTCCCTTTTTCTAATTTAGAGTTTAAAACAATAACAAATGAAGAAATACTACATTTTGATAACATAAGGCAAGGTAATGACTTTGGATATGCAACAGACCCTATGGCATTTGTAAGGCTTCATTATGATAAAAAGAAAAGAATTATATATTTTATAGATGAAATATTTGGAGTGAAAATGTCTATAAGAGAATTAGCTTCTAAGATTAAATCAAAAGGGTATGACGATTTTAATGTTGTTTGTGATAGTGCAGAACCAAGAAGTATTGCAGAACTTAGAGAGTATGGAATAAGAGCATTAAAGGCTAAAAAAGGACCTGGTTCAATCGAATTTGGAGAGAACTGGTTAGATGATTTGCAAGCAATAGTAATAGACCCAAACAGAACTCCAAATATAGCTAGAGAATTTGAAAATATAGATTATCAAACAGATAAAGATGGAAATGTAAGAGCTAAATTAGAAGATAAAGACAATCATTCAATTGATGCAACAAGGTATGCACTAGAGTTAGATATGAAAACACATGGAAGAGAAAGGCAATATAACAGTAGATAGGGGGTGTAATATGTTAGATTTGATAGATATAATTCAGATGGAACTTACAGGCTTATATGGTCAAGAAGTAATACGAGAAATGGGTGAAATTATAAGGCTGTATGATAAGTATGAAGGTACAGGACAACATTGGATAGAAGAGGAACAAGATTATAAACAAACAAGAAAAAGAACAAATTACATTAAGAAGCTAATTAAAGAAGAGGCAAGGTTTTTATTTGGAAAGACACCAATATTTACAATTAGCCCAGAAAATGACTTAGACAAAGAAAAAGCAGAAGAAATAAACAAGTGTATTAACAAAATTCTAAAGAAAAATTTATTTTCAGATAAATTGATTAAGGCAGCTAGAGATTGTTTTATTGGTAAAAGGATAGCTATAAAACTACATGCAGATAAAGAAAGCAAGAGTTTAAAGATAATGTTTGTACCCAGTTTAGAGTTTATATATGAGCCTTTTGATAACCAATTTGATGAACTTAAGAAAATCGTATTTTTCCATCAAACAAATCAAGAAGTGGAAAAAGATAAACAGAGAATTTGGAAACAAAAATATGAAATGGTTAATGGGAAATGTATATTAAGTGAAGGTATATATAATGGTTATGGATTATGTATAGAAGAAATAGTAAGTGATACAGATTTAAAACTTAGTGGAATACCTTGTTATGTAATTCTTAATGATGGTTTACTTGGTGATTTAAAAGGTGAGAGTGACATAGAAGAGATATTTGATAATCAGATGGCTTATAATAAGCTAGCTTCTGAAGATATAGATACTCTTAAAAAAGGAATGAATCGTATTATATATGGTGTTGATGTTGAAGAAGAGTCAAGTAAACATTTTAAAATAAAGCCAGGTGCTTATTGGGATGTAGAAACATCTCAAACTGCTGACCAAAAACAGGCACAAATTAATACAATTCCTACTGACTTTGGATATGATAACAGAATAGAAAATTCACTTAATAGAATTAAATCAGATATGCATGAAGTACTAAATATACCACTTATAAATAATCAAGACCTTAAAGGTATGATGACATCAGGCAAATCAATGAAGGCTTTGTATTGGCAACTAATAACTAGGTGTGAAGAAAAAATGAAATCATGGAGTCCAGCTCTTGAATGGTTAATACGAGCTATGATAGAGATGATAGAAGTATATAATATAGCTCAAATACCTAAATTAGATGCAGATTCCTATGAAGTGGTAGTTGAAAATCAGTATCCATTACAAGAGGATGAGGATTCTGAGAAATTACTTGATATTCAACAAGTAAATGCTCAAGCAATGTCTAGGAAAACTTTCATTAAGAAGTGGGCTGATACTAATGATGATATAGCAGATGAAGAACTACAACAAATGTCAATAGAAAGACAAATATTAGAAGAAAGCTTCAATCTGGAAGAAGAATCAGAAGCTACAGATATAGAAGAATCAGAGGAAGAAACTGCTGAAAAAGAACCAAAAGAAGTAGTTGATGACTAATGGCGAATAAGTTCAATAAGTCTATGAAGAATGCTGAAAGAGTCAGAGATATATCTTCAAACAAAACTACTAAGAAGATAAGACAATTATATAAAGATATAGCTAATAAATATGTAAAAAAATTAAATAAAGTGAATTCTAACACATTAACTGAACAATATTTAAGAGAAAGTATAATTTATTTAAATAAAGAGTATGATAGGTTAGGAAAAAAGCTAAAAAAAGATATTGAAAGTGAAATATCAAAAGTAATAAAAACTACTACAGATGAACAATTAAGCTTTTTTAATAACATATGTGATAACTATTCAGTTAATTTAAAGCCACAATTTACTGAAATGTTTAGTAAAATTCATGAAGATGTATTAAGGCAAGTTATATCTGGTAGTATGTACAAAGATAAACTTAAATTAAGTGATAGAATTTGGAGTAATATAGATAAAACTAAGAAGGATTTAGATTACATTGTAAGTAGAGGATTAGCAGAAAAAAGAGGTAGTTATGACATAGCAAAAGATTTAGAAAAATATGTTAATCCAAAGGCTAAGAAAGATTATGATTGGTTAAAGATATATCCTAAAAGTAATAAAAAGATAGATTTTAATGCATATAGATTAGCATCTACATATATAACTCATGCATATCAAAAGACAGCTAAAGAAAGCTGTAATAAGAATCCATTTGTTAAAGGGATTAAGTGGATATCATCACATCATCCTAGAATGTGTAAGGTTTGTGCAGATAGAAATGGAAAAACATATATTCCAGAAGAATTACCATTAGAACATCCTCTAGGAAAGTGTACATTTGAATATGATATTCCAATGAATATGGAGGACATAGGTAAAGAGTTAAGAAGATGGATAGATGGAGAAGAAAACTCTAAACTTGATGAATGGTTTGATGAATATGGATTAGAGTTTGCAGGAATAGATAATAAAAAGTATAATAGTAATAAGAAGAATAATTCTAGTTCTAGGTCAAGTGGAGCTATAAGCAGAAAACTACTTGATGAAGATGGAGTTTATTTTAGAAAAGAAAAGCATGCTGAGTTGTATTATGAGGAGATAAGAAAAAGAACTTCTGATATATCTACTATAGCAAAAAATACAGGTTATAGTGAAAAGGTAATAGAAAATATAAAAAATCATGTTTTTATGAATAAGTATAACTTAGATAATGGATATAAAAGATTTGACCCAAGTTACGATATGGCTTTATCATGGCAAAGATTGATAGATGGCAAAAACATAAAGGAAAGTGATTTAATTCTTTTAAAACATGAAAGACTGGAAAAGTTTATTATGGATAGATATGGATACAATTATAAAGAAGCTCATAATATAGTTGTTAGAAAATATGATTATGATGAGAGCTTAGATAAGGAGGGATTACTTTGGTAGAATTATTTAGAATATTTAATGATGAAAACTTTGTTAAATATGAATATGTGAATGATGGAATTAAGGAAAAATCAGGTATAATAGTATTAAATAAAAAAACGAAGGAAGTTATATTTGAAAGAAAAGCTCAAAATGGAAAGTCTTTAACATTTAGAGGGAGAACAAAATATAGATTATTAAAATATGCTGAAGAAAATGTTTATCCAGAAGAAGATTATATAGCAATATATTAAAGACACTTACTTAAATTAAAGATTAGTAGGTGTTTTTTTATTGCCTTTTTTAGCTATATGTAGGCGTAAAAGAAATAAATAGCAAACTATACTAGAGAAGCAAAACTCGTATAAAAGCGTAGTGTAGGAGGTAATAATGGAAGAATTATTAAAAAAATTAGGATACCAAGATACAGACATAAAAAACATAATTGAGGGTATGAAAAAAGATAAAATTTACACTTCTAAGGAAGAAAACATAGATGAAAGATACAATAAGTTAAAAGAACAAAAAATAGCCTTAGAAGAGCAAATAAAAGGTGCAAATGATACTATATCAGATTTGAAGAAAAATAGTAAAAACAGTGAAGATATAGAAGCAAAAGTGAAAGAATGGGAAAATAAATATAATGAACTTGATAGTACAAGTAAAGCTAAAATAAAGAATATGACTATAGACTATGCTATAAATTCTAAACTATCTGGAGTAAATGAAAAATATAGAAAGCTCTTATGTAAAGAATTTGACACTGAAAAGCTGGAAGTAAAAGATACTGGAGAAATTATAGGATTAGATGAACAATTTAAAAACATATCAGAAACATATAAAGAATGGTTTGAAAGTTCTACTCCAAGTAATACTGGTTCACCAGGTAATTTCCCAAGAAAATCAAATGTAGTCAATAATCCTTTTATAAAAGAAACATTCAATTTAACAGAACAAGGAAAATTATTAAAAGAAAACCCTGATAAAGCTAAAGAATTTGCAGCTCAAGCAGGAATAAATTTATAAGAAAGAGAGTGATTTAAATGGCAGTAACAAAATTAAGTGATGTAATAGTACCAGAATTATTTAACCCATATGTAATAAACAAGAGCATGGAGTTATCAGCTCTATATCAAAGTGGAATAATTACAAATGATGCAAGTTTGAATGCTTTAGCTTCTCAAGCTGCACCAGTTGTAAATATGCCTTTCTTTGAAGATTTAAGTGGAGAATCAGAACAAATAATAGAAGATGCTGATTTAACACCAAATAAAATTACTTCAAGTCAAGATGCAGCAGCTATATTAAGAAGAGCGAAAATGTGGGCAGCTACTGATTTATCAGCAGCTATGGCAGGAAAAGACCCAATGGCAGCAATAGCAAGTTTAGTTGGAAGTTTCTGGGCTAGAGATATGCAAAAAGAACTTATAGCAGTTTTAAATGGTATATTCTTATCTGCAAATATGACAACAAATAAATTAGATATATCAGCAGCAACAGGAAATGCAGCAAAATGGTCACCAGCAGCTTTTATAGATGCACAACAGTTATTGGGTGATGCACAAGAACAATTAAAGGCTATAGCAATGCATTCAGCTACAAAATCAGCACTTAAAAAGCAAAATTTAATAGAAACTATTAGACCAGATGCAGGTCCAGACTTTGACGTTTATCAAGATAAATTAGTTATAGTTGATGATGGTTGTCCTGTAACAAAAGAAGGTGTTTATACTTCTTATCTATTTGGTAGTGGAGCAATAGCTTTAGGAAATGGTAATCCAGTAGGATTTGTAGCTACTGAGATAGATAGAGATAAGAAAAAAGGTTCTGGAGTAGATTATTTAATTAATAGAAAAACATATATACTACATCCAAGAGGTATAAAATTCACTAATGCAAGTGTAGCTAAAACAGAAGGACCTTCAAGATTAGAGTTAGGAAAAGGTGAAAACTGGACAAGAGTTTATGAACCTAAACAAATAAGAATAGTTGAATTTAAGCATAAATTATAAAATGTAGATTTAGTAGGTGATAGTATGGATTTAGAAGTTTTAAAAAATATAAAAATAGAACTTAGAGAAGAACAATCACCTTTTTTTTCTGATGATGAAATTACTTATTACTATAATAAAAACAATCAAGATTTTAAAAGTACTATGTATGAGTTATGTATATTAAAGGCTGAAAATGATAGTATCACTTTACCTGGAGGATTAAGCATGCCAGAAAATAAACTATACTGGTTAACTTTAGCAAAAAAATATAAGACAAATGGAAGTAGATGTCTATGATAGCTCAGAAAGTAAAACCAAAGATAATTAAGGCTATAAATAAGATGCCAACAGAAGGTATAGTAAAAAGAGTTGGAGTAAATGAGTTTGGAGAGCCTTCAGATGAAGAAAATATAGTTTGCAATGTAATAGGCTTATATCATGAAGGAAGTAGCTCCATAAGTCAAATAACAAAGGATAAAGGTGTTGTTATAAAAGATAAAGAGCAATATTTAATGGTTGTTTATGATGAAGATACAATAAAAATAAAACAAGGTGATTTTATGTATTTGGATAATAATAAGTTTGTTATACAGGACCTTGGAAATCAAAATAGAATGAATATTTATTTTGATTTAAAGTTAGGAAAGGTGAGATAGTATGAGAAATGGATTTAAATTTGATGCTAACAAACTACTTAATGCCTTAGTAAGTAGAGAAATGAAAACCAAAGCTGCACTAGGGGCTTATGCAGATACTTCATCTCAGTTACTAGAAAGTAATGCTAAAAATGATAGACCATGGAAAGACCATACTCATGAGGCTAAAAACAGGCTACATGGTAGTTGGGAATGGCAAGGAGATACTATAAGGATAGCACTTAGTCATGGAGTTGACTATGGATTATACTTAGAAAAAGGTACAAGACCACATGTTATAGAAGCAAGACCAGGAAGTTACTTATTTTGGGATGGAGCATCACATCCTGTTAAAAAAGTTAATCATCCAGGAAGTAGACCGTATCCAATTATAATGCCAACTATAGAGAAATGTGGACCAAGTATTATAAGGGGTCTTGATGTGATTTTAAAGTAGGTGAAACATGTTTAAAAAAATATATAAACATTTAAAAAATAAAGGTTTTAATGTGTATTCAATTGGGCAACATCAAGGATTATGCATAGAGCCTTTTTTAGTTATATTTGAAAAAGGTTCACTACAAACAACAGAAAAAAATATAATAAAAGATTTATTTGAGATATATGTATTTTATCCAATTGGACAGTATTCTAAAGTAAGTGAATACAAGACAAATATTGAAAATGTAATGGATGAAATAGTAGGAATAAAACAAGCTTATGAAGCTTTACCTATTCTTATAGATGATGAGAAACAAGCTTATTTTACAAGATTAAGTTATTATGAAAACAAACAAATTAGGAGGTAATAAATATGGCAGTACAAATATTAAATCAATACCCACTTACAGATGTTGTATTAGTTCAAATTGAAACAGTTGAACAAAATCCAGTTACATATACATTTGATACATCTGATGAGATAGGGACAGAGGAAATAATTTCTGAAGGTGAAGAATTAACATTAAAAATAAAGAAAAAAATAATAGCAAATAGAGCAGCAGAAGATACAAGCTTAGGATATGATTTAACATTAAAAGACAATGTATTTTGTCCAGAAATACTTCAAATAATGCAGGGTGGAACAATAGAAAAAGAGGAAGATGGTAGCTTTAAGAGATACTTAGCTCCTGAAGTAGGAAAGACCTTTTCTAAGAAATCTTTTAAAACAATAATATATAGTTCTGTTGTTGGACCAGGAGGAGATACTGGACAATTTGCTAAGACTACTTTCCCAAATTGTAAAGGAAAATCTGTTCCACTTAACTTTAAAGATGGAGAATATTATTCAAATGAATATGTTATAAATAGTAGACCTAATACAGGGCAATCTCCTTATGAGGTTGAAATAGTAGAAGAGTTGCCTAATGGTTATGAAGCTACAAAAGTATTTTTAGACAGTGCATCTGTATCAGGAGCAACAGCAGGAGATAAAAAGATAACAGGATTAACAGCGGGTAAAATATATAAGGTTACAGTTAATAGTGATAAAAAATATACTTTAGCGGATGGAACATTAACAAGTACTGAGTCTGATAAAGCAGCATTAACAGGAACAGAGATAATAGGATTAACAAATGGAGAAACATATAAGGTTGAAGAAGTTAGTGTAAGTATATAAATAGATTAAAGCTCTAGTAACTAACTAGAGCTTTTTTAGAAAGGGGACATAAATATGAATGAACTTAAAGTAACAAGTTTAGAAGAATTAAAGAAAATAAAATTGACTGAGGTAATAGAAGTTGGAAGATTTTTAGATGGAACTATGTTAGTTGCAGAAGTAAAGCAACCTGACTTAATGGCTCTTGCAATGGCTGGTAAGATACCAAACAGTCTAATGACAGCATCAATGAGTTTAGTTGAAGAGAAGGAAAGTAAAGATAGTACAGGTGAAAAAGTACTAAAGAAGATGAATGATGAGTCTAATTTCTCAAAAGAAATGTTTGAAATGATGGATATAGTGGCTAAAGAAGTGCTAGTTAACCCTACATATTCTCAGATTAAAAAAATAGGATTGGAACTTTCTATTGAACAAAGATTAACATTGTTTAATCGTATTCAAGGAGGTACAAAGTCACTAGAAAACTTTCATCAAGAGTCCACAGATATTGAGGATTCTAAATCAAGTGATAATGTACAACAAGATGCCTAGTGAGATATTAAGAATTAAAGATGAATATACTTCTTTTTGTTTCGATGAAGCTTGTATGTTTTTAGTAGAAGCTATAAAAAATGATAAAAAGCTTAAATTTGAAGAGAATAGTAATACTTCTAAAGAAAATATAAGAAAAAGAACTACTTTTGTTGATATGGCATTAAAAAAGAAAGAAAAAGATAGAAAATAGTATTAATTTATTCTATTATAATAGACTAGCCTTGTGATTTAGTGTAAAATTTATAGTGAGAAAATGATTTCACAGGGGGATTATATTATGAAAATAAACAAAAAAATATTATCATTAGTTCTATCATTAGTAATTGGGATTTCTGTAGTTGGGTGTAGCTCTCCAAGTTCGCCAGATGATTCATCTAAAAAAGATGCAAAGACAGAGCAAAAGAAAGATGAAAAAAAAGAGTATAAATTTGGAGATACTATAGAAATGAAAGACTATGATGAAGGAACTTACAAGCTAACATTTGAAGGTGTGAGAAGCACAGATGAACGTAATGAGTTCGCTGAAATTGAAGCTAAAAAAGTAGTTTTTGTTGATTTTAACTATGAAAATGTAGATTGTAAAGAAGCTGTATTTGTAACTGAGGGAATTGAATATCAAGTGGCAGATGGTGATGGAAATGTGCTACAAACTTATCCAGTAGACGATTCAACTAGAATGCAACAAGAAACAACAGCAGGTACTAAATCAAAGGGAACAACAGCGTTTGCTATAACATCAGACTCAAATGCTGTAAAAATAATTGTAAAAGATAAAGTAAATGACAAAGTAATGGGAGAAATAAATGCTACTTTAGAATAAAAATAGTATTAGAGAAAAGAAAAAAGTTAATAGGTAAAATATTCTAAATGAATAGAGTGAATTAATGTTAATTTATGATATAATGATAATATAGAAATTTTGTAGTGTTCAATTTATTGTATACATCAGATGTAATCATTGAAATTACTATGATATAAGCATATTTTGTGATATATCAAAAACACTACTGGTTATTCACTGCAATTTTAATGTGGTTTTATATGTGTAAGGATTGAAAATTCTCAATTTGTTTTGAGGTATTATGAGGTATTATATTAACTAAGTGGTATGTAAAGCTAAATCTAGATAACCTACTGCTGTTCCTAATTCTAGTATTATATTAACTAAGTGGTATGTAAAGAATAATTGATGAAAAAATGTTTCTTGTGTTGTATTTTTAAATTAAAAAATATGTTTAATTTATAGTGAAGGAGAATATCATGGCATTATTTGGGGATAAGATTAGTAAAGAAGAAAGAGAAGCAACAAAAGAAAGAAATAAACAGTTTTATGAAAAAATGAAGAATATGACAAAAGAAGAAAAAAAAGAGTATGAGATACAGGAATTTATGAAGAAATATCAGTTAGAAAATTTAGATGAAAAAGATTTAATAGTATTAAAGAGAATAGCAAGCGATTTGTTTGGTAATGGTCTTATTAAGACTGGAATGGCTTTGAGTTTTGCCGAAGCAAAGGAACAAGCAAAAATAGGATACCTTAGTGCTTTAACAGAACAAAATTGGATGATAATTAGACAGCTAGCTCAGTTGAATACCAATATAGAAAAACTTATAGAAGATAAAAAAGAATAAATTGAAAATAGCAATACAGACACTTACTTAAATAGTAGGTGTTTTTTTATGTGGAATTTTGAGGAAGGGAGGGAAAAATATGTCCTTAGAATTAGGAACAGCAGTTGGTTATTTAGACCTAGATGGAGGGAAGTTTTTTAAAGCTCTTGCTGACGCAGCTAAACAACTTAGTCAATTTAATTCACACACTAAGTCTACTGGTACTGCTATGACAGCAATGGGAAAACAAATTTCTGATACAGCAAATTCTTTGACACAAATAGGGAGGCAATCAGCATTAGCAGCATCCGAATTAAATAAGATAGCATCAACTTCAAGTGGACCATTTTCATCACTAAAAAACTCTATAAAACAGACTGAGAATGAACTAAAAACAGCTAGAAACACAATCGATGCATATGCTCAAGGTATATCTAAACTTACAAGTGAAATAGATAAGTCAAAGCAAAAGTACACTGAAATAGGAAACAAAATAGAAAGATATGAACAACAATTAGAACGTTGTAATAGTATGTATGGAGAAAGTTCAGAACAGTCACAAAGATATAGAGAAGCTATTGAAAGACTTAAAAATTCTCAGACTCAATTAGGTAATGAAATCGAAAATGGAGAAGATTCTTTAACTGATATGAGAACAGCTATGAATAATGCTGAGGCAGAAGCTAATAGACTTAGTGATTCATTAAGAAGTATGCCATTTGATGCTATTGGAACTAAAATGAAAGATATTGGGCAAACACTAACTTCGACAGTCACAACTGGACTAATTGCAATGGGAACAGCAGCAGTAACAGCAGCTACAAACACAGAACAAGCAATGTCAGTTGTTAACTCTATATTACAACTAAATACAGAAAAAGTTCAAGGTGGAAAAAGTGAGTGGGATGCTTATGCAAGCACATTAAAAGAGGGTGCTAATGAAATTGGAATGGCTTATGATGAATATGCTAACTCTGCATATAATGCGATATCTGCAAGTGTAAAGCAAGCAGATGTAACTGAATTTTTAGCACAAGCAGATAAACTAGCAACAGCAGGTTTAACAGATTTAGCAAAAGCTACAGATGTGTTGACAACTATTCAAAATGCGTATGGTATGTCTCAAAAGGATATGGCTCATGTAAGTGATGTACTTATACAGGTTCAAAATAAGGGCAAGATTACAGTGGATGAGTTAGCAAGTTCTATGGGGAAAATAATTCCAACTGCAAAAAGTTTGAATGTCAGTATAGAGCAACTTGGAGCTGGATATGCTATATTAACTGCAAAAGGAATTGCTGGCACAGAAGCAACAACTTACATGAATGCAATGTTCAATGAGCTTGGGAAAAGTGGGAGTAAAGCAGATAAAATACTTAAAAAATTAACAGATAAAGGATTTGCTGATTTGCAAAAAGAAGGAAAATCAACAGCAGATGTATTATTAATATTAGATGATTATGCAAAGAAAAATAGTTTATCTCTATCAGACCTATTTGGTTCAGCAGAAGGTGCAAAGGCGGCTAATGTTCTGTTAGGTGATGCAGTTAATGAAACTACGGGAGAAATAATTGAAGGGACAAAGAGTGCGGATTCATTTAATCAAATGCTGGGGGATATGAAAAATTCTGCTGGTCTTTGTGATAAGGCTTTTGAACAACTGGATAATACTACAAAAACAAAACTTGAAGATGCGTTGAATTCAACGAAGAATATGATGTCTGATTTGGGAGAAGTTATGATGCCTGTGATTGCTAAAGTAGCTGAAATGGCAACTGCTTTTATGAAAAGTGTTAGCGAAATGGCAAAGAGTAATCCTAGTTTCGCTAGAATAATTGTATCGATAGGAGCTGTAGTCTCAGCAATAGGACCTTTATTAGTAGTACTTGGGACAATGGCAATCACAATACCTAAGGCCATTGCTGCTATCGGGTCGATAGGAAGTGCATTTACATTTCTAAAAACAACATTAGCAGTAGTTAGAGGAACTGCGGATGCAAGTTCAAAAACAATGTCAGTTTTGGCAAAAGGGATATCTATGATAATAAGTCCGACTGGATTAGCTATCATCGCAATAACTGCATTAGGAATAGCCTTGAATAAATACATGTCGCAAGATTCGATTCAAGTTGGAGAAAGGTTTGGAGAAAACATATCAGATGGGACACAAAAAGCAGTTGGAGCTTTTATGGATTTAGAAGAGCAAACAACAACAACCTTGAACCGAATGTCGTGGTCTGGAGAAACTGTTTCGACTGAAATGAAGGATACTTTAATAAGTAACTTTGACTCTATGTCTAGTCAGATAACATCAAAGTTAAATGAAACAAAAGAAAGCAGTAAAGCAACATTACAAGAAATGTTTGTTAGCTCAACCACTTTATCAGACAAAGAAAAAGAAGCTTTAATAAAAAATACTGACGAAGCTTATAGTAACAAAGAAAAGAAAGTAGAAGAAAGTACAGCTAGAGTAAAAGAAATTTTAACTAAAGCAAGTGAAGAAAATAGAAGTCTGACACAATCTGAAGCAGATGAAATAAATCGTATTAAAACAGAAATGTTAAATACAGCTGTAAATGTCATGTCTGAAAGTGAAGCAGAACAAGCAGCAATAATGGAAAAAATGAGAGCTAACGCTACAAATCTCTCAGCAAAACAAGCAGCAGATGTTGTGAAAAATTCTATAAAGCAAAGAGATGAAACTGTAAAATCAGCAAATGAAGAGTACAATGAGAGACTCAAGTTAGCAGCTCAACTTAGAGCTGAGGGCGGGAAAGAAAATGAAGAACTTGCAAATAAAGTAATTCAAGAAGCTACAAAACAAAAAGATGAAGCAGTAAAAAAAGCACAAGAAATGCACGAAGAAATTGTTTCAGAAGCTCAAAAACAAGCAGAAGGTCAAGTGGAAAAAATTGATTGGACAACAGGAGAAATAAAATCGAGATGGGAAGTATTAAGAGATGAAATCAAGAAGAATATTGATACATCTCAAAGCGATTTCGACACTTGGTGTAGTAATACAGATAAAGGATTCGCTGATACGTGGAACAAAATAACTCGAGGAGTTTCAAATGCGTGGAATAGCATAACAGAGAGTTTGTCAAATGCGTGGAATAGTATAAAGGAAGGTTGTAATAACCTTTGGACGAGTATATCTGAAGGTGTTAGTAGTGCTTGGAATAGCGTTTTAGAATGGACAACAAATACTTGGAGCAATATAACAAGTTTTTTAGGCGAGTTATGGGAAAGTATTAAAGAAATGGCTACAAATGTATGGAATGGTATTGTTAGTTCAGTAACAGATGCATGGAATAGTATAACAGAATTTTTAAGTCCAGTTACCTCATTCATTGCCGAAATGGTAAACATGGCATGGGAATCAATTAAAGAAACAGCTACAACTATATGGCAATCTATTTCTGATATAATACAGAGCGTTTGGGATTTTATAAAGGCAATTATAGGACTTGGCGTGGAAATAGTAAAAGCATTAGTAAGAGCTGCGTGGCAAGGTATAAAAGATATAACTTCATCGATATGGGAAGGTATAAAAAGCGTAATACAAAGTGTTTGGGATGCAATAAAACCATATGTAATGGGTGCAGTAGATTCTGTAAAAGCAGTTGTAACAAATGCGTGGAATAGTATAAAGGATATATCAAGTACAATTTGGAATGGAATTAAGACAGTTGTAACAAACGCATGGAATGGAATAAAATCAATTGCTAGTAGTGTGTCGAATGCGGTCAAGTCGGTAGTGTCAAGTGCATGGAATGGAATAAAAAATATAACATCTTCGATATGGAGTGGAATCAAAACAGCAGTATCAAATGCATGGAATAATATTAAATCGAGTGCTACAAGCTCAGTATCAAATGTAAAAAATACAACAACATCAGGGTTTAATTCCTTAAAATCAGCGGTTACAACTATATGGAATAATATAAAAACAGCAATATCAAATGTATGGAGTAATATAAAAACAGCAGTAAGTAATGGTGCAAATGCAGTAAAATCAGTATGTTCAAGTGTATTTAGTACAATATCTAATATTTTGACAGCTCCATTTAAAGCCGCACAAAAAGCAATAAGCGGTATACTTGGAGGAATTACAAGTAAAATAAATGGAATAAAAGATAAAGTAAGTGGACTTTTTAGAAGTGGTTCTATGATTCCTCAAAATAGCAATAATTTTATTCAGCAAGATATGTTACCAACATCAAGGATATTTAGAGCATCAATGGAAGGTTTTACATCAAGTAGAGGAAGTATACTAGACTCTATTAGCAAACTTTCTAATACTATGACAAAAGGTATAGGTAGTTCTTCATCAGGAATAGCCTCACAATTTAAAAAAGCAGGAGAAAACTCAGCAAAAGCGTATTTAGATGGATTGTCAAACATAGAAGAAGGATTAACAAATACACTTAGAACAATCCAAGCAATAATAGGCAATGGAAACATAAAAGAAGCTCAAGAAATTAAGAAGTTTAATAAGGAAGTTCAAAAACTACAAGAAGAAAAAGCTGAAGAAATAGCAGAATTAGATAAAGAACATAAGAAAAAACAAAAAGAAAGAAATGAAAAAGAAAACGAAGATATAAAGGAAGCAGAAGCAAAGAAATATAAAAATAAAAAAGAAAAATTAGCAGCATTAAAGAAGATTAAAGATAAATATAATAAGGAGTCTGTAAAAGACCAAGAAGAATATAGAGAAAAATTTGAAAAAATAAATAAAAAGTATGATAAAAAAGAAAAAGAAGATACTGAAAAGCATCAAGAAGAACTACAAAAACTCAGAGAAGAGAAAATAAAAGCTGAAAGAGATTTCAATAAAAAATATAATGATATTAAAGAAGATTATGCTGAAAAAGTAGCAAACTTAGATAAGAAATATATTGAGGACCAAAAGAAACTAAATGAAGAATATCAAAAGATATATGACTCAAGAGTAAAATCTTTAATGGGTTATACAGACTTATTTTCTTCTGTAACATTTGAAGAAATTGACAATGATGAGTTAATGGAAAACCTAGAAGAGCAAGTTGATGTACTTAGAAAATGGGACACTGATATGGCAGATTTATCTACAAAAGTAGGTAAAGATTTGTATGAGGAACTATTAGCTAAAGGACCACAAGCTCATAATGAAATAGAAGCAATAAATAAGATGTCAAAAGAGCAACTAGAAGAATACGAAAGACTCTATCAAGAAAAGAAGAAAATAGCTGAAAGAAGAGCCAAAGAAGATACAGAAGATGAAAAATATAGAATAGAAAAAGAAATTGAAGAATTGAAAAAAACTTATGATGCAGAATATAGAAAACTAGGTCAAGAAATGCAAAAAAGTATAGAGGAACAAATTGAAAGTTTTAAGGATAAATTTGGAGTAGTACCAGCTATGTTTATGGAAACTGGTAAAGATTCTATGCAGGGCATGATAGATGGTATTAAATCTATGCAAGGAGCATTGGGTAAAGTTTTAAGTGACATAGTTAATTCTATAAATAAACAACTTTCTAATATAGGATTTAAAGATGTAAATATACCTATAGGAGGAAGAAAAGAAGCAGCAAGGTTTAGAAATGAAATAGAAAACTTACAAAGTATAGCATACTCAGATACTCTAGCAAGAGGGATAGCCTCAAATAATTTACTGAAGGATGCAACTGTTAATATAAATAATAATAGTAAAGTTGATAACGAAAAAAGTAGTGATAAAAGAGTTGAGTTAACTTTACATATAGAAAAGTTTATAAATAATACTAAACAAGATATAGAGCAAATAGGTTCTGAAATAGCATTTATTACAAATCGAAAATTAAAGTTTTAGTGTAACAAATATATTTTCAATATCCAGATTATGGTATAATGATTTTAGCAAGAAGATGGAACCTATAATCTAAGAGTGGAATTCATACAAACAAAGGATTATCCTCCCAACATTAAGAAGGGAGGTGATTATGTATGGATAATTTTTTACAAGGTGTACTAGCTAGTATTTTAGCTAGCTATATAGTTTACTTGATAAGTAAGTTATTTAGAAAATGTAAAAAACCACTCAAAGCTGGCACTAAGAGTGGTTGGGAGTTTGATTTAAAAATCAAATTCCATAAATTCAAATAACATCATTTATGATGAACTCCACTCTACTGACAATAGATTGTAGTTCTTCTTGCTTTTATTATATCATATCTTGATAAAAATATGCAAAGTAAATAGAAGAGGATGTATCAAAAGAAAAATTTGAAGCATCTTTTTTTTATGTATTAGGAGGTGATAATTTGGCTTTACAATACTGTGTCAGTGAAAATGAACTAGTTTCTTTTCAATATGGTGAGATAAATAGTAGAGATTTTGGTATTGTAATTACAGATATTAATGAACTTGCATCACCAGAACGGAGATTTGAAAGAATAGAGATTCCAGGAAGGAATGGCAGTCTTATTTTAGATGAAGGTTGTTATAGCAATTTTAATCTTGAAATAGAATGTTATATAGATGTGGATGGTAAAGATATTAACATACTATCATCTGAAATAAAGATGTGGTTACAAACAGACTTTTCATATAAAAATCTTATTATAAGTAGTGACCCAAACTATTATAGAGAAGCAGTTTGTATTAATAAACTTGATTTAGAAGAAGTTATAAAGGATTTAGGATATTTTAAGATTACATTTGAATGTAAACCACTCAAAAAACAGTTAATTAGTAATTTAATTACAATAAATGAATCAAATTCTAAGTTAATAAATACTGGAATGGCTTCGTATCCTCTTATAAAAGTATTTGGAAATGGTGATATAGAATTAAAAATAAATAATGAAATAATAGAACTTACAGAAGTTCAAGGACATATATATATTGATTGTGAACTTATGAATGCTTATAAGATAGATATTCATACAAATGATATAGTTAATGAGAATAGTAGAATGTTTGGAGATTTTCCAACATTGGAACATGGTGAAAATATAATAACATACACTGGAGATGTAGAAAAAATAGAGATAGAACCTAGATGGGTGGTGTTATAGATTGCTTAGGTTATATAAAGCAAATGAAACAAGTTTTAAAAACAATGGATTAGGAATATTAAAAGATGCAGTTGAATCAAAGGTTACAGAAGAATTAAATGGGTTGTTTGAGTTAGAGTTTACATATTATGTGAGCTCTTTTTTATTTGATGAAATTGATTATAATAAAATAGTTATGGCTGATGCTTCTCCAAGACTTAAAAATCAGTTATTTAGGATTTATTATATCTCTAAAGAACTTGATGGAAAAATATTAGTTAAAGCAGAACATATTAGTTATGACTTGTTAAATAATTTTATAGAGATTTTAGAACTTAAAAATGTTACCTGTGAAGAAGCTCTTAATCAAATATTTAGGTCCTGTACTGAAGAAAATAGATTTGTAGGATATTCAGATATAACAGGAAATAAAGACTTTTTAATATCTTGTGTAAGTCCACACAATGCTATATCTGATATTAAAGAGTTATTTAACAACAAATCTAAATTAAAAAGAGATAATTTTAATATAAGTTTATTAAATAATATTGGAGAAAGCAATAATGTATTACTAGCATATAGGAAGAACATAACAGGTCTTACAGCAACTTATGATACACAGGAAGTCATAACTAAGATATATCCATATGCAATTAAAAAAAGTGGTAAAAATAAGAAAATTACACTGTCAGAAAAATATATAGAAAGCAAATATATAAATAATTATCCAACTCAAAGAATTGTTGCAATTGATTTTACAGATGATGGTGTAAAGGATGAAGAGAGCTTAAGAAATAAATGTAAAGACTATTTTATTAAAAATAATGTTGATTTGCCTAAAGTTACTTACAAAGTTGAATTTGTAGATTTATCAACTACAGAAGATTATAAAAACTATAAGATGCTTGAGACTGTCAGTATGGATGATGAAATAATAGTTAGAGACTATAATCTAGGTATAAATGCTACTGCAAGGGTAGTAAAAACTGAATATAATCCAGTATTAAAGAAATACAATTCGGTTGAAATTGGTGACTTAGTAAATCATTTTAAAGATGAAAGAATAGATAATTTAGAAGAAAAAATAGATAAGGTTCAAAATAATGTAGATAATATTGTAATTGAAAGTGATAATTTCCCAGATACACTTCCAGAGCCTTCAAATGTCACAGCATTAGGATTATGGAGTATGATTCAATTAGATTGGACTTTTGATAATAAACTATATTATAACTATGAAGTATATGCATCCCAAATAAAAGGATTTGAACCAGATACTGTAGGATATACAAATAGGATATATGTGGGTCAAGCAAGTTCATTACTTCATGAAGTTAAGCCTATGCAGACTTGGTATTATAGAGTAAGAGTAGGGAATACACATGATAACTATAATGAATTTTCAAATGAAGTTAGTGCAACAACAAGGAAGTTAAGTGATGCAGCTGAATATTTTGAAGAAGCAGCTATAGGTCATGCAGTTATAAGAGATTTAGATGCAGATAAGATAAATGTAGGAAAAGTAAAAGGACAGTATATTGAAGCTAAAAATTTAGTTGTGGTTGATGGAAACAGCCAAACAACTTTAAATATAGACAGTTTTGGAAATGTTCATATAGGTGCAACAACATTTACATTAAAAGGGAAGTCGCTAGAGTCAATTATAGGAGGAGAAATAGATAATATAACTCAACTTGAGATATTTAACAAATTAACTAATAATGGTCTTGCTAAAGGACTATATATGGTTGGGAATGAGTTATATTTAAATGCAAGTTACATTAGAACTGGTACTTTAGAGGGGCAATTTATAAATGGTAGAAATTTAACTGTGAGAGATAATGATGGATATACAACGCTACAAGTAGATAGTAATGGAAAAGTCAATATAAGAGCTAATGAGTTATCTATAGGTGATAAAAACAACTATGAAAGTGTTTTAACTAGTGACCAAAAAGCAGTATTTGATGCATTAACAGGGAATCGAAATTGTGGAATATATTTAAGTGGAAATAGATTATATATAAATGCTGATTATATAGATACAGGTACTATTTTATGTGACAGAATAGGTGCTAGTTCATCAAATCCATTTATATTGCTATTTGAGGGGAATGGTGCAAAATGTGCCTTAGATGCTACAGCACAGTATGGAGTAGGAATAGGAAAAGCAATGCGTATGAAATATAATGATTATTCATATGTATATGTTTCTAATGATGTGATTAGTGGTTATCTTGATGGTGAGGAAGTATTTGAATTTGGTTATCAAGATGAAAAAAGTTACATTAATACAGGTTTAAATACACAACATATAAATCCTCAAACAGATAGTTGGTATAATTGTGGTTCAAATAGGAAAGCTTGGGATTATTTAGTATGTAATAATTTAAATCAACTATCAAGAACAGCAACTACATCTACTCGAATGATGAATAGTACATTTAATGAAGAGATTTCAAATAACTGTATAGATTTTGTTAAAAGTAGCTCAGTACAATCTGATGTATTTACACCATATAATTTAAAATCTATGAGCAATAACAATATTGAACATAGGTTACAGCTTGATATACACTCCTCTTTAGATAATCCTATTTCTAAATACATTTTTAAAGATGTGTCAGATGAGGCTGGTGAAGGCGTTTATGCACAAGATATAACATCTCACTTAGCAGTATTACAGTTATCTTTACAAAAAACTATATTAAATTTTGAAAATTATAAAGATATAACAAGTAAAAAAATAGAAGAACTTACAAAACGAATAGAAGTATTAGAAAGCAGGTGATATAAATTGAGAGATAGAGTTTATATTGTAGACATCAATACCAAGATGTATCAAATAGCTAGATATAAGCAAAATGACAACAATGTATTTTATAACATGAGGATAGTACAGGATTCTATAGATGTTGATTTAACTGGATATACAGCATTAGCATTTTTTAGTTTACCAAGTGGAAGAGTTACTCAGAAAAATTGTACTATAGAAGGTTCAACTGTTTATACTGAATTAAGTCATATAGAGCTTTCAGAGGAAGGTGATGTTGCTTCTGAGATAACTTTATATAAAGATGACAAGGTAGTTACTACATTTTCTACAATAATAAAAGTTGAAAAAAGTATAAATAGAAATGCAATAGAGGATGAGCCTAGTTGGGATATAATAAAAGACATATTAAATGTATTAAGTTATGAAGAAGAAAGACAAGAAAATGAAAATGTAAGAAAATCTAATGAAGAAATTAGAATAAGTTCTGAGAATGTAAGAGTTGGCAATGAGAATATAAGAATTGAAAGTGAAAATCAAAGAAAAGGTAATGAAGCTGAAAGATGTGATAATGAGGAAACAAGAAAAACTCAAGAGCTTACTAGGGAAACTAATGAAGAAACTAGAAAGACAAATGAAATAACAAGGGAAGCAAGTGAGGAACTTAGAAAGACAAATGAAACAACAAGAGAAGCAAATGAAGAGATAAGAAAAAACAATGAGATAGTCAGAGAATCAAGTGAAGAAACTAGAAATACAAATGAAGAAACAAGAGAAAATAATGAGATAGTTAGAGAATCAAATGAGGGAATAAGAAAAACTAGTGAAGAAACAAGAGAATCAAATGAAAATACTAGAAAAGCAAGTGAAGAAGTAAGAAATACAAGTGAAGAAACAAGAGTTACTAATGAAGTAGATAGGCAAGAATCAGAAACTAAAAGGGAAGAAAGTGAAGAGCTTAGAAAAAGCAATGAAGAGACAAGAGAAGAAAATGAAGAACTAAGAAAAAGCAATGAAAATACTAGAAAAGCAAGTGAAGAAGTAAGAAATACTAGCGAAGAAACTAGAAATGCAAATGAAGAAACTAGAAAAGCAAGTGAAGAAGTAAGAAATGTAAGTGAAGAAACTAGAAATACAAATGAGGAAGTTAGAAAAGTTAGTGAAACAACAAGGGAAACTAATGAAGAAACAAGAAAAGCAAATGAAATAACAAGACAAAGTTCAGAAACTAAGAGAGAAGAGAATGAAAAACTAAGAAAAAGCAATGAAGAAACTAGAGAATTAAATGAATCAACTAGACAAACATCTATAACTAACATGCAAAAGAAAGTAGATGATAAAGTAGCTGAGGTTGATAATAAAATAGTTGAAGTTAATACTGCTAAGACAAATATGGAAACTGCTGTGAGCAATAAGATTACTGAATTTGAGGATAGATTTGAAGAGTTGGAAAGTACAAATACAACAGGAGAAATAATACAAACAAGAGAAACTTACGATGGAACTCAAAAAAGTACATTGAAAGAAAGATTTACATATGATTTTGATAAGGTATATGAAAAAATCGCTGAAATGAGTTCGGCTGCAACTAATGTAGCCTTTAGTAAGTCTTATGTTGAATCTGATTGGTTATCTGATGGAGAATACTTTAAACTTACAGTTAACCATAATCTTGTTACGGAGAATATATTTGTTGCCATATTGGATGAAGCAACTAAGAAAAGTATGACTAATTCTTATACTGTAGTTGATTCTAATACAATAGAAATTTTTAATGAAAGTAATATAGATGTAAAAGTGACTGTTGTAAATGGTAATACCAATAAAGAAGTTATAACAGCTACAATAAACGATAATATAACAACACTAGATAGTACTTATTCTAGTGTTAAAATTGATGCAAAAATAGGTGTAAACGAATTAAGCACAAATGCTAAAAACCTAACAGATGCAGTTAATGAACTTTTTCAATCTGTCAGTAATGGAAAGGAATTAATCGCTACTGCTATTACTGACAAAAAAGTACCAACTAATAGTAGTGATACATTTCAAACTATGGCAAGTAATATTAGTAGTATAAAACAAATGCCAGATATGCCTAGTGATGTTGAAGAAGTTTGGGAATTTACAGGCCATACAGGTGGAGTATATTCAGTATGTGTAGATTTAAATAATAATATAATTAGTTGCAGTCATGATAGTACAATAAGAAAAATATCAACAAGTGGTACTGAGATGTGGGAGTTCACAAGCCATACACTACCAGTAAAATCCATATGTGTTGACAAACAAAATAATATTTATAGTGCCAGTGATGATTACACAGTAAGAAAAATATCTCAAAGTGGTATAGAAATATGGAAATTTACTGGTCATACAGGGTATGTTGAAGGTGTATGCGTAGATTTAAATGGAAATGTTTATAGTGCTAGTGATGATTATACAATAAGAAAAATATCTCAAAGTGGTATAGAAATATGGAAGTTCACAGGTCATACAAGTTATGTCTTTTCTGTATGTACAGATTTAGATAACAATCTTTATAGTGGTAGTTATGATAATACTGTAAGAAAAATATCTCAAAGTGGTATAGAAATATGGAAGTTCACAGGTCATACAAGTTCAGTATATTCAGTATGTGTAGATTTAGATAGTAATGTCTATAGTGGTAGTGATGATAAATCTATAAGAAAAATATCTTCAAACGGAACTGAGATATGGAAATATAATGAAAATACTAGTAATATATTTACAGTCAACACAGATTCTGAAGGTTCGGTCTATATTGGAGGTAGAGATAAAATTATAAGGAAAATATCTTCAATTGACACAAAAATATGGGAGTTTAAAGGTCATACTGATTATGTCAGATGTGTTTCTATAGACTCTAATAGTAATGTTTATAGTGGAAGTAATGATACTACTGTAAGAAAACTACAACAAAATTTAGGTATTCTAGTTACAAAAGATAACCAAAGTGAAATACACAAAATAACTAAACTAGATACTATTGTGAAAGAGGTTTTACCTGCACCTACTGAAGTATGGGATAAAATCCAAGGTGGTTATGTATATTCAATATGTATAGACCTAAATAATAATATTATTAGTGGAAATTATGATAGAATAGTAAAAAAAATATCTCCAACTGGAGAAGAAATTTGGAGTTATAAAGGACATGAAAGTGGTGTATATTCAGTATGTGTAGATTTACAGAATAATATATATAGTTGTAGTAGTGATATTACTTTGAGAAAAATATCTTCAAGTGGTGCTGAAATTTGGAGATTTACTGGGCATACAGGTACTGTACGTTCAGTATGTGTAGACTTGCAAGGTAATATAATAAGTGGTAGTGCTGATTTTAAAGTAAGAAAAATATCTTCAAGTGGTGCTGAAATTTGGAGATTTACTGGGCATACAGATACTGTACGTTCAGTATGTACAGATTCACAAGATAATATAATAAGTGGTAGTGCTGATGATACAGTAAGAAAACTGTCAACAAATGGTGCTGAAATTTGGAGTTATAAAGAATATGAAAGTTCTGTAAACTCAGTATGTACAGATTCACAAGATAATATAGTAAGTGGTAATGGTAACTTTAAAGTAAGAAAGATATCTTCGACTGGAGAAGAAATTTGGAGTTATAAAGGACATGAAAGTGGTGTATATTCAGTATGTGTAGATTTACAGAATAATATATATAGTGGAGGCAATGATAATACCATTAGAAAAATATCTTCTAATGGAGCAGAAATTTGGAAATATTCAAACTACAAAGATTGGGTATTGAGTATATGTATTGATTTAGAAAATAATATAATTACTGGAGATAGAAGCAGCTTAATAAAAAAACTACAAAACACACATACAGTACAAAAAATAGCTTATTATAGTTAAACTCGGGAGGTAATAAAAATGAACAATCAAAAATATTTAACAGGATTAGAACACAAAGAAGGAAATATATATAAGGTGAATTTAATACACAATATGCCTTTTGACCAAACATATGGGTTAAATAAGTCAGCTCAAGAATTAGAATTAAATGGAGTATTAGTTAATGAAGTAGTAGAAGCAGAACAAAGAGAAGGTTTTGCACCTATTATGTATGTAGATAAGGCAACAAAAGAGATTACATATGAGTATGTGGAAATACCTTTAACACCTGAACAAGAAGTATTAAAAAAGATTAAAGAATTAGAACAGGAAAATGCAAATATAAATTACAGCTTAATGATGGGAGGATTAATATAATGTTAAATTACGATAAAATAAAATATTATTATGACAATGGTATGTGGACTAAAGAAATGGTTAAAAATTCAGTAGGTAAGAATAAAATAACTGAAGTAGAATATAGAGAAATAACAGGTGAGGACTATATAGGATAGTTCTTTTTTATGTTCAAAATGGAGAGTTACTTTTGTAGCTCTCTAAATAAAAAAGAAGGTGATAAATTGTTAAATCAAGATGTAGTAAAGAATATTAATAGCTTGAATAGAGAGAAGGATAATATTAATTTAGAACTTACTAAAAAGGTAAATAAAGAAGATTTGAATATCTTATTACAATTATTAGAAAATAGTAAAAAATATATAATAAATTATGACATTAACTTACCAGAAGGACATTTAGATGAAGATACCATAGTACCAAATCCTATGACAGTACTCTCTAATACGGAAGCCAAACTAGGTTCTCCAAGTAATACAGATTTAAATGAATATAGATTTAAAGGTTGGTCATTAACTGAAAGTGGAGATGTAATTGAAAGATATATAGCTACAGATGACATTACTTTATATGCTATCTGGTATAAATGTGTTGATATTGTGTATGAATTGAATCTTCCTAATGATTTTCAAGGTAGTATTCCAACCATACCTATTGATAGTAATAAATATATTTTAGGAGACAAAGTTAGTCTTTTGCAATTAAGTAATTATGATGAAAATAACAAAGAATATAATTATAAGTTTTGTGGTTGGTCATTAACTGAGAGTGGAGATGTAATTGAAAATGCTACTATAGAAAATGAACATGTACAATCAGAGGGTTTACATTTATATGCAGTCTGGAAAAAATATAGATATGTAACTTATAATGCTAATTTTCCACCAGAAGAATACCCTTTAAATAGAACAGGAGAAGTACCTATAGATACAAATAGATATGTTGAAGGTGATATAGTCACTATATTACAAAATGGTGAAAATAATCCGCTAGGTGGAGAAGAGGATAAGGACAAGTTTTGTGGGTGGGTTTCTGATATAGAAAAAGCTCAAATTCCTGTAATAGCAAGTGAGGCAGAAGAAATCATTATAATAGATAAAGAAGATGTAATATTATATTGTATGTGGGGAAAATATAGAGTGGCATATAGTTCAAATTTTCCAGCTGGAACGGGTGTAAGCGGTACGGCACCAGTTAACACAATTCATATCTAACAGGTGCAAGTGCAATTGTAGCATCTAATACAGGAAATTTACAAGCAGGTTCCTATGAACTTCTGGGGTGGACAACAGTAAGAAATGATGGGTCAACTATGCTAAATTTTGGAGATAGAATAATATTTGATAAAAGTAATATTATTTTATATGGATTTTGGAGAAATAATGAAGAATAAACTCTGAATCAAGAAAAAAAGAAGGCTGGTAATTTAGCATATGTTAGTTATTATGATAATGATACTAGTTCAATTAAAGTTACTGGGATTAGATTAACTAATATTGGATTTAAACCAAATGTTGTTTTTATTAAGGGGTCAGGAGGGGGTTATTATGACTTTTATACTATTGCTTTTGATTCTAATTTAACTAGTAAACCTAACTTTTGCTATTGTGCTTCTTTTGACCGCAGAAATAGTTCTTATGATAAGCATTATTATGTCAAGATTAATCAAAGTAGTGAAACTAATGATAATGCTGTAGGTATGTATAATGACAGAGTATTCTTACCATTTTTGTTTACTGGAAGTAATCCTGGAGCTACTTTTGATTGGTTTGCTATTAAATATATATAGATAATCTAAAATACAATAAAATAAATATGTAGAATTAATAAATTTATCATACAAGATACAAGAAGTTTTAATAACATATAAGACTTAGATAACCTCTAAGTCTTATTTTAATACAAATAAGGAGGTTTTCATGAATGAAGAACTTTTCAACGCAGATTTAAAAAGACATGAAACAAGAATAAATAAACATGGAGAAGAAATAGACGAATTAAAGATAGCGAATATAGAATCTAAAGCAGAATTAAAAGCATTGTGCGAGAATCTAAACTCACTTACAAGCATGTTAAAGTGGTTAATTGGGACAATGATTACAACACTTGTTGGATTCTTTATATTTGCAATACAGAGAGGAATATTTTAATTAGGAGGAAAATAAATGGATAATTTAATAAGTTTCATACCAGAGCAGTTGCTAATTTTAGTTGCTGCTCTTTATGTTATAGGGGCAGGTTGTAAGAAGTACAAACAGTTAGATAACAAGTATATTCCAGTAGTATTACTAGCACTTGGAGTAGGCTTCTCAATATGGATGTTAGGATTAAATGCTGATGCAGTCTTACAAGGTGTAATTTGTTGGGGTATATCAATAG